>DYRR01000012.1 GCA_020718605.1 Chthoniobacter flavus | reverse complement strand
TCAGCTTCCGGGCTTGGCTCCTGCACGATCAGGGGCAAGCTGCCCCTGCCACTCTACGCTGGCCCTTGTAGTCCCGCTGCGTGGCGCAACCCCTGCACGATCAGGGGCAAGCTGCCCCTGCCACTCTGCACCCATTCCCTCCACGGGCAGATGGATCGTCAGAATTCGGATGCTTTTACCAAGGCTTGAACCGGTGGATCCGGCCCCGATCGCCCGCTCAGCCGGGCAGGATCGTTTGCAGCACGGATGCCGTCCCATCCACCGGCGCGACGGTGGCGGAGGACATGCAGGCGGGGACGAGGAAGAAATCTCCGGCCCCGAACTCGCGCACCCCGCAGCGGACCCGGCCTTTGAGCACGGTGAAAATCGCGAAATCCCCGGGCCCGGCGGCCGGACGGGGCGCGTCCAGATCCCAGTGCGAGACACGGAAGAGCGGATCGCTCACGAGCACATCGCCGTCCGGCTCCTGGAGTGAGGGTTCAAAATCGGAAAAATCGATGCATTGCATGGATTTATCGACATGCATCGCGCGCGGTTTGCCGTCGAGTCCGAGGCGGTTCCAGTCGAACACCCGGTAGGTCGTGTCGCTGTTCTGCTGGATCTCGGTGATCACGTTGCCCGCACCGATGGCATGGATGCGTCCGCTCGGGATGAAAATGGTCGCGCCTTCGCGGGTCGGAATGCGATGGATGAGAGACTCGACCGTGCCGGCTTCCAGTGCCCGCCCGAAGGCCTCTCGTGTGACTCCGGCCTTGAGGCCCGCGAACAAATCGGCATCGGGCTCCGCATGGGCGACATGCCACATCTCGGTCTTCGGTTCGCCTCCGAGTGCTGGAGCGACCGAGGCCGGCGGATGCACCTGCACGCTCAGCCGGTCGCGCGCATCCAGCCACTTGCAGAGCAATGGAAAACGGTCCGCCCTGTGCCCGGCGTGACGGTTGCCGAAAATATCCGCCCGGGATTCCTTCCAGAGACTGTGGAGCGGGCGGCCCGCGAGGGGCCCTTGCGCCACCACACTCTGGGCATCGGCGCGATCCACGATTTCCCAGGACTCACCCACCGGCACTCCGGAAGGCAATGGTTTGGAAAAAAGCAGTTCCAAATGGCGCCCCCCCCAGACTCGCTCGAAAAACAGGGGGACAAAGGAGATCGTCTGCTGTGTTTGCATCGCGCCATCGTAGCGAACCCATGGCGCATCTGACAACCCCGGAGAGATATTATGCAGGTTCACCGGGATTCCACCTATCCGCTTGAATGTGCGCGGATTCGTGGATAGGATGCGCGTCCACCCGATGAAAACCAAATCCACTCCTTCCAAGAAATCCGCCGCCAAGGCGGCCAAACCCGCTTCTTCAAGCGGACGTCTGATGTCCGGCGCGGACATCCTCGTCGCCTCCCTGGAACGGGCCGGAGTCGATACCATTTTCGCCTACCCGGGCGGGGCCAGCATGATGCTGCACCAGTCCCTCACGCGGTCGAAGAAAATCCGCACCATTCTGCCGCGGCACGAGCAGGGTGGTGTGTTCATGGCCGGTGGCTACGCGCGGTCGAGCGGCAAAGTGGGCGTGTGCATGGCCACTTCGGGCCCCGGCGCGACAAATCTCGTGACCGGCATCGCCGACGCCTACATGGATTCCGTGCCGCTGGTGGCGATCACGGGTCAGGTGGCGCGCGACATGATCGGGCGCGGTGCTTTCCAGGAGACCGATGTGTTCGGGCTCACCCTGCCCATTGTAAAACACAGCTATCTGGTGATGGAGCCCGCCGATCTGCCGCGCATCGTCGCCGAGGCCTTCCACATCGCGTCCACCGGACGACCCGGGCCCGTGGTGATCGATATTCCCAAGGACGTGCAGCGCGGCATGGCGCAGCCCGTGTTTCCGGACAAGGTCGAGTTGCGCGGATTTCCGCCCCCTCCGAAGGCGGATGACAAGGTGCTGGAGGAGATTCTTTCCCTCATCGCAAAATCCGAGCGCCCCGTGCTCTACGTGGGCGGCGGCATCATTACCGGGGAAGCCTGCGGGGAGCTGAAGAAATTTGCCGAGACCACCGATATCCCGGTGACCACCACGCTCACAGGCATCGGCGCGTTTCCCGAGACGCATCCGCTCTCCATGAAATGGCTGGGCATGCACGGTTCGGTGTTTGGCAACTACGCCGTGGACGAGAGCGATCTGCTGCTCGCGTTCGGCGTGCGCTTCGACGATCGGGTGACGGGCAAGGTGAGCGAGTTTGCCAAGCACGCCACCATCGTGCATCTCGACATCGACAACTCCGAGATCAACAAAAACAAGCAGGTGCAGCTCCCCATCCTGAGCGATGTGGGCCACGCCCTGCGCCGTCTCAATGCCCTGCTGGCCAAAACCAGGGGCCCGAAGAAAAAATTCCCGGCATGGCACCGGCGCATCGACGGTTGGAAGAAGGAGTTTCCGTTCAAATTCCATCCGGCCAGCAACCGGATTCTTCCGCAGGAAGTGGTGCGCGCCCTGTATGAGATGACCGGCGGCGGGGCGATCATCTCCGTGGGTGTGGGCCAGCATCAGATGTGGGCCGGACAATTCTACAATTTCTCGCATCCGCGCAGTTTCCTCAGTTCCTCGGGACTGGGTGCGATGGGCTTCGGGTATCCGGCGGCGCTCGGCGCCAAGGTGGCATTCCCGAAACGGCAGGTGATCGACATCGACGGCGACGGCAGTTTTCTCATGAATGTGCAGGAAATGGCCACCGCTGTGGCTGAGAGCATCCCGGTTAAAATCGTGATTCTCAACAATCAGCATCTCGGCATGGTGGTGCAGTGGGAAGACCGCTTTTTCGAGAGCAACCGCGGCCACACGTTCCTGGGTGACCCCAACGATCCGGACCGGATTTTTCCCGATTACCTGCCCATTTGCGCGGGGTTCGGCGTGAAATCGGAGCGGGTGGTTCATCCCAAGGATCTCCGTCCCGCCCTGCAGCGCCTGCTCGACTCCAAGGAATCCTATCTGCTGGACGTGATGGTGCCCTACACCGAGCACGTGCTGCCCATGATCCCCGCCGGTGGCACGGTGAAGGAAATCATTATCGATCCCATGTCGGCGGAGACCGAGGCCCTGAGCGGCGATCTGCCGGGCTGATAGACCATCGGATCCATGGACCCCTGCGAATACCGCGAGTGCGCCGATCGGGGCGACCGGCGTTCCGGATGGAATGCTCTGGGTCGTATCTCCATGATTCTGTGTGCGCTCTCGTTGTGCGGCATGGCGGCGGTGGTCACATGGCTGCACCGGGCCGAGCGCGAGGCTCTCGATCCACGACTTGCTCTGGAGGCGGTGTCCCGCCAGATCCGCGCCGTTCATGAGGACGATTTCCTGCGGGCCTACAATCACTCCGCCAGTTCGGTGCAGGTGACTCTGAGTGCCCGGGAATTCGAGCGGATGGCCCGCAAATCTTATGCGCCCCTGCGGCATTCCGTGCGGGTGGAGCTTGGGGAAATAAAAACCGTCGGCAACCGGGCCAGCGTGCGGGTTTTCTGTGTGGACCGGGAAGAAGCGGTCACGGCGTGTCTCTTTGCCCTGGTGGCGGAACAGGGGCAATGGAGGATCGACGGCATGGAAATCCTGGGCCGGTGGCCGCGTGGATCGCACATGGCCGGCGACCGGCTCTGAGCTGCAATTGTCCCCATCGGGAACTCAGACGGTGAGGAAACGCCGCAGTTGCGCGGCATCCGCCCCCGGGCCGACTGCGGCGGCGGCCATGCGGGAGGGACGGAAAATATCCCGGGCGACCGCGCGCACCTGGTCTTCCGTGACCGCCACAAGGGAATTTTCCACCTCATGCGGGTCGATCACCCGTCCGTAGGCGAGGATGGATTCCCCCAGCCACACCATGCGGCTTGAGGTGCTCTCCAGTCCGAGATGGAGCTGGCCCACGGCATAGTCGCGCACCTGCGTGAGCTCCCTGCGCCCGGGTGGGGTTTCCCGGATGCGGTTCAATTCGCGCAGCACCAGACGCAGTGCCCGGCCCAGGTTGGACGGATCGAGCCCCGCCGAAAAATGAAACGCGCCGGTGTCGTGGAAAGATGAGGTGCCGGTCTGCACCGAGTAACAAAGGCCGTGCCTCTCCCGGAGGATCTGGAAAAGCCGCGAACTCATGTTCTCACCCAACAGCACACAGAGCAGTTTGAGCGCAAACCGCCGGGGATCGCGCCGTCCGATCGCGGGCCAGGCCAGCGCGAGCTGCAGTTGCTCGACATCCTCCACCGCCACCCGCACGCGGGGGCCACCGGACCGTATTTCCGCAGGCAATGCCGAGGGGGGACGTCCCGATCGGAACCGCGCCGCGATGGGTGCTGCCAGCCGGAGAACCTCCTCGTGGGTGACCCGCCCTGCCACGGTGAGCACGACAGTTCGCGCGTGGTAGTTGCGCCCCAGAAATGCCATAAAATCGTTCCGGGTCATGCGTCCGATGGTCTCCACGGTGCCCGTGAGCGGACGCCCGAGTGCCTGGTCGGGCCAGAGTGCCTCATTGAGCAATTCCTGCACGTGGTGCTGCGGTTGGTCGCGATACATGAGGATCTCCTCCCGGATCACCTCGCGTTCCCGCTCGATCTCGCGAGGATCAAACACGGAATCCAACATCATGTCGGAGAGAACATCCAGCAGACGAGGCAGATGCACGGCCGGTGCCTTGGCGTAATAGCAGGTGTGATCCTCGCTCGTGAATGCGTTGAGATAGCCGCCCGCACCCTCCACCTCCGCCGTGATCTGACGCGCATCACGTTTCCCGGTTCCCTTGAAAAGCAGATGCTCGATGAAATGGGCGATCCCGGAAAATCGGGCCGGCTCGTTGCGCCCGCCGACACCCGCCCACAAACCCGCGCTGGTTCCGGCCATGTGCGGCATTTCGGCGGTGGCAACGCGGAGCCCCCCAGGCAACGTGGACATGTGAAAACTCACAACCCACCCCCCCGCTGTCGCGATTCCAGGATGAGCCGGACCAATTCCAGATCGCGGGGATAGGTCACTTTGAGGTTCATTCCCGGATCCTGCACCAGCGTCACCCGGCCACCCATCCGCTCCACGGCGGAGGTCTCGTCGGTGATCGTCGTGCCGTCGGGAATCGAGCAATAGGCCTCCGTGAGAACGCCGGCCCGGAACACCTGCGGGGTCTGCACCGCCCACAATCCCGAGCGATCCACGCTGCCGGAAATCTGGTTGTCGGCATCCGCCTTTTTCAAGGTGTCCGCCACCGGCACCGCGCTGCATGCCGCGCCCTCCTTTTCCGCGACCTCCAACAAATGCCCGATGATCGCGGGAGTAACCAGGGGGCGTGCACCGTCGTGGACCGCGACCCACCGGACCGAGGGCGGCAACGTGCGGAGCCCGTTGAGGACCGAGTTCTGGCGAAGCGCACCCCCTTCGACCGGGGCGACGGCTTTGGAAAATTCCAGACACAGGGCGCGCACCGCTTCCATGCGGTCCGCCCGGGCGACCACCACGATCCAATCAATCGCGGCGCATTGCTGGAATGCCAGCAGGGAATGGGCGAGGACCGGAACTCCGCAGAGATCGGCGAACAATTTGTCGGACCCCATCCGCGTGCCGCTGCCACCCGCCACCACGATGGCGGCGTTCAAGGGGGACGGAGCGGGAGTGGCGGACATTGGACGGGAATGGGACAAAAAGATTGGGCTCAGTCGCGGAAGACGATGGTGCGGCGGCCATGGACCAGCACCCGATCGGCCACGTGATAGCGGACACCCCGGGCCAGCGCCAGTCGTTCGCAATCGCGCCCCAGCCGGAGGAGATCTTCCGGTTGATGATAATGCTCCACCCTCACGACCTCCTGGTCGATGATGGGGCCATCGTCGAGTTGCGGCGTGGCGTAGTGGCAGGTCGCCCCGATGAGTTTCACGCCGCGTTCGTGGGCCCGCCGATAGGGGTTGGCCCCGATGAAGGCGGGCAGGAAGGAATGATGAATGTTGATGATTTTTCCCGCAAACTCTTCACAGAGAAAATCGGGGAGAATCTGCATGTATCGCGCCAGCACGATGGCATCGGGCCGGGCTCCGCGCAGTGTGGTTGCCAAATCGCGAAACCCCGATTCTTTGTCCGCCGGATCGACCGGGATGAGTTGGAAAGGAACGCCCTCGCGTTCCACCAGCGGGGCGAGCGTGTCGTGGTTGGAAATCACAACGGGAATCTCGACGTCCAGTTCCCCCGACTGCCAGCGCCAGAGCAGGTCGGCCAGACAATGGTCCAACTTGCTCACGAGAATGACCACGCGCATCCGCCGGGAAGCCTCGCGAATGGTCCATTGCGCGTTCAATTCCCTCGCCAGCACGGCAAACTCGTCCCGCAACCGGTCCGGCCCGCCCTCGATGGTGCCGGTGTCGATCGCCAATCGCGCGAAAAACCACGCCGCGTCCGGGTCGGTGAACTGGTGCACCTCCAGCAGATTGCCCCCCTGCGCCGCCACAAATCCCGTGATCCCGGCAAGCAACCCCACCCGGTCGGGACAGGTGATTTTCAATAATGTGGTGTTCTGCATGACAAAGCGCGAATGGACGGAAGCAGACTATCCCCGGCGTCCCGGGGGTCAAGCGCGGGGAATCGGAACGCGCGTCACCCCAATCGCAGCATTGGAAGATCCCTGCGCTCCCGCGCAGGGCTACGAAGCAGTCTGTAGCTCGCTCCGGGAGGAACGGGATCGCCCGCCGCACAATCCCCCATCTCTGTATATCCTCCAGAGGATCGCAATGATTCGGGCGCGTCACGCAAAACAGGGCCAGACCACGAGTTGGGTCAGGCGCATCACCAGCATTCCAAGCACGACCCATTGCATCCCCAGATACACCATCCCGCCGACGCGTCCGGCCAACTCCCGCATCCCGGTCGCTCCAAGAAACAGCAGCACCTGGATCGGCGCAAACAGGCTCATCATAAACCGATCTCCGCGTCCGATGGCGTCATACCATCCATAGAGCAGTGTGAGAAAGACGCAGCCGCCCACCAGATAGACGCCCCGCAGCAGACCGGTCCAGCGGGCGCCGGGCCCCGCGTTGCGCCAGGCCAGAAATGCCATGATTGCCGCGCCCAGAACGGCGGGCAACAGATACAATCCCCGGTGGCGCAACACATGCCTCCAGGGTTTGCCGGTCCGGTGCATCCTCCAGTTTCCCTCCGGAAGAAGGAAGTCGGACACCTTGTTCCACGTCCCATCCCGCAACCGTTGAAGGGCCCCCGACATCCCGTGTGTTTGCAGGTAATTTTTCAATGAGGGAATATCGGCCGCCGTCATTTTCGCGCGTTCGAGCGGATCATTGAAACGCACCATGAACGGAACGCTTTCGCCGCCAAAATCGGACTGCCACATCCAGTATTTCGGGAAGCTGTGGAACGCGTCGCCGAAGACCGCATGATTGCGGACAAACATCGGCACAAGGGGGGCCGCAAACACTGCGAACATCAGCAACATCGCGGGCCAGTGCCGCGTGGCGGACCAGTCCCGCGGAGTCCATTCCCGCGTGCGCGGCAGCACCGCCGCAATCCAGCGCAGGCCGGACACCGCGACAAAAACCATCAGCAGTGGCGTGACGGAGGCTTTGGCGAGATATGCCGGGGCACAACCCAATCCCATGGCCACATAGCCACGCCACGGATTTGCCCCCAGCAGTTCCCATCCGGCGATCCATGCCGCGAGGAAGAACGCGAAGTAAAGCGTCTCGGGCTGGAAATAGACCGCCTGGGGAAGGAACGCACCGAGTGCGCAGACCGTCGTGACCCCGAGGCTCGCGGCGACCGGCATTCGAAATACCAGCCAGCAGGCCAGTGCGGCCAGACACACCGTGGAGAATGCGACGTTGAACCATCGGCCGCGGGCATAAGTTTCCTCATCCGACGCACCGTGCAGGCGGGCGGCGACCCACGGCCAGAGCGGGTTCACCACACCATCCGAGGCGTGGGGCCACCAGTGATCCGCGCAACGGTCGGCAAGTTCGATGTTGAACTGCTGATCCGACCGAAGCCGGTTCCGATTGGTCTGCGAAATGAGCGCCGTGGCCAGAAACCAGTAAATAAAAACCATCCCCATCAAACCCAAAAAAAACCAAAGCCACGCCCGGCCGCGCAGGTGCGGAGCTATGGAAGAAGGGGACGGATCGGGAGCGGCCATTGGAAGACAAGCTTGAAGGGGTTTTTGCTGTCCTGGAAGCGGTCCCATAAAAGCTATTATCGGTTACGGCAAAGACAAAGCTCCCGACAATTATTTTCATGGAACCATTTTTGCCGCTTCCGACACCGTCTTTTGCAGTGATCTGGTGAGGCAAAATACATTCTGTGAATCATCCCCCTTTTTTCACGGCTTTCGGGCTTCGTTTTCGGGTTGCTTTTTCCGGCCGGGCCTTTGGCTTTGATTCCGGCTTTTTCTCCCACAGTTTCAATGCGATCGCCGCGCGGGCGGCATTGGTCTCGGCGAGTTTCTTGCTGGCGCCGCTGCCTTCGCCGAGATTCAATCCGCGCCAGACGACCCGGGCGTCGAAGGCTTTCTGGTGTTCGGGACCGAATTCACTGAGGATCTCATAGACCGGACTCTCGGGGGAGAGGGATTGCAGGGTTTCCTGAAGCAACCCCTTGGGATTGGAGTCGGGGTAATCCTCTGCGCAGGCCTCGATGAGATCGTCGGACTCGCGCAGGATGAAAGCGCGCACGGTGTCGATATTGCTGTCGAGATACATGGCACCCGTGAGCCCTTCGAAGGCGTCGGCCAGGATGGAGGCGCGCTCGCGTCCGCCGCTGACCTCTTCGCCGCGCCCCATGAGGAGGTATTGCCCGAGTTCGATGCGGCAGGCGATGAGCTTGAGTCCGTTGCGCGAGACGAGACGCGCGCGGAGCTTGGTCATTTGCCCCTCGGTATAGGCGGGGAAGCGCCGGTAGAGCTCGTCGGTGAAAATGAGTTGCAGCACCGCATCGCCAAGAAATTCGAGCCGTTGGTTGTCGAAATGCCGCTTCTTGGTTTCGTGACCGAGGCTGGGATGGGTGAGAGCTTCCGCAAGCAGGAGGGAATTGCGGAATTTGTATCCGATCCGGAGCTCGAGTGGGATCATGCGATCAGAAGAGTTCGTAGGCCAGCACGCTCAGGCTGTAGAGCGCGGCGGTCTCGGTGCGCAGCACGATGGGACCGAGCGACACCGGGCGGCATCCCTGGGCCAGAGCGAGCCCGGTCTCGGCGGGTGTGAAATCGCCCTCCGGTCCGATGAGAATGAGCGCACTCGCGGGGGGGCGACCGTGTTCGTCGCGGAAATCGCGCAGCACTTCGCGGAAGGGGCGCGCCCCGGGCTGGAGCGAGGCGATGAGCGGCAGTTCGGCGGACGGCGCCGAGGTGAAAAAATCGCGGGGAGTGACCGGGGGGGCGATCTGCGGGAGCCAGTTCTGGCCACATTGCTTTGCCGCTTCAATGGCGATGGTCTGCCATTTGTCACTTTTCTTTTCGGCATCGGAGCCTTCCAACTGCCGGACGACGCGCTCGCTCAAAAGAGGAACGATGGCGGCGGCGCCGAGCTCGACCGCTTTTTGGACGATGAGATCCATGGTTTTCCCTTTTGGGACAGCCTGCGCGAGCGTGAGGTGACAGGGAAGCTTCGGACTGCGTCCGGTGAGCACGGTGCGCAGGGTGACTTCGCGTTTTCCGGCATGAACGATTTCCGCCGTGGCCTCCGCCCCGCGCCCGTCGAACACCACAATCCGTTTCCCCGGGCCCAGGCGCAACACCTCGGTGCAATGATGCGTCTCCGTCCCGCTGAGCACGAGGTTGTCCGGGTTCCAGTTTTCCGGCGGAATATAAAATCGGTGCATGGCGTGTCAGCTGAAAAATTCTTTGGCCTTGGCGAAGAATCTTTTGTGCAGGGGCGCGTTGTCCTCGCCGCAGGATTCGGCGAACTCCTCGAGTTTGCGGCGTTGTTCCGCGTTGAGTTTGGTGGGCACCTCGACCGCGATGCGGGTGACGAGATCCCCGTGGTGATGGCTGTTGAGCACCGGCATGCCCTTTCCCTTGAGCCGGAAAAGGGCGCCGCTCTGGGTTCCCGCCGGGATCTTGACCTGGGCTTTGCCGGCGAGTGTGGGCACGCGCAACTCCCCGCCCAGTGCGGCGGTGGCGAAGGAAATCGGCACTTCGCAGTAGAGATGCTCTCCGTCCCGCTGGAACACGGCGTGTTCCTTCACATGAATGACCACGTAAAGATCGCCGGGCGGCGCGCCGCGCAGACCGGCCTCGCCGTTGCGCGAGGAGCGCAGCCGGGATCCATCGTCAATACCGGCCGGAATACGGAGCTTGATGGCGGAGGTCTTTTCCACCCGTCCTTCGCCCGCACAAACCCGGCAGGGTTTGTCGATCATTTGTCCCGCCCCGCGACACTTGGGACAGGTCTGGGAAACCTGGAAAAAGCCGCGGCTTGCGATGACCTGTCCGCGTCCGTGACAAGTCGGACATGTGGCCGCCTTGGAACCCGCTTCCGCGCCGGACCCCTTGCAGCCCTCGCATGTGTCGGGCTTGCGGATCTCGATGGTTTTTTCGCAGCTGGCCGCCGCCTCCTCCAGGGTGATTTGAAGATCGTAGCGCAGATCGGAGCCCCGCTGGCGTCCACCCTCCGCTTCCCCGCCCCCGCCAAAAAAAGTCTCAAAGATGCCTCCCCCGCCGCCTCCGCTGCCAGCCATGCCGCCAAACACTTCGCGGAAGATGTCAAAAGGATCGTGGAACCCTCCCCCGCCTCCGGCCCGGCCGCCCTGCGAAAATGCGGCGTGCCCGAAGCGGTCGTATGCGGACCTTTTGTCGGGATCGCTGATCACATCGTAGGCTTCACCGAGTTCCTTGAATTTCTCCTCTGCGGCGGGATCGCCCGGATTTTTGTCCGGATGAAACTGCACGGCGAGTTTCCGATAGGATCGCTTGATCTCGGTATCGGTGGCCTCGCGCGTGATTTCGAGGATTTCGTAATAGTCCCTTTTTGCGGCCATGGATCGAATTTAGGCCGTTGCGGGTCCCTTGGAAACAAACACTCCGGCCGGGCGCAGCAGGCGTCCGTGCAGAATGACCCCCTTGCGAAGCTGGCGCACCACGTGCCCTTCCGGCACCTCCCCGTTATGTTCCTGTCCCACGGCATCGTGGCGGTTCGGGTCGAAGGGCTGCCCCACCGCGTCGATGATTTCCGCGCCGGAATCGCCGAGAAAATCCTGAAGCTGCTTGAAGACCATGTTCATGCCCTGAAACACAGGGGAAGTCTCCGACTCCGTGCGGGCGGCGGCCAGCCCCAGCTCGAAGCTGTCCAGCACGGGCAGCAACCGCTCCAGAAGAATCGCGTTGGCGAACCGGATCGCCTCGTCCTTTTCCCGCGCGGCGCGTTTGCGGTAGTTGTCGAGATCGGCCTGGCTGCGCAGGGCCAGGTCGCGGAATTTTTCCAGATCCGTCTGGAGTGTTTCCAATGCCTGGGCTTCGGCCTCTGCGGGGCTTTCATCGGCGTGGGTGCCTTGGATTTCCTCGTTCTCGTGTTCGGCGGCTTTTTGTTTTGAAGATGGTTTGGTCATAGTTTTCGGATGGCGATCAGCGTGACATCGTCGTATTGGGGCTGATCTCCCACGAAATTCCGCAGCTCCCCGGTGAGCCGGTCGATGATGTCCGCGGCACCCAGGGGAGCCCCGGCCTGCACGGATTGAATCATCCGCTTGAGTCCGAACTCGAATCCCTGGGCGTCGATCGCCTCGGTCATCCCGTCGGTGTAAAGCACGATGCAATCGCCCGGCTCCAGGTTAACGGAAAAATCGGCGGTCACTCTACCGAAGACCTGTCCGCTGTCAATCCCCATGGCCATGCCGCGCGGATTGAGCCGCGTGACCGCCCGGTCCCGGGCGGTGTAGAGCAGGGGGGCATCGTGCCCGGCGCGGCAGAGTGTCACCGACGGGGAATTCTCCGCGAGCAGGAGATAGGCCATGCTGATGAACATGTCCTCTTTGATGTCGGGGTAGAGCTGCTGGTTGACTTTTTCCAGGACGGCGGCCGGGGAATCGTTGCCGGGGGCGAAACTGCGCAGGACGCTGCGGCACATGGCCATGATGAGGGATGCGGGCACGCCCTTGCCCGAGACATCGGCGATTGCGACTCCGGTGCGGCCGGGCGCCACGTCCAGATAATCGTAGTAATCGCCGCTCACATACCGTGCCGGGATCGTCATGCCGCAGATATCAAACCCGGGCACGGAGGGGTTGCGATCGGGAAGCAGGATGCTCTGGATCTCGCGGGCGGTCTGCAAATCGGTGTCGAGCCGTTTCTTCTCGCTGGCTTCGGCGTACACGACCGAGTTGTAGAGGGCAAAGGCCGATTGTTCGCTGATGGCCTTGAACACCTCGAAATCGCTTTTTGAAAACGCCTCGCCCATGGGTCCGTTGGCGAGAGCCAGCACCCCCAGTTTGTGGCCTCCGAAGGTAAGGCGGCATGCCATGAGCGCCTCGGGACGCAGGGAGGCCTGATGGAGAAAATCCAGACGTTTGTCGTCGGGCATTTCCGGCAGATGAATCGGATTGCCCGATGTCCAGACGGCTCCGAGCAGGCCCTCTTTCGCCTCGATGGCGTGGAGACGCAGGTAACTTTCCAGAGCCACCGGCGTCGAACCGGCCTGTTCGAGGATATGCCGCGGCACAGGGGCGAGAGGCGGACAGGATTCGGAAAGAAATGCCGCCACCAGCCGGTCGCGCCCCTTGTCCGCCAGATAAATCGCCCCACCCTGGGCCTTGAGAATCCTCATCGACGCCTCCACGATGAAGCGGTTCAATGCGCGCTGGTCGATCTCCACCGAAAACGCCTCCCCCAACCCGTGCAGATATTCAAATACGCGCCGCTCTTCCTGTTGGACATCCTGTAAATGATTTTCCAGCAGATGAATCCGCCGGCACAGAGTGCGGGCCGTAAAATAAAAAGCGGCCAGGGCGCCGGATAATAAAGTCAGGAGAATCGTGGGCCACATGAGATCGGAGCCTCCTGGAGTCGGTCAGGAGGAGGAGGAGTCTTTAAGGTCGTTCCGAAGAAAGTCCAGCACATCCTTGAACCGGGTGATGTTTTCCGGGGCGGCCTCCACGAGTGCTTGGTGCGCCTCCAGCATGATCTCCGTCGTTTCCTCCTTGTCCACCTGCACCTGCATGGGAGCCACAGGCATTGTTTCCGGATTTTCCGATGAAATCTCAAACAACGCGTCCAAGCCCAGATTGCGCAGCGAATCCAGATTGCGTTCGGTGATATTCACCACCCTCAAACTCCCGCCCCCGCACTCCCGCAGACGCAGTGCGATGCCGGTCAGTGTTCCCATGAAAGTGGAATCCATCGACGGACATCCTCCGAGATCAATCTGGAAAGCCCGGATCCCGCGTTCCAACATGGCTTTGGTAAATTCCTTCAGCCCAGGCGCATTCTGGAAGGTGCCCTTTTCCTCCACGCGCACCAAGGCAAGATCTCCGCTGACTCCCACCAAAATGGTATTTCGTCCGTTCAACAATGCTCCCAAGGGTTCAATCTCAGCCGTTGTTTTCTTTCCTGATAGTTGAAAGGCTCTGGATCAGTTCCACAAAAAGGAACTGGTGATGCCCACGATTTTTCCGTCCTCGACCAACACCGCCCTCCAGGAAGTCACCTTGCCGTCCCACGCATAATCATCACCCACCACCGCAAACTCGGTTACCTGATTACCTTTTACATTTTCATAGGCAATCTCTCGGGCTTGCACATATGGCCCGGTGTTTTGTTTTCGATACTCTAAGCGCACCGCGATCCGGGCTGCTGGACGGTTGGCGCGCCAGAAAAGCGTGATGTAATTGCCGTAGCGCTCGCGCTCGTCCAGGTGGCTCACGGCGCCTCGCGCACGGCGTTTGGTCTCGAATGCCACCATTTGCTCGATATTCCCATAGGTGGAGTAGGACCGCTCCCAGTCGGGCTGGTGCAGGAAGGTTTTGACTTTTCGAAACTCGAAGTCGTCTCCCAAGGCAAGAGGCAAAACCTCGGCTTTGGCCAGAAGCACCGGAGTTTGCGCCCGCACCGGCACCACTGCCGCCGACGCCAGTAGAATTGAAGCAAACAGAAATTTCATTTTGGAGTACGAATACAATCCACTCCCCCTCCGATTGTCAACCGCCATTCACCACCTCCCATTTGTGACGATTTTGTCACACGAACCCGCTTGCCATCGGGGCGAATCCCCTGTCGTACTGTCTCCAGCTATGCGGCAAACCATTCTTGTGGTGGACGACGAGTCCGATGTGATTGATCTGCTTCGCTTCAATCTGCAGAAATCCGGATTCGACGTGATCGAGGCCACCCATGGCGTCGAAGCCCTCGAGAAAGCCCGAAAGCACCGGCCCGACGTCATCATTCTCGATCTCATGCTGCCCGAGATCGACGGGATCGAAGTCTGCAGGAAACTCAAAAGCGAGGACCACACCTCCGCCATCCCCATCCTGATGCTCACCGCCAAAGGAACCGTGGCGGATCGTATCGAAGGATTGGAAACCGGGGCCGACGATTATGTCGTCAAACCATTCAGCCCCAGAGAAATCGTGCTGCGCATCCGGGCTCTTCTCCTCCGCTCCACCCAAACCCCCGATGGCACACTGGTGGAAACGGGTCCTTTCTCCATCAACAAAAACACCCTCGTTGCCACACTCTGCGGCAAAAAACTCGATCTCACCACGACCGAGTTCAAACTGCTCGCCCTCCTCATTGATCGCCGGGGAAAAAGCATCCCCCGGGAGACCCTGCTGCGTGAAGTCTGGGGGTACCACAGCACTGTGGATTCCCGGACCGTCGATACCCATGTGCGCCGCCTCAGAGAAAAACTGGGCACCGAATCCTCCTGCCTCGAAACCATCCGGGGAGAGGGATACAGGTTCGCGATGGGCACCTGATTTCCGTCGGTTCCCCTCACGATCACCCGAATCATTACGATCCTTTGGAGGAAATGGAAAAAATGGGGGGATTGTGCGGTGCGCGATCCCGCTCCTCCCGGAGCGGGCTACAGGCTGCTTCGTAGCCCTGCGCGGGAGCGCAGGGATCCGCCAATCCTAACGATTGGGGCACAATCACGAGCCGACACCCAGACCGAGGGGAAACCCAGGCTCGCGGATGTTCTGCCTGCCGATACCTTCGCCGCTCCGGAGCGCGGTCAGCGCGGCTTGCGTTCGTAGATCGAGATGGATGTGATGAGATCCACCGCGCGCTGGAGCACGGTGTCTTTGGGGGCGTGTTTGCTTCCGTTGATCCGCTCGTCACGATAGGCGTCGATCTCCGGCGAGGTGCCCGCCACCAGCGCGGCCTCATTCATCCGGGGCCGCTCTTTGTCGAACACAAACTGGCTCACGCCCTTCTCGGCGCTGGTTTTGAAGATGAATTTTTTCACATCCGGTGCCAGGGGAATCTCCATATCCGGCGTCACGCCACCGGGAAAAATTGCCGCCATGCCGGGGATTACCACCTCCGACACAGCCACCCGCAGAATCGCGCCGCCGGGCAGCTTCCGGTCCTCGTATTGCACTGCGCGCCCGGCGCTGCGGCTTCCAAGAATCATCGACCGGGTCTGCGAACGCACCGAGGCCGCCAGGATCTCCGGCAATCCGCCCGTGTCCCCATCGGCAAGGATCATGATCAATCCGGAAAATTTGGGATCCTGGTTGGAGGTGAAAATGCGCTCCTGCTTCTCGGCGGGCCGGCGCATGGTGAAAAGAAGACGTCCTTTGGGCACGAAACGTTTGATGATTTCCACCGTCTGTTCCAGATCGCCTCCGGAAGAGGCCTCGCGCAAGTCGAGCACGACGGAGGTGAGGGATTTGGATCCGAAATTCTCCAGCGCGGTGTCGAGCTGGCTCACGGTCTCCGGGGAGATCTGGCCGATGCGCAGATAGCCGATTTGTTCGTCGAGGATCTCGGCAAGAAAGTTGTGGGGAGCGGTTTGCTGGACGGGCTCCGGAGCGGCGGTGAGCAGCGCCCCGCCGCGCAGACGCATCAACAGCCCCTCGAGCAGGGCGCGCGACAGTTCCTCGTCGGATAACTTCTCCGGATGAATATAGGAAGCCTTCAGCACGCGCACGGCCTCCTGCAGATCGGCGGTGCTCAGGCTGTTGAGCAATTCACCGGTCGGGAGCGGTTTGGGCGTCGGCGAGGGTTCGGGGGTGGGTGTTGCGGCGGGTGTGGCTTCCGCAGCGGGGCGGACTTCCGGAGTGGCGGTGGGGGACAGACCGGGTGCGACGGGTGTATCCTGAGCCACCACTGGAGCGGCGAGCATCAGAAGCGACACGATAAACGCGGAGGATTGTTTCATGCGATGCGGGGTCAACTTGCGGCGCATCCTATGCCTCGATTCCCTTGGACGCAATGTCCGAACGACAGCGGGCACCGGCAAACCCGGTTTCTTTCACGGCGGCATAGGCTTTTTCCCTGGCTTCGGCGAGGGTGTCGGCCAGCGCGGTGACGCCAAGCACACGGCCTCCGGCGGTGACCACCCGTCCGTCGGCCAGCGCGGTGCCGGCATGGAACACGATCACATCCTCCCGCCCGGCCAGCGCGTCGAGTCCGTGGATCGGCAGACCTTTTTCATAGGGACCGGGATATCCGTCCGATGCCAGGATCACGCAAACCGCGGCGCGGGAATCCCATTCAACAGCCACCCGGTCGAGTGTGCCGTCGATGGCGGCTTCGCACAGATCGACGAGATCGGAGCGCAACCGCGGCAGCAGCACCTGGGTCTCGGGATCGCCAAACCGGCAGTTGAACTCCAGCACGCGCGGTCCCGAGTCGGTGAGCATGAGCCCGGGAAAAAGCATCCCGCGAAACAGGATGCCGTCCGCCGCAAGTCCGGCCAGGAACGGATCGAGGATTTCCGCCCGAATTCGGTCCGAAATCGTCTCGGCGCGCGGAGCGGGACTGAAGGTGCCCATGCCGCCGGTGTTGGGGCCCGTGTCGCCGTCCCCGGCGCGTTTGTGATCCTGCGCGGCGGGAAACGCGAGGACGTGCCGTCCGTCGATCATCGCATGGATGGAGGCCTCGGGACCCCGGAGAAATTCCTCGATGAGAATCCGCCGGCCCGCGTCGCCAAAGCGTCCGCCATCGAGCATGTCCCGCACCGCCTCTTCGGCCTCCCGGCGGTCCGCCGCGATCACAACCCCCTTGCCCAGTGCCAGTCCGTCGGCTTTCACCACGACCGGATACGTGTCCGCTTCCAAAAATTCCAGTGCTCCGGCGGTGCGGGTGAAATGCCCGGATCGTGCGGTCGGGATGCCGTGGCGGACCATGAATTCCTTGGCGAATATTTTCGAGGACTCCAACCGCGCGGCGGACGCGGTCGGCCCGAAAGCCCGGAGTCCGCGCGCTTCCAGCCTGTCCACGAGCCCGCCGGCCAGCGCATCGTCGGGGCCGACCACGGTGAGGCCGATGCCCTCGCGCTGGGCGAAGTCCGCGATGCCGTCGAGATCGGTGACCGGGATCGGGATGTTGGTGGCCAGCGCGGCGGTGCCCGCATTGCCCGGTGCGCAAAACAGCGCGGAACACCGCGGGGACTGGCGGAGCTTCCAAACCAGCGCGTGTTCGCGTCCACCGGAGCCAATCACAAGAATTTTCATGCGCGGCATGCTACGGACCCGATTCCCGGAGATCAAGTGCGCCGCTCTGTTTTGCACATACACCCCAATCGTTAGGATTGGCGGATCCCTGCGCTCCCGCGCAGGGCTACGAAGCCGCCTGTAGCCCGCTCCGGGAGGAGCGGGACGCGCACCGCACAATTCCCCCCTGCGCATCCATGCGGGGTGTCTCCAGCCCGCCAATGTGAGGTTATCCGCACGATTTAAATTGACTCCTATTAGCATCGGTTATATTTTCGCTCCGAGTTGATTCCTTCCGGATTCCCCGGAGAATGGCCCGTATATCCTTCATGAAACATCCTGATTTTCCTCGCCGCATCATTACCACCGATGGCAACACCGCCGCAGCCCATGTCGCCCATGCCACCAATGAAGTGATCGTCATTTATCCGATCACCCCCTCCTCGCCGATGGGTGAGACGGCCGATGACAAGACGGCGGCCGGTCAGCCGAACCTTTGGGGCACGGTGCCCAGCGTGACAGAAATGCAGAGCGAAGCGGGAGCGGCGGGCGCGGTGCACGGGGCCCTTACGACCGGTGCCCTCACGACCACCTTCACGGCGTCGCAGGGATTGTTGTTGATGATTCCCAACATGTATAAAATCGCGGGCGAGCTGACGCCCACAGTGTTCCACATCGCGGCGCGAGCACTGGCGGCGCAGGGGTTGTCGATTTTCGGGGATCACTCGGACGTGATGGCCGCGCGGGCCACCGGCTGGGCGATGTTGTGCTCCAACAGCGTGCAGGAGGTGATGGATTTCGCGCTGGTCTCCCAGGCGGCGACGCTGGAGTCCCGGCTGCCGTTCATGCATTTCTTCGACGGATTCCGCACTTCGCACGAGATTCAGAAGATCGAGGCGCTTGGCGCGGACGACATGCGCCATCTGCTTTCCGAGGAACTCATCGCGGCGCACCGTGCGCGCGGGCTTACCCCGGAGACGCCGGTGATCCGCGGCACGGCGCAGAATCCCGATGTATATTTCCAGGGCCGCGAGACGGTGAACGCTTTCTGCAACGCCACACCCGGCATTGTGCAGTCGCTTTTTGACAAACTCGCGGAAAAAACCGGACGCCAATATCGTCTCTTTGACTATATCGGTGCTCCCGATGCCGACCGTGTGGTGGTGGTGATGGGTTCCGCCGCCGAGACCATGCAGGATGTGGTCGAGGCGCTCAATGCCCGGGGCGAAAAAGTCGGTCTGGTGAAGGTGCGTCTGTTCCGCCCGTTCGACGTGTCCGCCATGGTCGCCGCGCTGCCGCCGACGGTGCGCCAGATCGTGGTGCTCGACCGCACCAAGGAACCCGGCTCGGCGGGCGAGCCGCTTTATCAGGACGTGCAGACCGCCGTGATGGAAGCCGTGGCCTCCGGAAGCCTTGCCCGCGAGACAATGCCGATCGTGGTGGGCGGACGCTACGGGCTTGGTTCGAAGGAATTCACCCCCGGCATGGCCAGGGGCGTGCTGGACCACATCCGCACCGCCTCGCCGCGTAATCATTTCACCGTGGGCATCATCGACGATGTCACGGGATCGAGCATCGATTACGACGCGCATTTTCAGATTCCCGTGGCGGGGCTGCACCAGGCCATGTTCATCGGCCTGGGTTCGGACGGCACGGTCGGCGCCAACAAGAACTCCATCAAAATCATCGGCGAATCCACCAACTACGAGGCGCAGGGTTATTTCGTCTATGACTCGAAAAAATCGGGGTCCATGACCGTCTCCCACCTGCGTTTCAGTCCGAAGCCGATCCGGAGCGCGTTTCTCATCGACGAGGCCGATTTCCTCGCGTGCCATGCCTTCCCGTTTCTCCTGCAGATTCCCGTGCTGGCCAATCTCCGCAAGGGTGGCACTTTCCTTCTCAACAGCCCCTTCAACGCGGCCGATGTCTGGAGCAAGCTTCCCAGGGAAGTCCAGACCTCCCTGGTGGAAAAGGAGGCGAAGTTCTATGTGATCGACGCCTATGAGCTGGCCAAATCCGCCGGCCTCGGCGGGCGTACCAATGTGATCATGCAGGCTGCGTTCTTCGCGATCTCGGGTGTGCTGCCCGAGGAGGAGGCGATGAAAAAAATCGAGGACGCCATCCGCAAGACCTACGGCACGAAGGGTTCGAAAATCGTCGAGCGCAACATCGCCGCCGCCCATCTTTCCCGTGAGCGCATCGAGAAGGTGGAACTGGGCGGGATCGAACCCGACGCTCCCGAGATGCGTCCCCCGGTGCCGGCCCATGCGCCGAAGTTTGTCCAGGACGTCACCGCCGAAATGATTGCCATGCGGGGCGACCTGCTGCCCGTGTCGGCATTGCCCGTCGATGGTACCTATCCGGTCGGCACCACGCAGTACGAAAAGCGCAACATCGCCCTGGAAATTCCCGTCTGGGATCAGAGCCTCTGCATCCAGTGCAACCAGTGCGTCTTTGTGTGTCCGCACGCCACGATCCGCGCCAAACTCTACGACGAGGTCCACGCCAACGGTGCAAGTCCCGAGGGATTCAAATCCGCTTCCGTGCGAGGCAAAGGGATGGAAGCCAAACGCTACACCCTGCAGGTCGCGCCCGAGGATTGCACCGGCTGCGGAGCGTGTGTCCATATCTGCCCCGTGCAGGAGAAGAACGAACAGGGCGAGAAAACCGGACGCCGCGCGATCAACATGAAGCCCCAGGCACCGATCCGCGACACCGAAGCCGCCTGGTGGGATTATTTCCTCTCCATTCCCGAGACCGACGAGTCGCTTTTCCAACCGTTCACCACGAAGGGCTCCCAGTTCCGCCGTCCGCTTATCGAGTTCTCGGGCGCATGCGCCGGATGCGGCGAGACGCCCTACCTCAAGCTGCTCACCCAGCTTTACGGCGACCGGCTGCTCATTGCCAACGCGACGGGCTGCTCGTCGATTTATGGCGGCAACCTGCCGACCACGCCCTACACCACCCGCGCCGACGGACGCGGCCCCGCATGGAGCAACTCGCTCTTTGAGGATGCGGCGGAATTTGGATTCGGCATGCGGCTCACGGCCGACAAGCTCTCCATCCATGCGCGGGAAACTCTTTCCGAAGCGATTGCGGATGCCCCCGGCGACATCGCGGCACTCGGTGCGGAACTTCTGGCATCCGAGGCCACGGATGATGCGACTGTGACCGCCCAACAGGCCCGCGTGCAGCGGCTCAAGGGCTGGCTGGCGGGCCGCGAAGACCTCGCTTCCTCCAGAATGCGCAGCCTTGCCGATCATCTCATTTCGCGATCCATCTGGATCGTGGGCGGTGACGGGTGGGCCTACGACATCGGATTTGGCGGCCTGGATCACGTGCTGGCATCGGGCATGAATATCAACATCCTGGTGCTCGATACCGGTGTGTATTCCAACACCGGCGGCCAGGCCTCCAAAGCCACCCCGCGCGGTGCGGTGGCGAAATTTGCGGCCCGCGGCAAATCCAACTGCAAAAAGGATCTTGGCGGCATGGCGATGAGTTACGGCGGCGTGTATGTGGCCCAAATCGCCTACGGCGCCAACATGGCGCAAACCGTGAAAGCCTTCCAGGAAGCCGAGGCATGGCAGGGTCCCTCGCTCCTCATCGCCTACAGCCATTGCATTGCGCACGGCATCGACATGACCAAGGGCACCGACCTGCACAAGGAAGCCGTGGATACCGGGTTCTGGCCGCTCTTCCGCTACAACCCAACCCGGCCGGCCCAGGGCAAACCGGCGTTCGAGTTCGACTGCAAGCCTCCCGCCGGGGATGTGGAACACTTCCTCTACCAGCAGACCCGCTTCAAGCTCCTCAAAATGAGCGATCCCGATCGCGCGGACAACCTGCTGGAAGGCACCCGCGAAGACATCCGTGTCCGCTACGAACGCTACAAAGCCCTCTCCGCCGGCTGACCCGGCCGCCAAAACAAACCGAACCACCAACCAGAGTTTGGTCAGTATATGAAATGGCCTTCCCGATAAACGGGATGGGCGTGGTAGTCGCACGAGCCGGCATATTGCGCCGCTTGAAGGCGAGGAGATCGACGGGAATCACTGGTATATTTTCTGCTTCCTGAAATCCCCGGCTGCCGTGCTTGCTTCGCCGGGGTGTTTTGTGTTGCCATGCCACCATGTCCGGCCGTGCCCTCGTCGTTTCCATTCATGATGTGACTCCGCTCTCGCGGGAGACGGTGGCGGCCATGATGTCGGACCTCGCGGACTGGGGGGTGCGGCAGATGTCGTTGCTGGTGGTGCCCGATTATCATGAGTGCGCACCGCTTCTGGCCGATCCCGAATGCTGTGAATGGCTGCGCGGCCTGGCCGCCGCCGGACACGAGGTGGTGCTCCACGGCTTCACCCACCGCCGTAGGCGCAAGCGGAGCGAGGGAATGGGGAAGAAACTCATCACCCGCGTCTATACCGCCGACGAGGGGGAATTTTTCGACATCGGCGAGGAGAAGGCACTGCGCAAACTCACCTCCGGACTCGGGGTGCTGCGCAAAGCGGGTTTGCCGCCCACGGGATTTATTGCGCCGGCATGGTTGTTGAGCCGCGGGGGGGAGGACGCGGCCCGGGCTGCGGGATTTCTCTACACGACCCGACTGGGCTCGCTGACGCATCTGCCCGATGAACGCACCCTGCGTTCGCAAAGTCTCGTGTGGAGCGTGCGCAGCGGATGGCGGATCGCTGTGAGTTTGTGGTGGAATGCCCGGCTTTTCAAAAAATTGCAGGCCAACCCGCTGCTACGAATCGGTGTGCATCCCCCGGATTTCCGGGTGCCCCGGGTGTGGAAGCAGGTGGAGCGGCTGGTTCGGTCCGCGCTGGACGAGCGCGTGCCGATGACTTATGAAAGCTACCTGAAACAGTGGCTCCGTCGGCGCTGAGCCGGAACCCCTTCTTTCCTGCAATGATCCGTGCCGACCTTCATCTTCACTCCAGGCACAGCCGCCGTTCGGCCGAGTGGCTCCTGAGGCGGTTCGACTTTCCCGACAGCGTTTCGGACCCGAAGGCGCTCTATCGGAAATTGCGCGACGCCGGGATGTCCTTCGTCACGTTCACCGATCACAATGAAATCGGGGGCTGCCTGGAAATCGCCGGCGAACCCGGCGTGTTCCTGAGCGAGGAAGTCACCGCCCATTTTCCCGGGGATCGCCGGGAAGTTCATATTCTGGTGTGGGACATCACCGAGGAGCAGCACCTTGAAATCGCGGACTTGCGGCGGGACGTGCGCGAACTCGCAGCCTGGCTGAATCAAAACGACATCGCCCACGCGGTGGCGCATCCGCTGCTCCCCCTGGAAGGTGCCATGGATCCGGCTTATCTCGGGAAATTGCTGCTGCTGTTCCGCCATTTTGAGGGCGTCAACGGTCTGCGGGACGATCTCTTCAACCGCACCTTCCGCCATCTGGCGGAAAATCTGACGCCAGAGAAGATGGCGGAGCTGGCCGACCGGAACGACATGGCGCCGTTGGGACTTGAGCCCTGGAAAAAAATCCTGGTGGGCGGGTCCGACGATCACGGCGGGATCTTCCCGGGCTCGGCCTGGACCGAGGTGCGGCAGGCCCGGAATCCACAGGAATTTCTGGCGTGTGTTCGGCGGGGCGAATGCGTTCCCGGCGGACGCGGCGGAACGCCGCTGGCACTCTCGCACAGTCTCTACAATACCGTCTATTTTTTCCTGAAAGAGCGCTTTTTCAAAAAGCAGGGCCCGGCCACTTCGCTGGTCGAGAAGGCGTTTTCACGGTTTATGGAGGGGAACGATCCCACCCAGTTCACGTTCTCCGACAAGATGGGGTTTGTTGCCGAGGGCATTCTGAGCGGCAAGATTTTTGATCTCGTCAAGCCGGGCAATGCATCGCTCTGGAAAGAGCTGGCCGACTCGCTGGGGCAGCCGTCCTGGAAAAATCTGCTGCGACAGGAAACCGATGGGGTCGCGGAACCCGAGCGGCGGGCTTTTCTTATCGCCAATGCCACCGCCAACCGGCTTGCGTTCCGATTTTTTGAGCGGTGTCTGCGGGAGCTCTCCAGCGGCAACCCCATCGAGAGTCTGCAAAGCATCAGCGCAATGATCCCGGTGCTGGCCGTGCTGAGCCCCTATCTCTACGCATTCCAGAGTCAGGCACCCGACCGCCGCGCACTGCGGACCCTTTGTCTCGACATCCTCGGGCGGTGTCCGGCCGAATTGGAAAACAACAAGCGCGCATGGGCCACCGACACATTGGATGACGTCAATGGAGTCTCCACCACCATCCGGAGAATGGCCGCGGCGGGGGCGCGCGATGGGGTGGCACTCACCGTGCTCACATGCAGTTCGCATTCTGAAGAGCACGGGATCACGGTGAAAAACTTCACGCCCATCGGGGAGTTCTCACTGCCGGAGTATGAGTTGCAGAAGCTGAGTTTTCCACCGGTGCTGGCGATTCTGGATTACATCCAACGGGAGGGATTCACCGAGGTCATCGTGAGCACCCCGGGCCCGATGGGTCTGGCATCACTGCTTGCCGCCAAAATGCTCGGCTTGGAGACCAGCGGCATTTATCACACGGATTTTCCGCAGTACGTGCGGATTCTCACCGAGGACGGCTTCTTGGAGACGCTCACATGGAACTTCATGCACTGGTTCTATTCCCAACTGGACTTGGTGTATGTGAATTCCGCGCACTACCGGCACTGCTGGACCGCGCGCGGAATTCCGGAAAGCAAACTGCATTTGCTGCCGCGCGGACTGGATCTCGCGCTCTTTCGCGCAGACCGGCGGGACACAAAATTCTGGACTGCGCGCGGACTGCGCCCCGGAGAGGTCGGAGTTCTCTATGTGGGCCGGGTTTCGAGGGAAAAAAATCTGGAGGATCTGGCCGGGGCATTCCGCCGGCTCGGGAAACAGAAATCGCCGGCCCGCCTGCTGGTGGTGGGGGACGGTCCGTTCCACGCGGATCTGGGCGGCCTGGTGCCGGATGCAATTTTCACAGGCACATTGTCCGGGGAGGAACTGGCCACCGCCTATGCCTCCGCCGATTTGTTTGCATTTCCGAGCACGACCGACACGTTCGGCAACGTGATTCTCGAAGCCATGGCCAGCGGGCTGCCCTGCATCGTCTCGGATGTCGGGGGCCCGAGTGAACTGGTCACAAACGGAGTGAATGGCCGGATCGTTCCGGCGGGAGACTGCAAAAAACTGGCCGACGCCATCGGGGCCTTGGCGGGCGACGCGGCGATGAGGACCCGGATGAGCCGCGAAGCCATCCAAGCCGTCGCAGACCGCGACTGGCAGGGCGCATTCCGGAAATTCTGGGCCCGTCCGCAGACTGCGGGGCGCCCGTCTCAGTAATAATACGGGCGGGGGGGAGGAGGCGTGTTACCGTAGTAGCCCTGCGCTTTGCGCTGATCCTGGGCACCTCCGATCACATTGCCCGCAGCGCCGCCGGCAACGGCGCCGATGGCCGCGCCTTCGAGTCCGCGGCCACTCTGGTGGCCCACGATACCGCCCAGAGCCGCACCACCGAGGGCACCGACCGCAGTGCCGGTCATGGCATCGGGTCCCGTGCTGCAGGACATAAGGGAAGCACTTGCGATGACAGCGAGATAAACAAGTTTTTTCATTGGATTGAGGAGTTGAACTACAACTGCCAGTGGAGCAGAATCTCTGTTCAAGTCAAGTGCGTGAGTGGGAAATGTCGGGCAACGACCCCGTCTTGCGGAAAATTTTGCTCTACCTGCTCGTGTGCGGCCTCGCATTTTCGACACTCACGGCAATCTTTTCAGTTCCCTATTATGCATTGGGCATTGAAATCTGCCCGTCCTACGACGGGCGCACGCGGGTCGACGGCGAAAAACATTCATTTTCTCAAAATCCTTTATCCAGGCCTCTTCCGGGGCTCCGTCTTTGTCAATGGAAAGGAACTCGATTACACGATCCGCTTCTGCGGCGTATAAATGGCGTAGAGATTCAAACCTCTTCCCGTCGCTTCCCTGTGTTTCCTGTTGAAACGCCGACCCTGGAGGGAGTGGCGCACAGAGCCTTAATTCAAGCCACTCTGCAAGCATTTGAGAGAAGTGGCTGGGGAGGGAATCGAACCCCCGACACGAGGATTTTCAGTCCTCTGCTCTGCCAACTGAGCTACCCAGCCGTG
>DYRR01000250.1 GCA_020718605.1 Chthoniobacter flavus | reverse complement strand
ACGGTCCTCGTCCCCGCACACTCCCCGGCCCCATGGGGAAACAAAGTGGTTCTGCTTCAGGCGCCTTGGAACGAGGCCTTCATTCTTTACCGCGACATCTCGGGCAATGGGACATGGACAGAAGCCGAAATGATCCGCGATGGGCCGGGGCGAACAGAGGGAGAAACAGTTTTTCGCGCGGAGAGATTGGTGCCTTCCGGAGCGGAAATGGAATTCGTCTTCCGGAATGCCTCGCATGTTTACCTCAATGCGCCCGCCCCGCCGGTTATCCCCGGAGGCTCGCCGACCGTGCCGATTCCCTATCAGTCCCTCGTGCCTCCCTACAACTTTCGGACGACTCTGGATGTTCTCTTTGTTCAGGATGGCCAAGTCTTCAATTACCGACCACCCGGACAGGTCGGACCTCCGCGAGTGGAAGAGAGACAGGTCGCCTCGACAGTGGCGGGGATACCCGGTCGGCCTGTCACGATCCGCCTGCCAAGGGGCTACGACCAAAACACCTCAAAGCGTTACCCGGTGGTGTATTTCCATGACGGTCAGAATATTTTTTACCCCGGAGGTCCGTTTGGCACATGGGACGCCGACCGGATTGCCGACTACGAAACCTCCCAGGGGCGGATGCGGGAGGCGATACTCGTAGCCATACCCAATGGCAACGCCTACGGGTCCGACCGCCTGCAAGAATACCTTCCCGATGGCGATACCATCAGCAACTACGGGGCCGCTTCGGTCACCCACCACGGAAGGGCCTCCCAGTATTTGCAGTTTCTCTTGGACAATGTGGCGCCGACCCTCGATGTGAACTTCCGCACGCTCGGCAATGCGGAAAATACATTGGTGGTGGGTTCCTCGATGGGCGGGCTTGTTTCCGATTATATCGTCCGGGCGCAGAGCGACCGATTCGGTGGAGCCGGGATTTTTTCGCCGGCGTTCTGGGCGGCTCCCACCCATAACAGTTCCCGCGAGTCGGCGGGGCAACTTCCAGTCCGCCGCTTCCTCTCAATGGGCACGGCAGAATCGAGCACCGGAGAGTCCAGTTCGACGATTTATTGGCAGGATGCCCTGGCTGCGTATAATATCTACCTCCGCCTTGGCCACACCATCGGGGCGGATCTCTCCTTTGAAGGAGTGCCCGGTGGGGCCCACAACGAGGCGGCTTGGTCGGCTTTGCTCCCACGGGCCCTTGCCTTTCTTTTGAACCCCTGGCGGGAAGCGCAGCCACTTTCACTCGAAGTTTCGCCCCCGGTCCTTGGAATACAGAGAGCCAATCCCTCGACCGGCTCCATCTCCCTGCAATTGACTCTGCATCACGGAATGACCCATTCCATCGAAACCGCCCAATCACTTGCAGGGAACTGGGTGCCGGTCGGCCCGGCGTCCACAACTTCCGATCCATGGGAGACCGTCGAACAAACCGTCGACTGGCCGGCGACCTCCACCCAATTCTGGCGCCTGCGTATCGTCGGATGGTAGGCTTTGAGCAAGGGGTCCCGCGTATTACCGCTTTTTTGGCGTGATACCCACATCGCTTTCC
>DYRR01000120.1 GCA_020718605.1 Chthoniobacter flavus | reverse complement strand
GCCTCCGCGAAAGCCAAAGCCCGCACCAAGCGGACGGCGGATGGCTTGCCCGTGCGCCTGGTCCACTGGTGGACCGCCTCGGCCCCGATGATCGTTTTACCGGACCCGGCCGGAGCTTGGACGACTCCACGGCTGTTTTTCAGTAGCGCGGCAACCGCCGACCTCTGGTAATCGCGTAGCACGATCACGGAAAAACCTCCCCGCGAGCGTTGCGTTTGTCCCCCGCATGTCCCCCTTGCTGCGTCGTAAGTTGCTCAAAATAAAGGGAGCGGGTGAAGGGAATCGAACCCTCGTATGCAGCTTGGGAAGCTGCCGTTCTACCATTGAACTACACCCGCGCACGCGGCGTTTGCGCGACGACAAGGGGAAATCTAGGTCGGGTGTCGGATTGGAGTCAAGCCGGGAAGTTGGTGCTTTCACACGCCGCAGGATCGTCACTCTTTGGTGACGGTAAATACGGTGCCCGAGGCGTTTTCGCGCAGCACGACCTGGGTGGGACGGATATCGACGACCTGATAGCGGCGGTTGTTGTCGTTGGGCAGGGAGAATTCCTCCGAGGGGCGCACCTGGATGGTCCTGCCTTCGCCTTCGAGATACAACTCGGCATTGCTGCCACGGCCGCGGGTGGAAAGCCCGCGAACCAGAGTGACCTTCTCCCCGTCTTGGGAATTTTTGAGGGTGGCCTCGGACACGTCGCTCAGCTTGCCGTCGGATGTTTTGTCGGTGTGCGCACGTTTGCGGACACTTTCCACAGTAAAGGAGGTGCCGGGCACCGCCTCACCCGTGGAGACCGTGACGGTGTCCCCGGAGTTGACACGGCGAATGGTGGCCCGGGTTCCGGAAACGCTTTCAAGAATGATGGGCAGCCGGCCCTCATTGGTTTTGGAGAGTCTCAATCGGACCGCACGGGGCGGGGCGGACGAGGCATTGTGAGGGTCGGTATCGGAGAGATATTCGTCGCGGTTGCTGAATCCGTCGGAGTCGGGGTCGGCGGTGAGCATGGCGGAATCGCTCAGATCGAGATTATGTTTTTTGAACCACTCCTCCTCGGAAGGAGCCGCAACGGATGCCGATGGTGTTGTTTTATCCGGTAGCGGCTGTGTTTGTTCCGTGGTGACAGCCGCAGGTGTGGCGGCGGGGAGAGGGACGGATGTCGGTTCGGCTACTGGTGCGGCGGGAGTGGGGACTTCCGTCGGAACGGTTGTGGCGATTTCCGGAGCGGGTGTGGGTGTCGGAGTGGGATCGGGTCTGGCCGCAAGGGATTCCGCAAGGAAGGTGGCGATGTCCGCGTGTCCATTGGCGGTGGCGGTGGCTTCGGCACTTTGGCCGATGTTGTTTTTCGGGAGACGATGGGCCCCGCGCGCGACGAGCAGATGCACCGTTTCCATGCGCCCCTTTTGCGCGGCCAGCATGAGGGGGGTTTCTCCGTCTTCGGTGGCGGAGTTGATGTCCGCCCCGGCATCGAGGAGCAGGCTCAATACTTTGTCATGGCCCATGAGCGCGGCGACGAGCAGAGCCCGGTCGAGTCCGTCGTGGGATTTCGTTGCGAGGCATTGCACAACGCGGTCGTGTCCCTGATATACCGCCTGCATGAGAGCGGTCCAGCCGTTGTTGTCCCGCAAATCCACATCCGCGCCCCGGTCCACGAGTGTCTGGACAACCGGAACCTGATTTCCAAATGCGGCGAGCATGAGAGCGGTCCACCCGTCCTTGCCCTGGATGTCGGGGCTTGCTCCGGCGTCCAGAAGCCGGGTGATGGTGGTGATCTGACCGCGTTCCGCAGCGGTCATGAGGGCGGTGTAATCCGCCGGGTTTTTGGCGTTCACATCGACGCCGGCGGTGATGAAGTTCTCGAGATTCTCCTCATCTCCGGATCCTGAGGCACGGATGAAATCCTCGGCGGTGAACTTGAATCCCTCCTTTTCCAGTTTGGCAAGCGCCGCCTCGGAAGGCTTGTCGCAGGAGGCCGTCAGGAAAGGGATCGAGAGAAGCGTTGCGAGGGAAAATAGGCGGCGGAGTAATCGGGGAAGTTGCATACTGGGGCGGAGTGTAGATCAATCCGCCCTGCGGCTCAAGGAGGGATACGGCATTTTATCCTTCCTGTCCGGAGTTCCCTGCCTGCCATGCCAGCATACCCTGGGCGGCCAGGGTGGCGGTGCTGAAGCATCCCTGCAGCAGGTAACCGCCGGTGGGGGCGTCCCAGTCGATCATTTCTCCGGCCACAAAAATTCCGGGGAGCTTTTGCAGCATCAGGGATTTATCGAGTTCCCTCCAACACACGCCGCCCGCCGAGGAAATCGCCTCGGCGATGGGGCGTGGACCCAGCAGCGGCCCGGGGAAGGCCTTTACGAATGCGGCGGCATCGCCGGTGGCCGGGGCATGCCACTGGAGCAGCGTCCGGGCGACGGGCGACAGTTTCCAGGCCGCCGGAATTTTGAGGACGGGGGAGTTTTCCCTTTTTACCTTCGAGGCTTCGTGTGCGACCCGGCGCAACCCCTCCAGGCTCTGCGAAGGCTTCAGATCCAAGTGCAGGGTGGGGGAGTCCATTGTGCGCAATGCCGCGCCGAGCCGGTAAATCGCCCCGCCTTCCAAACCATGCCGGGTGACCAGCAATTCTCCCGCCACGGATTCCGCGCCTGCGGTGGCCACGATGTTTTTCAGGGGCATTCCCTCGGCGGCCCGGAGAAACTCGGGATGCCACGCCACTTCCCAGCCGCAATTCGAAGCCCTCAAATCCGACACGGCAATGTTGTGGGCGCGCAGCACATCCACCCACAGCCCGTTCGATCCCGTGCGGGGCCAGGACGCTCCGCCCATCGCAAGCAGTATCCTATCGAAGCGCTCTTCGCGGCGTCCGTCCGGTGTGGCAAAGACCGCCAAGGGTCCCCGGGACAATTCCACCAGCCGATGGCGCATGTGGAAACGCACCCCCTTCGCACGAAGCCGGGCGACCCAGGCGCATAGAAGGCGGGAGGATTGTTTTTCCATGGGAAATACCCGCCCGCTGGTGCCGACAAAGGTTTCCGAACCAAGGTCCCGCGCCCATGCCCGTAGCATTTCCGGAGAAAAGCCCGCCAGCAATCCGGGCCACCGGGGTTCGCCCCCACGGTAGCGGGTTTGAAAAATTGCCATCTCCTCGGAGTGGGTCAGGTTGAGGCCGCCCCGTCCCGCCACGAGAAATTTTCTTCCCGGTGAAGGCATGGCGTCGTAGAGATCCACCGTGATGCCGCCTGCGGCCAGGATCTCTGCGGCGCGCAACCCCGACGGCCCCCCGCCCACAATGGCGGCCCTGGGTCTGGGAACTGCGTCGGAGAAATCCATGAATCTTTTCCAATAGCATCTTGACATCCTCCGTGGAAGCTCGGAGTATCCCCGCCCACCAAACAAAACTTCATGGCCAATACCAAATCCGCCGCCAAACGCGCCCGTCAAACCGTCGTCCGCACCGAACGCAATCGCTCGGTGAAATCCGGACTCAAAACCAAGCTCAAATCCGCCCGTGCCGCGATTTCTTCAAAGGATAAATCCGCCGCCGCCACGGGCACCGTGGCCGCCACCGCCGCGCTGGACCGGGCCGTCAAACGCGGAGTGATCCACAAAAACGCCGCGTCCCGCCGCAAGAGCCGCCTGGCCAAAGCGGTTGCCGCCCTGGGTTGAGTTGCCCACCCCTCAGGGTGAGGCACTTTCCAGGACCTCGGGGTGAGGTCTCTGCGGAGGCTGGGTGAGGCGGAAGTCCACCGGCAGACGCAGGGGATTGTAGAGCAGTTGGCTCACGACGGAGATGGATTTTTCGACGGCTTCGCGGATCGCGGGGTTGGAGGTCTCCCATGCCATGTGTTGGAGCACGGGCAGCACTTCGGGTCTCGGGTGATCCGCCAGGGAGCGGATCGCGGATATACGGGTGCTTTCGGGCAAATGACCGGCCCTGGCCCATTTGGGAAGCATTTGCAGCCCCACTTCGGGATAGTACCGGGCGATGCCAAACAATGCGTAATGGCGCAGGGGCGGAGGGCCGCGCAACAGGAGATCCTGCCACCATGCCCATTCCTTGTCGGCAGGGATGTTGAAATACTTGAGTGCCGCGGCATGGGCGAGGGGATCGATCATGGCCTCGATCTGGAGTTGGGGATCCACGCAAAGCGCGATGCGATTTTGGGAGACCCCGATGTCCCGCAGCAACTGCAGCGCCTGGATGATATGCCGTGTCTCGGCCTTGAACCGTTCGTCCTCCGGAGTGGCGGGTGATCCGCCGGCGATAAGATCAAACTTTGCAAAAGCGCTCAGGGGCAGGTTTTCCGTGAGCACAAGCACGGCGGTTTGAACGGCCGGGAGCGGGAGTTCGGGTTGTTTTTGGACGTAGGGCAGAAGCACCGCGAGTTGCGAGACGCTCCCGCCCACTGCGAGATACGGCTGCATGATCCGCGCGTTCTGCGAGCGAGAGGCCACACAGGGGATCTCCGTTTCGAGATCGAGTCCGGCGGCAAGATCCAGGGTCGTGCGGCGCGCCGAGACGAGCTGGCTGTCTCCCGCCTCAAACACGGTGCTTTCGGGGATCTGCAGGACAATGCGCTGTTCGCCCAGATTCGTTATTTGACCCACCAGTGCATCGTGGCCATTGGAGCGGAAACGTGCCCGGGCCATGCCGCCGCCCAATGCATCCTGTAGCAGCACGGTGCGTCCCGGCTCGGGAAGGGACTCGCTTCGGAATTCCGGCCCCGGGTCGGTCGGGTGCGGACCCCGGGCAGATCTGAACGAACCCGCGATGGTGAATGCAAGCACACAGAGACCGGCAATCAGTGCGCCAAACACCACGCGGCGCGCGGATTGTTTCGGATGCTGGCCGGAGGACGGGTTCAAAAAGGAATGTCGTTGTCGGGGTCCGCTTCGAATTCCGCATCGACGGTGACCCGGATGCCGCCGCGCGAGGCAAATTCCCCGCGAACCGCCATGCTCAGCGGGGCGCAGGCCGTCACAAGATCATCGAGGATGCGGTTCACGATTTCTTCGTTGAAACTGCGCGTGGACCGGTAGGAAGCCAGATAAAATTTGAGCGACTTGGTCTCGATGCAACTCAGTTGTGGAATGTAGCGGATCCGGATGTGCGCAAAATCGGGCTGCCCCGTGATCGGACACATGGAGGTGAATTCCTGACAGTCAAACTCGATCCAATAGGCGCGTCCCGGGGTTCGGTTCGGGAAGGTCTCGACGGTTTCGGGACTCGGCTTGGACGGATAGGCCGATTCGGAATGGCCCAGGAGTTTGAACGAGGGTTTGGCGCGGTTGGATTTTTTTGCGGGCATGGCAAAGGAATCAGTAGCCGAGACCGGGGCGGAATTCAAAGCCTTACTCCGGCAATTTCACAGTGGCTCCCGATCCGGGCCGCGGACGATGGCACCTCCGTTTCGCAGGGCGGCCACGGGATATAGGTCGCGCCGCAGTGCCCAATCCACATCCCGCTCCCTGCCACCCGCCACCAACACCCGTCCGTTGCCGGTGGACTTGATGGCCTCCGCCAATTTATCCCGATGATGCAGATACAGATCCCGCATTGCCACGGCGGCATCGCCAAGACTGCTGGCGCCGAGGCCGTCCACGAGCGCACCCGCAGCCATGCCGTCTTCGAACGCGAAGTCCTCAAAGGTGCCCGCACACACGATTCGCACGAGGGGTGCGTGGATGGCACGGATGTGCGCGATGGTGGCGTCGAGATTGAGAAAGCCGGAGGCAAGGGTGACCGCGGCACCCCGGCACGCCTGAAGCGCCACAGTGCCGTTGGTGGTGGTGCTGATGATGTCTCGTCCGGCGAACCCGGTGTATTCTGCGGGGGAGTTGCCCACATCGAATCCGTCGATCCGGTCGCCGCTCCGCTCGCCGCCCAGCACGGCGTCGGGCATGGATTGCTTCAATGCCAGCGCTTCCCCGATGGATTCCACCGGCCACACTGCGCGGGCGTTGTGCGCCAGGGCGGTGATGAAGGATGTGGTGGCTCTCAGCACGTCGAATACGACACAGGTTTCACCGGAAAGATCGCGGGACGGCAGGGTGGCGATGTCGGCGGGAGTGAGAACAACTTCAATGCGCATGGGGATTTTTGTTTGATGTGAAACACCTGGGCGGAGTTCAGTGTGGCTGCAAGATCGAAGTCCGGCACAACCAATCCGGCGGATGCAACAGTCTTCACCGGTGAGCCTATCGCAACCATCGGGCAGCCTGTTCCGCCCAGTAGGTGAGAATGATGTCCGCCCCCGCGCGTTTGAATCCCAGCAATTGCTCCATTGCGGCGGCCCGGGCGTCGAGCCATCCGCGCTCGGCGGCTGCCTGCAGCATGGCATACTCGCCCGACACCTGATAAACGGCGAGGGGGAGCAGGGTTCGGTCCCGCAGTTGCCGCACGAGATCCAAATACGGCCCGGCAGGTTTCACCATGAGAATATCCGCACCCTCCTCCTCGTCGAGAGCGGCTTCGAGCAGGGCTTCCCGCGCGTTGGCCGGGTCAAGTTGATAACCGGATTTGTCGAGATACCCTGCGGGACGTTTGGACCCCACGGCGTCCCGGAACGGACCATAAAATGCCGAGTTGAACTTGGCCGCATAGGCCAGGATGCCGGTGTCCGCGTGCCCGGCGGCATCCAGCGTCTCCCGGATCGCGCGCACCCGTCCGTCCATCATATCCGAGGGTGCCACGAAGTCCGCGCCCGCGTCGGCCTGCATCCGGGCCATCTCGCACAATGCGATCACCGTGCGGTCGTTGTCCACATCGGTGCCCGCGGCATTCAGAAGTCCGTCGTGTCCGTGCGAGGTGTAGGGATCCAGCGCTACATCGGAAAAGACCGCCAATTCGGGCACCCCGCGTTTCAACGCCCTCACCGCCCGCAACATCAGGTTGTCCGGGTCGCGGAAATGTCCGCCCATTTCATCCTTGAGTCCGGCATCGATGCGTGGAAACACGGCGATGCCGCGCACCCCCAGATCGCGCAACACGCGCGCATGTTCCGCCAGCCCCGCCAAACTGTGCCGGAAGATGCCCGGCATTGAGTCGATGGATTCGGAATCTCCGCCGCCCTCCATCACAAACATGGGCGCGATGAAATCGTGCGGGTGCAGACGGTGTTCGCGTGTCAGGTCGCGGATCGCGGCGGACGCCCGCAAACGCCGGGGACGATGGGAGGGCAGGGATGGCAGCATGAGGATGTGCGTGATTCGAATGCGCGGTATTGTCGGGCTGCTTCGTGCGGATTGTCGATTTTATTTAACTGGCCTCGCAAATCGGGAGCTTTGAAGCGTTGAGCCAGGGAAGCGTCATGCCCCAGCCACCCCGCGCATGGAGATGGACGAGAAAGGTCGGCGGAAAAATTGCCAGCCTCGGATTGACGCCCGGCAAAGCCGAAAAAATGAAGCAGGCCATTGCCAACCACCGGGCACTGGATAAAGTTATCGATGAGATGCGCGAGATCACCCAGAAACTGATCCTGGAAACCCCGGAATCCGCCCCGATTTCCAGACGCAAAAACCATCCCAA
>DYRR01000249.1 GCA_020718605.1 Chthoniobacter flavus | reverse complement strand
AAGCCGACCAGTGTCAGCCCGCTTCCGATGCCCGCACCGGCGTTGAAGGTCGGAAGTCCACCACCCCATCGTCGTTGAGATCCGCATTATGGCCGGCGGTGAGCACCCAGTCGCGGGACAGGGCGACGGCGGAGCCTTTGAATGTCTGTGTTCCGGTGGAGATGGACAGAGCGCCCACAAAGGCGAAGTCTCCGCCTGTGTCGAGCCGGACGCTTGGAGTGTCTGTCGGCAGATCGGTCTCCCCGCCAGCCATGATGGCATGAAGAGAAGGAGTGGACAGGAGCAGTATCCCTGCCACATGCGGAAGCCACAAGGTTCTCATGGCTTCCCCGCTCCAACCCCGAGGATGACCGCTCCCGGAAGCTTGGCCATTTTCCTGTCGCGAGTGAGGATGTTGAGTGCTTCGTGCTGATACCCTTGGGCGATCAGGCGATCCATCAAACCGGCTCCATCCTTGGCCTGCAGAATGTCGATGACCGGCTTGCCGTTGAGGGGCGAGAGGCTGCCGGCAGAAAAAAGATCGCACATGGCATTCCGCGCATCGCTTTTGGAAATCCCATAAAACTGCTGGAGCACAATGTATGCCTCTCCGATGACCTGATTCGACACAAACAACTCGACGGCGGGGCGTGCATTGTGCAACCGCTGCAAGGCCGCCACGGTCGCCTCGAAATCGGCTGCCGGATGCCCGGTCAGCAGGCGAAGGAATACGGAGGTATCAATCCCGAAGCCTTGGGTTCTGAGCGGCATGGCGGATGGCTTCGAGATCGGGCGCGGGCAAATCGGGAGAAAACTTGCCGCGCAGCGGTGCCAGTTTGCCGACATCAAAGCTGCGGGACTTCAGAAGCAGACCGTTGTCTGTCTCCAATAGCATGAGGGTATCTCCCTGCCGGACGCGCAGCGATTCCATCACCCGCTTGGGAAATGTCACTTGTCGTTTACTGGTGACCTTGAGAAGCATGCCTTACTTTCATTCGCTTTAAGCAAGGCGTCAAGCCGGTAAAAGCACTTCGCGCGAAAAGTTTGCGGCCGCCGTGCCTTTTCGCGGGCGCAGCACGCTTTGGACTGCGCGGACTTGTCCGCGCTTTTGCGCCGGTGCAAGCAACACGGCCCGTCCGGAGCGTTCGACGGCACATCCGCGCACGCTACCAGATCCGGACGGACCTCTTGTGTTTTTGTTGCATCCTTGAGCACCAGCCCGAGTTCATCCTCTGCAAAACGCTCAATACGCCGCCCGGCGGCGAGCAACGCCGCTTTGTCGTCTGCCCAGCACACGAAATCGTCCATGTAACGTACGAACGATTTCACGCCCGGCAATTCCTGGCAAAAGCGGTCCAGCTTTCCGAGATAAAAATTTGCCAGATGCTGGCTGGTGAGACTGCCGATGGGAAGTCCGCACCCGCCAGCCCGACCGGTGTTCTGGAGGGTCAGACTCCTGTCCTGACCGGGGAAGGGGGCGGGCGTCCCGCTCCTCCCCGAGCGGGCTACAAAGCAGGTCAGGGCGGGAGCCTGACCCTCCAGGGGAACCGATGTGTGGTGGCCTCGGAGGATGCGTT
>DYRR01000248.1 GCA_020718605.1 Chthoniobacter flavus | reverse complement strand
CCGGCTGGAAACGCGGGGCCTGAACGCCGCCGACCTCGCGCTGGCATGGCCCGCCGTCCCGGGACGCATCTACCGCCTGTGGCACTCGCCCGATCTGAGCCCCGATTCATGGACCGTTGCCGACACACTCACCGCACCCCCGGGCACCGCAGAGATTGAGATACTTGATGCCGATGTCCCCGACGAGTCCCGGGCCTTTTACAAAATCGAAGCCCTGGCTCCGTGAGCCGCCAAAAAAATTCTTCGCGCCTTCGCTTGACCCTGGCCGCTCACGAATACCGGACGTCCTTGCCCGGCTCCATCTCGTAGTCCAGAGCCAGACGCTCGATGGTGTTGGGCTTGATGGTCTCCTCGAAAAATTTGAGATGAACCGGGTCGTCGCGGTAGATCGCCAGCTTCTCCATCGACTCCACGTCCACAGCCAGAAAAAACGGCCATTCGCAGTCGGGATCGATCCGCTTGCCGCATTTCACCCCCAGCACCACGGGAATCTTCAGCAACTGCATGCGGGTTTGCATCATGAGTTCCTCAACCTTTTCGGGCGGCAACTCGGGACGCATTTTGAACAAAACAATGTGATGAACCATGGCGTGGTTGTACCAGCCCGAGGGAATTCTTGCGACAGGATTTTTTCCGGGCATCGACTTCCGGTTTTCATCGTGTCATATATTCCACAGGCCCCAAAGCCCCATGAATCCACCCACCCTCACCACCGCCGTCCCCGGAACCGATAAAAAGACAAAGACCGTCACCCGCCAGGAGCGCACCGTGCCATGGATGGTCGTTGTTCACAACGATCCCGTGAATCTCATGTCCTACGTGACCATGGTCTTCCAGCGGTTGTTCGGCTTCTCCCTGGAACGCGCCCGCCGCCACATGCTCGAAGTGCATCACAAAGGCCGGAGCATTGTATGGACCGGTGAGCGGGAGAAAGCGGAGTTCCATGTCCAACAACTCCACGGCTACCTGCTGCTGGCCACACTGGAGCGGGCGGAATGACTTTTTCCCGCACCGATTCCGGGGATCTGCTGTTCGAAGAAATCGATCCCGTGATGGCCCGGGTGTTCGGAGACCTGCTGGACGAGACCAATCCCGGCGACTCCTCCGCCGCACAGGCCCGCCTGCATCCCCCACCCTCGGGCGATCCACAGCTTGTCGCGGAATGGACGGAATACGTCGCCCCGGAACTGGATCTGATTTTTCGCGATGCCGACGAAATCGTGGCCTCCGATCTTGCCTCCCTCGGGGACGGCACCAGGGATCCGAGATTCGGCATCCCCGCCACACACAGGGATGCATGGATCAATGTGCTCAACCGGGCGCGTCTTGTTCTTTCGGAAAAGCATGGACTCAATGGCCTGGAATGGGAAGACGATCAGCCCCACCCGCCGGGTTCGCACAAGTTTGTCCTGCTCAAAATGCACATTTACGGGGTGCTGCAAGAACTGCTCCTAAGTGGAATCCAAGAGTGAGAATGCCACCCGGCGGGACGGGTGCTGCGGACGAAATTCATGGTCAACTTTCAAGCCCTCGGGTGGAACCAGCACTGCGCCTGCATCA
>DYRR01000247.1 GCA_020718605.1 Chthoniobacter flavus | reverse complement strand
GCGCATCACTCCGGCGCTCGCGGCCATTCTGGCGAAACACCGCGTCTGGCTTCAGCTCCACGTCATTCATCCGGCGGAGCTGACGGACGAAATGACTCGCGCCTGTGACACGCTCGCCGGAGCTGGCGTTCCAATGGTTGGACAAACTGTCTTGCTCAAAGGAATCAATGACGATGCCGACACGCTCTCCAGCCTTTTCTATGGACTGCTCGAACGGCGCGTCAAACCGTATTACCTCTTTCAGTGCGATCCGGTGCTCGGCTCGTCCAGCTTCCGCACGCCGGTTCAGAAGGGGCTCGATTTGATGCGCGAACTGCAAGGGCGCGTTTCCGGTCTCGCGCTGCCGCATTTCTGTATCGACGCGCCCGGCGGCGGCGGGAAAATCACCCTCCAGCCCGACGCCAAACTCCGCCGCGACGGCAGCGAGATTGTCCTTACAAATTACGAAGGCAAAGAATACCGTTATCCTGATCCCGGGAAAACATAACGGGGAGGTGGCTATGGCATACCGTCTTAAAAAAGGACGGAAGCTGAACCGGTCGCTGAAGCAAGCCGTCAGCAGTCAGTTGGCAGGAGCAATCCGGCAGATCCTGACCGCCGGGCCGGGGAATCCCGAAGGTATTCATCAGGTACGCAAGCACCTTAAAAAAACCCGCGCCGCTTTGCGTCTGGTCCGCACCGCGCTGGACGAACGGTATGAGCCGCAGAATCGCGCCATGCGCGATGCCGCCCGTCGCCTCTCTATCTGGCGCGATGATGAAATTCTTTTGGGTACATTTGACCGGATCACTGCGCCGCTTTCGCCGGAGGAACAGGAACGACTGGCCCCGGTGCGGGCGCGGCTGTTTGAACGGAAGGCTGCCGCCATCAGTGTCCGGGCGGCCGACCGGATGTATGCGCTTATCATGCTGTTCCGTCTGAAAGCCGCTGTCCGCCGCTGGCCGGCCATCGGGCGCGGTACGATTTCCAAAGGCTGGAAAAAAGGATTTCAGCGGGCCCGCCAAGGCTGGCAGGCTGTTGAGCAGGATGCGGATCCGCTCCGGGTTCACGAATGGCGCAAACGGGTTAAAACCCACTGGTATCACACCCGGCTTCTGCAACCTTTCGCGCCGGAAGAGTTTCGCGGTCGCCGGGAAGATCTCCGGAAACTTTCGGTTCTGCTGGGCCATTTTCACGATCTGACGGTATTTCGCGACCAGCTGGCGTTCCAGCCGGAGGCCTTCGGCACACCGAAGCAGGCGGAAACTCTTCATGGCCTGGCCGAAGCGGAACAGTCCCGTCTCCTCGCGGAAGCATTGCCTGTCGGGCGGAAGCTGTTCGGTCACGAACCGGCGCGGTTGCGGGACGGCCTGGAGCGTAAATGCATCTGTAATTAAGAAGGAAAAGAATATCTTTATCCTGACCGGCCCTTATAATCGCGGCCAATGAGCCGGTTGTTTAACAAAGGAGGAAAACAATGAAGAAGGGACTGACTGTTTACGCATCCATCATGATGGGCATTTCATTTATCCTGCTCATCTTCTTTCTGGCCGGAATGAGCGGAAGTATCGTTGGCGCAGTGAATCCGGA
>DYRR01000246.1 GCA_020718605.1 Chthoniobacter flavus | reverse complement strand
TCTCCACGGTCTTGCGTGGATTGGAGTGCCCCGCCACCACGATTACCGCATCTTTCGGGAGGCCCAGTTGCGTGGCGAGCAATTGGCAGACCCGCTTATTCGCACGCCCATCCTCGGGCGGGGCTTGCACCCGGATTTTCAGGGCTCCGCCCAGCCAACCGGAGATTTCATCGCGACTGGCATTGGGGACGACTTTGATGTTGAGGCGTTTCGTATTCACCGTTTGCCCATTGATTTGTTCATGCAAGCTCTTCGGCGACCGAGTCGGCCAGGAGCCTGCCCTTGGGAGAGAGGCGCACCCGTCCGGGCGGGGTTTCCAACAGCCCAAGATCGGAGAATTCGCGGATCGCCGCCTCTTTGTCCACCAGCCACGAACGCCGCACTCCGCGCCGGGTGCGAAGCCCGAACGCCACTCGTTCCATGCGCCGTGCGCGGGGCCCGACCGTCTCGGAAAAGCCCACGGGCCATTCTTTTTGAGCGATCGCGGCGATGTAGGCGGCGGTGTCGGGGATGTTCTGCCAGCGCCGCTCGCCCACGGTCGAGAACGCGCTGGGACCCAGTCCGAGATAATCCCGGCCCGACCAGTAGGCCAGATTGTGCCGACACTCGCGTCCCGGTCGGGCGTGGTTGGAGATCTCGTATTGCCCGTAGCCCGCCCGGCCCAAGATATCCATGGTCGTCTCCAGCAGATCGGCGTCGAAGTTTTCGTCCTGAACAAATTCCCCTTTGGCAAACCGCTCGAAGTAGGCCGTGTCCTCCTCGTAGGTGAGGCAATAGGCCGCGATGTGCTCCGGACCAAGCGCCACGGTCGCCCTCAGACTCTCCTCCCACTGCCGGGAAGTTTGTCCGGGGATGCCAAAGATGAGGTCGAGATTCACGTTGTCGAAACCCGCTTCCCGCAGAATCGCAAAGGAGCGCCGCGCCTGCTCCGCGCTGTGAACCCGTCCGAGGGTGAGCAGCAAGCCGGGATCCCAGGATTGCACGCCCATGCTGATCCGGTTCACGCCCAAGTCCCGCAGAAGAATCGCTTTTTCCAGAGAGACGGTGGCCGGGTTCATCTCGATCGTCCATTCCCGCAGCCGCGACAGATCCAGACGCGACCGCAATCCGCCCAGCAAATACTCCAACTGCGGCGTCGAAAGCGCACTGGGTGTGCCGCCCCCGAAAAAGATGGTGCGCGGCCGGAGTGTCATCGATTCCATGCGCCGGTCCACCTCCGCAAGCACGGCGTCGAGAAACGCGGCGGTCTTGTTCCGGTCGCTGGCCTCCTTGTAGAAGCTGCAATACGGGCACACCTTCGGGCAGAAGGGGATGTGCACGTACAAATGACCGTAACTATTCAGCAAAGAACCCGGTGGTCGGATGTGGAAAGGGGAAGTAACTTCTCGGGTTTGTTATTCAGGAGGTCATTTGACCTAATCTGCATGGTGGCAGAGGCAGGACGGGCGGGCAAGGAAAATCCCCACAGGAAAATCCCCACAGGGAAAATATTTCATTTTTTCGGCACTCAATCCGCACTCGGACAGCCCTTCATGCCCGCCCTTCCGGAATCAGGTCAAATGAATAGTTAC
>DYRR01000245.1 GCA_020718605.1 Chthoniobacter flavus | reverse complement strand
AAGCGACGCTCACAATCCAATATCGCCTGATAGCATAAAAAGGGCGGGGCTACCCTGGGTATGGACCCCAAAAAAAACCACACCAACCCTGAAAGGGTTGTACACCAGAATAACCGGAAGGACCAACCACGGATGACACGGATAACGCCGATGGGAAATTCACACCGGCTACCCCTGTAAAAAACTCCCCGGACGGACTGGCCGCGAAAAAGCAAAACCTGCAAAACGGGAGCCCATCACCCCATCCCGAAGGGATTCTCGCCATTAGCCCCGGATGGACCCGCCACGCCGTTTTTGGCGGGTCCATCCGGGGTGGCCCGTTCCCCAAAGAACCATCCCGATGCCGAAGGCATCGCAGCCACCTTTTGTGGCGCCAAATGGCTGGCATCCCTTCGGGATGCGAATGGTTCTTGGGCATGGAACCGGTGGTGTCGCGTCCGCTCAACCACCGGCTAATCGCTGTAACGGCTCCGCCGTATGGTTCATCCGTGTTATCCGCGCCATCCGTGGTTCCCTCCGTTCCCTTACCTCCTGTTCAACCCCTTCCCTCTTGCCTCTTTTCGCGTGTTTCGCGTGTTTCGCGGTGACAATTGTTTCGCCGTTCTGTTCCCCGTTTTCCTCCTGTCAAAAGTTTTCCGGGGTGTTCTCTCTTGTTGAACCCCTCAGCGCCTCCGAGTGAGAATCCCCGGAGGTTCTGCCGAAGAAGGCAATGAAGCGCGGCGACAGACAAAGCGCTTATGGGACCGCTTCGCCGGACTGCGACAGGATAAACCGCTCGATTTCCGAATCCACAAAAAACCCGGCATCCGTCCGCAACCGCTTTATCTCAGCGCTCAGACTCACTAATTCCCCCGCCCTTTTTGCATAGAGCAATTCCCCAAGAATCCCGGCCACCACCAAACCTCGGGCCCGGGCAACCCCGCGCCCCCGCCGCTCGTCCATTAACAGCACATCCGCCCGCACGCCGAGCGCCAGTGCGATAGCTTCGCTTTCTCCGGGATCAAGCCCCATCGGAACTTGAGAGAGCGGGATTGCTGGCGGTCGCACCACCAGCCAGAGTGCCGAGAAGGCTTCCTGGATTAGCAGGCGAGCGGCAGGGTGGCTGAGCGCGGAAAGCTCCGCATGGACCGCAGGAGGAATCAGGACGGTTCCGTAGCGCCTCCGCAAGAGGTCAAGCCGCCCGATAATGGCGAGGTTGGAGATCGGAGATGTGTTACTTACGGCCCGCATGAGCGATGTCTTCCTGCGCTTCCTTCAGGCCGTACTGGCGACAGATGCCGCGTTCTCCGAGTTCGACGCCCATGGCGTAAACATCCAGGCCGGCGAGCCGAGCCGCCTGGGCAAAGGAGAGCCAGCCCCGCTCGTAATAACGGCACGCCAACTCGATCTGCATGTGTCGCTCCCGTTCACCGGGGCCAAACGGCAGGCCAGCCAGCGCGGACTCGTCCAAATCCAGCGTGATGCTCATGTAACAAGGTTCGCCGCAACACCCGCCGACGTCAAGGTAAAGGGGCCTATGTGCGAATGCGGAATGGAATCGCCGCGAAGAGGCAAAAGATGCAAAAAGGGAGCCCATCACCCCATCCCGAAGGGA
>DYRR01000244.1 GCA_020718605.1 Chthoniobacter flavus | reverse complement strand
CGGAGGTGTCGATCCCGCGCACACATTCGGTGAGCGCGGAATATTCCGCAGCCGAAGATCCATCATCCACAATCACAACCTCCGCCACCGCAGGATGTGAAAGCAGATTGCACAGCGGCCGGTAGATCCGCGCTCCGCGATTGTAATGCGGAATCCCGACGGAGAAGCGCAGGCGGGCATGCTCCCCCTGAGCGCGCTTCCCCTGCCGTCGGACATTTGCAGGCGTGCAGATCCGGGAATCATAGAACTTCGCAGCCAAGCCGGCCAGCCAACTGCCGGCCGAAGATCGGATCAACCTGGCTTCAATCGATTTCATAGCCGCCAAAAGGCGCCAAGAATCACAAAAAGCAGATGGAGCTTCATCCACAGGATTTCCTTTTCTTCCGCGTTTTTTCGTGCATCTTCGTGGCTATAAGATCCCCGTAGTCACCCGCTCCGCAAATTTCCTGTAATTCTCCCGGAACCTCTCCCGGGTATGGACGTTCCGGACATGGTCATACGCGGCGCGGGCACGCACCTCGACCTCGGCAGCCGGCATGTCCGCCACCGACCGGCAGGATTTTATCACCGCCGCGACCGCTGCGGATTCCACCGGGACGCCGAAGTCCTGCAGGTCGATGGAGGCCTCCGTGGTACAGATCGGGAGGATCCCCGCATGCATGCAATGGATCACGCTTCCGGCCCCGCCCTCGGCGCTCGAGGGGTAGATCACTGCTGCATGGGTCCGCGCGATCTCGATGAAGTCGGGCGAGGCCATGTCCAGCCAGCCATGCAGCCGGATGTTCGGCGTCTTAAGAAGCAGGTTCTCGTAGAGCCGGTGGAAATCCTCTTCTTTCTCCGGCCGTCCGCACACGGTCAGTTCCAGGTCCGGCATTTCCGCGAACGCATCGAGCGCAAGGTCGAGACCTTTGTGCACCATCCCATAGCTCCCAACCCAAAGGAACCTTTTGCGCGCCGGTTCAAAATCGCGCTGTCCGGGCCAGGGAAATTCGTAGGCGGACGAGATCGGAACTCGCGTCACCGGCTTGCCTCCAAAAAGAAACGTCTGCCTCGTGAACTCGTTCCCGAGAACAACCACATGATCTGCGGCTTCCACCCCCCGCGAAGGAGGCACCTCCCGCCGGGGGCGGAGAGCGATCCCCTTGCGGTCCCGGACGGCTTGGAGCCGCGAAAGCTCCGCATGGTTCCAGAACAGCCAGTGCGGGCCGGTCGCATGAAGGATCTTCCTGCAGTTGGCGGGAAGCACATCCTGCCAGCGCTCCAGGTTGCCGTGGATATCAATCGCGATCCGGCAGTCAGCCGGCGGAGCGTAAGTCGCATGATCCCAATCCACCACCTCCACCCGGAAGCCGAGGTCGCGATACGCCTCCGCCATCGCGACCACCTCGAACGCATTCGTATGCCCGCGGGCCTTGGGGGAATCCAATCCATCAAGAAACGGCCAGGTCAGATAGGAAATGGCCACGCCCCCGCGTGAGGGGTTCGCGGGTTCGAGCACGAAAGGAGAAAGTGCCCGAGAGCGACTCAAAAGGGATTTAAGACGGTTGATCATATCATCAGGAACGGACAATCCCTCCGATCAGCCTGTTGAACAGCTCCAA
>DYRR01000119.1 GCA_020718605.1 Chthoniobacter flavus | reverse complement strand
AGCGGTTTTGATACTTTATTCGATTTTGCCATGCGAAAATTTACTGAAGTCCACGCTGGTTTCCTTTTCCGCCGTTTTCTCGCCGCCGGAGTTGCTCTGACTCTGCTGGCATTTTCGGGAACGATTGCTGTTGCGAATCCAGCCCAAAACGGACCGGTCCCAGGCGGTCCTCCCGGTGAATCGTTTCTCCCGGTCAAACTGGCGCGGATGGCGTTGCCCAGTGTTGGAATCCTTGAAGTAACGCATGGCGGAGCAGGCGTGGAGAGCCTCAGGGTCAATGGGGACCTTTACGAGATCGATCGTCTTGGTGATTTACTCGAAGGCGTGACGTATCCCGACGGGAATGCGCACACCTCATATGGCGGCGATCCCATTTATTTCCGGCCACTCGGCCGACGGCTGGCTGGCCGCCATGGTCGGCATGGATAACCGCTGGCTCAAAGCCGAGGGCGTCTCCAACCGCGATCTCGCGGGCATCATTCCGGTCAGCGCCCAGGTGACAACCCGCTCCCTCGTCAAAAAACTTCTCGGGGACACCGAACCCGAATTCCGCCCGCTCATTGACGAATGGGCTCCGCTCTATCACGCATCGAAAGACTCCGCTGTTCTCGGAGCGGGCCACACTCTGCTTTTCGATTACTCTGAGCCGCATACGGCATCGATCGCACGCCGCAGGGATCCGATTCCGAATTCAATCTGGGTGGAACTGACGCTGAGCGGGGGCATGAAGACGAGGACATCGCCGATCGGGCGGGTGAGAAGTCCATGGTCTCTGGCCACCACGCACACTTTGGCCCCAATCTGCTCGAGCCAATCGTAGGGAACATTCGGCGCGCGCCTTTTGCACAGTTCGATCCCGGAAATTAGCCCGAGTTGCCGGGTTGCAAGAACGTGCGGATGACCGGATAGCGTCTGCAGGGCGTTGTGGAGGGTCTCGATCTTGGCTGGGAGATGGGTCAGCGTTCGTTCCTCCTCGAAAATATCCAGACTGGCCAAGGCCGCCGCGCATCCGAGGGGATTGGCCGTGTAACTGTGTCCGTAGTAAAAAGTCCTGCGCTCCTCCATGGTTCCCAGGAATGCCTCAAAAACTCCCTCCCGCACCATCGTGGCCGCCAGCGGAAGATATCCACCCGTCAATCCTTTGGCCAGACAGAGGAAGTCCGGGACCACGTTTTCGTGATGACATGCGAACATTTTTCCTGTTCTGCCGAAGCCGGTCAGGATTTCGTCGAAAATGAGCAGGGCACCTGTGTGGTCGCACCAATCCCGCAGTTGCCCGAGCATGCCCTGCGGCCAGGGCCGGATGCCGGCAACCCCCTGAATCAGTGGCTCCACAATCACCGCCGCAACATCCCCGGCATCATGAAGTGATGCGATGTCATCCATCGAGGAGACGCGAGTCACCGGGAATTGAAAATCGGTGAACCGATCATGAAACAGAGGAACTCCACCCAGACTCGCCGCCCCAATTGTATCACCATGATATGCATTACAAAATGATATAAAACGCTTTCGATGAGGCGTTCCGCGAATCTGACAATATTGTATTGTCATCTTTATTGCCACTTCCACGGCTGTTGATCCGTCATCTGAAAAGAACACGCGTTGGAGGTCGGTTTTTGGGAAGAAAGCAGCGAGGCGTGCGGCGAGGGTGGCCGCCCCGGGATGGGTGAATCCCAGGAACGAGACATGCGCCACCCGATCGAGCTGTTCCCGGATCGCAGCGTTGATTTTTGGATGGTTGTGTCCGTGGATATTGGTCCAGATCGAGCTGTTGCCGTCCAGATACTCGCGTCCTTCACTGTCGGTGAGCATACACCCTTCCCCGGATACCAATACGAGCGGATCATGATCCGGGGCATTCCAGTCGCGCATCTGGGTGAATGGATGCCACCCATGCCGCTTGTCCAAATCGATCCAGCGCGATGTCGAGGGGCTCATTCTCACTCTATTTCAAGAACAGGCTTTCGCATGTCATTCAACATGTCATCAATCTGCCGCACATCCTCGTAGGAGACCCGCCGACGGTGATACTTCCTCTGGAGCACATCAAGAAGTGATGCCACGTCATCTTCTATTGGCGGGTCGTGGATGGTCCAGAGGGGTTGCCCGCGCAGTTTGGACTGGAATTTCCATTGGCGTCCGAATTTGCTGGCCCGGACGATGCGTTTTTTGCCCTCGGGGGTGGGCTCATTCCATTCGTGTTCGTTCTGCATGGGAAAGGATCCCGCTGTATCTGGAGCGGGCTATATGGGAATTTCAAAGGCTCGGGGCCGAAAATCAGACGAGCCCGAGTTGCATGCGTCCGGTCTCACTGATCATGGTTTGGTTCCATGGCGGATCCCATACGAGTTCAACTTTGGCTTCGGCGATGCCGGGGAGGGTCATGATTTTTTCCTCGGCTTCGCGGGCGATGGTGGGGCCCATGCCGCAGCCGGGGGCGGTGAGGGTCATCTTGACCTCGGCGAGTTTTCCCGATCCTTCTGGGCGGGCGGTGAGTTTGCAGTCGTAGATGAGACCCAGGTCCACGATGTTGACGGGGATTTCGGGGTCGTAGCAAGTTTTGAGTTGTTCCCAGACCTCCTCTTCGGAGACTTCGGTGTCCTCGCCGGGAGCCGCTGCGGGGGTGGGGGATCCGGCCAATTCGATGCCAAGGGCGTCGGCATGGTCCCCGAAAATTTTAGCGAGACCTTCCCGGGTGGCCACGGTGAAGCTGCCCCCCAGAGACTGGGTGATCATGACCTCGCTGTCTTTAGGCAGGACAAAAAATTCGCCGCTGGGAATGCGGACGGCGGGGCAGTCGCGTTTGAGTAATATGGGTTCGTGCGGGTTCATGGAGTGCGGTGTGTGTCGGAGTGGAATGGCATCAAGTGGGGTAGGAAGAGAATGGCTGACTTAAGGGCGGCTTTGGGATTCTGCCCCTTCAGGGCGGGAGTTTGATTCCGATGGAAACCCAGGGTGGCTTTGCAACCCTGGGCTGGTGGATTTAGTCCATTCTGGGCTTAAGTTAGCACCATTCGGGGATGGTGTCGCGGTGGGGAGGAGGGTGATTTTCTTGGTTGGAGCCGGGGCGAAACTCTGGAGGAGGGAGGGTGCTGCGGGTGTGGAGGCGGCTTGCGATGGGGCGAGCGCCGAGCGCAGCGCGGATTCGACCATCTGTGCGCAATGAATTTTCATGGGCGGCAGGGGGCCCAGTGGCGCGGCAAGTTCCCGGCCCGACAGGCTCAGGGCTTCCTCGGGCGTTTTACCGGCGAGAAGTTCCGTCGCAACGCTGGCCACCGCGATGGCCGTTTCGCATCCGAAGGTCTGGAATGTGGCGCGATCGATCACCTTGCGTCCGTTTTCCTCGCGGAACTTCACCCACATCCGCAGCATGTCGCCGCAGTCAGGGCTTCCCACCGTGCCGACGGCATCGGCATCCGCCAGTTCGCCAAGGTTGCGCGGACTGGCGACGGCTTCACGGATGCGTTGTTCGAGAGTGGGTTCCATGTTGGGGTCAGTCGCAGGTGTAGCGTGGGATGGTGGCGTCGGCTTCGACGCTATACGCATCCAGGCCTCCGCGCAAATGCCGAACGGCGGAGAATCCGTGTCCGGCAAAATATGCGGCCGCATCGGCGGCGCGCAGGCCCTGATGATCGAGCACGACGATCGGGGCGTCTTTGGACCATGTCCCGAGCGCGGTCTGGAGAAGATCCTGGGTGAAAAGTTGTGAACCGGGCAGGTGCGCGGTTTCAAACTCCTCGCGGGTGCGGATGTCGAGCACGCGCGTCTCCGCTTCCCGGACCAGAGAGTCGCGCAGTTCTGCGGGGGAGATTTCCATCCTGGCTTCCTCCTCCCGGCTTTGGGCGAGCCAGGCCAGGGCTTCGTCCGGCGGGATGTTGTCATTGCGCAGGCAGACTTGCGCCAGGGTTTCCTCGGGGCGGAATCCGCAGGCCGAGCATCCGCCGATATGATATTTCCGGAAAAGGGCGCGCTGGGCGCCGGGCCATGCCGCAAGCAGATCGGCCATGGCCATGTCGGCGTGGAGCGGAGAGGCGGTCATGGCGGAAGGATTTTGCGAAAGAAATTCGCCGGAATCAAGCCTGCGGGGTGGGATCGACGGTGAGATCGGAGGGAGCACCGGGATGTTCGAGTCCCTGCTTGAGGGCGTGCCAGGGGAGGGTGGCGCATTTGACGCGGAGAGGAAACTTGCGCACGCCCAGGAGCGCCTGAAGATCGCCCAGTTCCGAAAGATTGGCGGGATCCAGCGGTGCCGCGGGGTCTGTGAGCAACGAGGTGAACTTATTCGTAAGCCGCACGGAATCTGCGGCCGGTTTGTTTTTTACCTTGAGCGTCATGAGCGACGCCGAGGCCATGCAGATCGAGCATCCGCTCCCGGTGAACGACACATCCTCGACCAGGCCGGAGTCGCCGAGTTTGAGATGCACGGTGATTTCGTCGCCGCACATCGGGTTGTCTCCATGGACGTGGGTGGACGCGCCCGGCAACTCCCCGAAGTTCCGGGGCCGGCGCGTGTGATCCAGGATCACTTCCTGATAAAGTTCGTCGAATTCCACGCGGGCAACATTCCGCAAACCGGGCCCGGCGTCAAATCTCCTCGCCCACCATGTAGCGGGTGAAGCGGCGGATGACGATATTCTCGCCGAGGGTGGCGATGAGGGCGGTGAGGAGATCCTGGATCGATTGGTCGGGATTCTTGATGAATGCCTGGTCGAGGAGACAGACGGTGCTGTAGTATTTCTCGACCTTTCCGTCCACGATCTTTTCCACGATGTTGGCGGGTTTTCCGGAGACCTGGGCCGCGTAGATCTCGCGTTCCTTGGCGATGAGGTCCGTCGGGATTTCTTCGCGGGAAATGAATTGGGGATGGGCGGCGGCGATGTGGAGCGTGATGTCCTTCACGAACTCGCGGAACTTCTCGTTCTTGGCGACGAAATCCGTCTCGCAATTTACCTCGACCAGAACGCCGACCTTGCCCTGCAGATGGATGTAGGAGGCCACGGCGCCTTCCTTGGCGGCGCGTCCGGATTTCTTGGCGGCGGTGGAGATGCCTTTCTTGCGGAGAATGGACTCCGCTTTTTCGAGATCGCCGCCCGCTTCTTCGAGGGCGCGTTTGCAATCCATCATGCCCGCGTTGGTTTTGTCGCGGAGTGTTTTGACGGTCTGGGAATCGATGGTGGCCATGGGAATTGGAGTGATAGGGGTGGTGAGTGGGAAAGGGCGCGCCGCCGGGAGTTGGCGGACGCGCGGGTCAATGTTTTCGGAGGCAGACTACTCCGCGACTGCGGCGAGTTCGGACTGCTCGACCGGGACGAAACCGCCACGGCTGGAGACGATCGAGTCCACAAGCTTCTGCAGAACCACGCGGATCGCGCGGATCGCGTCGTCGTTGCCGGCGATGGGGTAGTCGATCAATTCGGGATCGGCGTTGGTGTCCACGATGGCGATCACCGGAATGCCGAGCCGTCGGGCTTCGTTCACGGCGATCGTTTCGCGGTTGGTGTCGATGATGATGAGAGCGTCGGGCAGTTTGTCCATGCCGCGGATGCCGACAAGATTGCGCGAGAGTTTTTCACCCTCCCGGCGCAGGGCGGAGAGTTCCTGCTTGCCCATCTTGGAATAAACCGGGGAGGTTTTGATGTCCTCGATGAATTTGAGGCGGGCGACGCTCTTGCGGATCGTGGAGAGGTTGGTGAGGGTGCCGCCCAGCCAGCGCTGGTTCACGAAATACTGGCCGCAGGCTTCGGCGGCTTCGCGCACGGCTTCCTGCGCCTGTTTCTTGCAGCCGACGAAAAGAATCTTGCCGTTGCGCCCGGCGATCTGTGCCAGAAAGCGGGTGGCTTCGTCGAGTTGCTTGACCGTTTCACCGAGGTTGATGATGTAGATCGCGTTCCGGCGCTCGAAAATGAAGGGTTTCATTTTCGGGTTCCAGCGCCGGGTCTGGTGGCCAAAATGGACGCCAGCCTCGAGTAGTTCGGTCATGGTTTCAATAGAAGACATATCTTGGTAATGTGAAGTGAGCCGGGGAATATGAGTGTCGGCTCCGGGGAAAGCAAGCCGCATTTTGGCCGATTCTAAAATAATTTCGTGGTGGTGAGCCCGGTGCGTATTGGTCTTGAATGTCATCGCGCCGGGAGGCAGGATGCCCGCCTTATGTCAGAGACCGAGTTCCCGAGTTTGAATCAGACAGTCCATCGTGACCGTTCCACGCTCATTGTGATTGCGGGGATTATTGTCGTGCTGGGCGGGTGTCTTTGCGGATTGTTTGTGCCTTTGATGATTTTTGGGCAAATGATGGTGGCCAAGTCGCAGGGCGTGGAGGCTTCGTTCCGGCCCGTGATTCCCGCCATAATGATCTACGGAGGTCTGGCGGTCTGGTTTGTCGTGCTGGGATTGGGCGCCGCCATGAAACGCCGATGGGCCGGCCAATTGCTGCACTCTGTTTCCTGGCTCTGGCTCGCGATCGGGGTGATGAGCACCGTCATCATGGGTGTGGTGTTTGCCGCGATGGGAACTTCGATTTTTGGGATGCCCGGGGGAAAAGAGCTGCCGCGTGAAGCACTGTGGATCGGGCTTGCGGTGGCCGGGGCGGTCATCATCCTGATTTATTTGGTGATCCCGGCACTGCTGTTGTTGGTCTTTGGCAACCGGAATGTCCGCGCGACCTTCCAAGCGCGCGATCCCTTGCCCCGATGGACCGATCCACTGCCCACTGCGGTGCTTGCCCTCGCCATCCTGCTGGCCTTTGGTGGCGTCTCGATGTTCGGAGTTTTTGCTTACACACCGGTCGTGCCGCTCTTTGGAATTCTGGTGAGCGGAATGCCTGCGGGTCTTCTGATGATTGCGTTTTCGATTCTATGGCTTTGTCTCGCCGTGGGGGTGACCCGTTTGCGCCCCTGGGCATGGTGGACCGCTCTGGGGAGCATTGTTGTCTTCGCGTTGTCGGCGGTGATCACCTTTTCCAGGTTCAGTCTGATCGAGATGTATCGCCGCATGGATTTTCCCGCCGATCAGCTTGCGCAGATCGAGAAGACGGGAATCTTGGAGAGCCCGTGGATGCCATGGGTGACCGTTCTATCGGTGATGCCATTCCTCGCGTTGTTGTTCGCCGTCCGGAAGCATTTCCGGTTCTCCATTCCGCCGGCCTCTTGACGCGGGCGGAATGGGTGCGCATGGTGGCGCCCAGTTATGTGTGCCAGCCAATCCCATCGCCGTCCCATTCTCGGGATCACGCCGGGCGATCCTGCCGGGGTGGGGCCGGAATTGATCCGGCGTTGCCTGGCCGATCCGGCGTTGCCTTCGGATGTGGAGTGGCGGGTGCTTGGCGGCGACACGACCGGTTTTCGCGGGGGGCATCCGGAAGATGCCTCGGCCCGCTTCGCGCTTGATGCGCTCGGACAGGCGGCCGACCTTCTCCGCTCCGGTGAACTTGCGGGGGTTGTCACCGGCCCCATTCATAAAGCACGGATGGCCGGGATCGGATTTCCCTTTCCGGGTCAGACGGAATATTTCGCCGCCGCAGCCGGGGTGAAAAACTTCGCAATGTGTCTCACGGGCGGCCCGCTCACCGTCGCGTTGGCCACCATCCACGAACCGCTGGCCCGTGTGCCCGCGCTGCTCTGTCCGGAGGAGATCGTGCGCGTTGGGCTGTTGCTCGTGGATTTTCTGCGACAACGTGATCCGCATCATCCGCCGCGCGTCGCGGTGGCCGGACTCAATCCCCATGCAGGCGAGGGCGGGAGTATCGGGCGCGAGGAATTGGAAATCATTGCCCCCGCCG
>DYRR01000118.1 GCA_020718605.1 Chthoniobacter flavus | reverse complement strand
TTCATGGCTGCCCGGACACGGCCATCCGCATGAACTTGGCGGTGGCGTGTGCCGCGAGACGGCCGTCCTGCCTCACCTCGGCGCGGCAGCAGAACACGCCCCGGCGGCTGAACTCGACCCAGCCGAAAATATGCACCGGGTTGCCGAATCCGACCTCATGCCGGTTCATCTCGGCGGTCACTCCGACAACATCCTTTGCGAACAGCGCATGAACCATGGCGCTGTCCATAAGCGTCGCGATCACCCCGCCATGGACGCGGTCGGGGTAGCTTCTGAACTTTCCTGAAGGATTCCAAACCGCCTCTGCGACACCGTCCCCATCCACCTCGAAGTGGAGCCGCAGGCCGTGGGCGTGGAACGGGCCGCAGGCGAAGCAATCGGGATGCAGCGCGGCGCGCTTCTCCGACAGCCGGGCCGCATCCTGCTCAGTGGCAGTGATGCCCGTCGTCATGATGATGCCTCCGCAGTGGGAGTTTTCCGTGGTCGCAAACGGCAGCTTCCCTCCGAAGGACTTGAAGGCGTCCACAGAGTGCGTGTTGTCCCCGGCGGCATCCTGATACGCCCGCAGCACGGCTTGCGCGCAATTCAGATTTTGCGGGGGCTCATGAAAAAATGAGCGGGCGGCGGTCTTCATGGTTTATGAGCATAAGCCCATTACAACCCGCCGTCAAATTCCGCATCACCCCGACATTGGCATCGGCGGATCCCGACGCTCCCGCGCCGGGCCATGGGGAGCAGTGATGGCCGAAGCAAGCCCCGGGTATGGACCAATCCTCGGAAACGCGGTGTCCCCGCACTTCCGGGCGGCGGGGTTTCAGGTGTGCAGTTCGATCATCGCGTGGCAGGAGAATTTTGGCAGGCGCAGCGTCACCCGCCCGCCATTCCTTTCGAGCGGAACCTCCATCCCCTGCGGCACGATTTTTGCCGAGATCACCGGCAGATCCAGCGTGACCTCGACATCGTGCAGCAGCGGCAAATCCTCGATCACTTCCACGCTCTTGCCCCCGGAGGTGTTGCCTCCGGAAAGTTGCATGACCGCTCCCCGGCTCACTGTGGGCGCGTAGAGCACATGGAGAATGTGGCGGTTTTCCTGCGAGGTGAGCGAAATCCGCGCGGTGGAGGGCAGGTTGGTGCCGACCCGCAGCGCCTCTCCCAGGAATGCGCGGATTGCCTTCACGATGAACTCGCGATACGCCACCGCTCCGTAGGCGCGGTAGTGGCGGAAGACCGGGTGAGCAAAGTAGAGGATGCTCCCGTGGCGCACGCCGCAATCGAACCCGGAGGGCTGCTCCTGGTTTGGCGTGTGCTGGTGGCTGCAGAAATGATCCCAGGTCCGGCTGAAATAGGGATCGAAGATCTGACCCAGCGATTCGCCCCTGGTCACGCGAATGCGATGGGAACGCTCGTACATGATCCCGGGCATCCCGACAAATGAGGCGCGAAGCTCCCGCGCGGGAAGCAGGTAATCGTGGCCGCGGTTGGGCTCGTTGTCCGGTGGAAAACAGGGGCTGAGCCCCCCGTAGTCGGCCCCGAGGTCGAAGGCAAACTCCGCGCGGTCGCGCCAAAGCCCGCTCTCCCCCGAGAGAATCAGCCTGCCGCCCCCCGCAAGATAGGCATCCAGCTTGGTCTTGAGTTCCGTGTCGATGCGGATGTCATCGGGAAGGATCAAGGCCTTGAAGCGGGTGAAGTCCATTGTGCGATCCACGAGACCGAAGAGAAAATGACTTTCCAACAGAACGCGGCAGGCACCCTCATCGGACGGAGCCTCGCGCTGGGTGTGGTTTTCCGACTCGCTGGAGAGGATGCCGAGATCAAACACCTGTTCCGCGCCGCGGCACCATGGCTCTTTGTCGCGAACCTCGCGGTACGCCCGGCCGATGATCCCGTACGTCGAAGGGTCGAGGGTTCCGCAGGGATGCAACTGATCCCCCACACTGCATTTGGCGCCGAATGCAAGCATCGTCGCGCATTCGTAGCGCAACGCATTGGGATGCTTGTACCCGCCAAACTCACCCCAGGTCGTGTGGAACTTGCCGGTCATGCCCAGAAAATCCAACGGCAGGTTGCAGGCATACTTCGCCGACATCGGAAAATGATCGTAACCCCATCCCCCGGTCGGCAGCGATTCCAATTCGAGGTGGCTGAAGTAGGGAAAAAGATCATGACGTCCGCGCGGGATGTGGCCGGCATTGTGGAAGACCGGCATGTCGGCGCGCAGCGATTGGGCCGCTTCGGTGGTGCGTTGATGGTATCTCTCCAGCGCAAGCCGGGAGGATTCCATGCGATCCTCCGCTTTTTCCGGATCCAACCCGTGGACCTTCATGAACTCGAGGCTCCAGCGTCCGCAGGATTCATTCTGGCTGATGATGTCGAGGAAGATGCCGTCGCAGTCGGGGAACATCCGCACGGCTTCGCGGATCTGTTCGCAGAGATAATCCAGGTAGGGACTGTGGAAATCCATCATGTGAAACCCCGCCTGCAGCGTGCTTTTGGCCCAACCGGTGAACCGTCCGTCCCTGTCCACCTCCCGCCACTCGGGGTGCTCATGGGATGCCAGATTATCCACGCCTGCGGAGAGGTAAACCGGGGCATTGATGCCCGCCTCCTTGGTTGCGTCATATTGCCTGCGAAGAAGATCAAACCCAAGATGGGGATGAATTTTTCCGACCCGGGTCGGGTGATAACTCCAGCCGTGATGACACTTGGAAAACAGCGTGATGGAATCGACGGCGGCCTCTTTCAGGGTTTCCTGCCAGCGTTTCGCATCAAACTTCTCCCCGATGCCGGGAATGTGGGGCGATGTATGGAAATCAAGATGGATCTGGCGGTAGCGGAGGTGGTGCATATGGGGTATCGGGCGAGGTCCGCCATTATATCCAATATCCCGCGCTTGTCCACCCTGGCCGCGCGGGGAATAGCCATTCTCATTTTGGACCCAAGCCCGATCATTGCCGAGGAGCCTGGGTCAGACTCGAATGGCACGAAGATAAGGCGACTTTTGGATGCAGCCCCTTCAGGGCAGATCGTTGTTTTCATTTGTGAACCCTGGGTAGCTCCGCAACCCAGGGCTATGGGACCAAGCCCCGTTGGGGCTTAACTTCGTGCCATTCGGGTCAGACTCCAGTCCTGACCTGAAGCCCCGGTCAGGCGGGGACGCTGACCCAAGGGAAGCCTCCTTCACCATTCAAGTCAAAATGAGAATTGCCGCGCGGGGAAGTGCTTGATCGCACGCGCACCGATGGGCAGGGTGTCGGGCATGAGCCGCAACATCCTTCTCGACTGGTCCGGCACGGTGGCCAACGACCTGCCGCCCGTCCTGGACGCCACGAACAAAATTTTCGCCGAGTTCGGACGTCCGCCCCTTTCTCTCGAAGAGTTCCGCAGGCATTTTCGGCTGCCATTTGCCGGCTTCTATGCGGAGTTCCTGCCCGAAGCCACGATTGAAGGACTGGAAACACTCTACCGCAGGTTTTTCGACGGTCTGCAAGATACCGTGACGCTGTTGCCGGGAGCGCTGGCATTTTTGGAATTCTGCCGGGACAGCGGCCGACGGATTTTTCTTCTCAGCACGATCCAGGGCGATCATTTCGAGACTCAGGCGACCCGGCTCGGGGTGCGGCATTTCTTCGAGCACGCCTACGTGGGGGTGATGGACAAACGGGAACGGATTGCATCGATCCTGCAGGAACGGGAGTTGGATCCCGCCCGAACGATGTTTGTCGGAGATATGGTGCATGATATCGAAACCGCGCGCCACGGGGGCGTGATGTCGGTCGCCGTGCTCACCGGATTTGATCCGCTGGAAAAACTGCTACCATCGACACCGGATGTGATTGTGCCCGATCTCGGCATGTTGCGGCGTCTGATGGAGACGTAATCGATACTTGTAAGACATCGGGACGGACGGCTATGTTGCGGCACTTTGAAATCCCCCTCCCCCGCTGATTTTCTTGAAGTTCTGTGGAAGTTTGCCGCCCTGCATCTCGGCGATCCGGATTTGGCGACGGCCTCCGTGGCGGGAGTAGTGAAGAACGATCGGGATGCCTTTGAGGATCTGGTGTGCCATCCCAGGCGCCGGTGCTCGTTGATCTCCGCCCTGCGACGGCGCTGCATGCGGATGCGGGAGCAGCGGCCCGGAGCGGTTCACGAACCGAAGGCACCACTCCACCCCGAAGACGCTGTCCGGGCCGCCACAATCCCCGAGGAGCAATGGTGCCGGACGGTCGCCTCCCTGCCCGAGCCGCAGAAAAGTGTGGCCATTCTTTTTTACCTCAAAGACTTCGACACCCTGGAAATCGGTCATATCACAGGACTGCACCCACACGAGGTTGGCCGCGCCCTGTCCTCGGCGCGCGGGCGTCTGGCCTCGGCGTTCCAATCGGCTTCCGGGACAATCATCGCATGAGGTCATCCCCGCACATTTCAAATAAAATCCACACCGCGTTGCAGTGTTGTCGCGGACCGGAATGTTCCACTCTGTCCGCAGCGGCCCGTTCTGTTTTGGAACAGCATCCCGCCCTGCGGGAGCAATGCGAAACACAATCCGCCTTCGACCGGGAAATGACCCGCCGGTGCGCTTCGATCCCCGTTCCCGACGGCCTCGCGTCGAAGATCTTCTCCGCCCAACCAAACGAGAAACCACTCCATGTCCGGCATATGCTTACCCAGCCCGCATTCTGGACGGTCGCGCTCTCATTGCTCACGCTGGCCGGTTATTTTGTGTTCCGCATGATTACCAACGCCGACGACTTCCCGGGATCCAACGCCGCCCGGGCCGTTCTGCGCGATTGCGCGCGGCTGGATGGAAGAGAATTCGAATCCTTCCAAGGGCGGGCGGACCTTCTGGGGGACTGGTTTTTTCTGAATCACGGCCTGGAGGACTTCGCGGTGCCGGAAGATTTCGCCTCCCTACCCGCTGCGGGCTGCCGGGTTCTTCAGATCGACGGCATGCCCGTGGCCCAGGCACTCTTTGCCAAGCCCGCATTCATTGCAAGCATGATGCGCTCGCAGGACTTCCGCTTTGATCTGCCCCCGGATGAGCCGTGGCGGATCCTCTCCGAAGGGGAGTGGACGGCGGCACTCCGCCAAAAGGGTTCCCGCGTGACCATGCTGGCCCTGCGGGGCGGACGGGCGGACATGGAGAAACTGCTCGCCAAAATCGGGAAGCAAGCCGCAACACCGAAGGCTCCTTGAAACAACTGGTGCGTCCCGATCGCGCTGTCAAAACCGGCCCCGGGCTGTTGGTTGCTTTCTCCATGGTCAGGAATCCGCCAGCAAGGGATTGAATCCCATCACGCGAAAATGCCGGTCGGAGGTCAGCACGTCCGTGAGGCCAAATTCCCGCATGACGACAAAACTGGTGCAATCCAGAGCGGAAAAGGCTTCCTGCAAATGCGCGACCGGCAGGGCGGAGACGACCCGTAGGAGGCCGGAGTGGAAGCCGCGCGAGGTCGCACGTCCCACCAAGAAATGGCTCCTCTCATTTTCTTCCGCGCAGGATGTCAGAAAGTGGTGCGACCGGGATGCGTCAGTCTTCCCCGGCGGCCCCGCCCGTGGCGTAGGGTTTGAAAACTTTTTCCAAAGTTTTGATGCTGTCGAAGCGGGTTCCGTAGGACTGGAACAACGCGCTTTCAAATATCCTACCCCCGGCAAGCCCCGCGAACAATTGCTGAAACTCCTCCTTGTCCTTCGATGCAAGGAAGCGGACCAATCGATGGGACTGCGCATAAAACGCCGCCACTTTGCGCTCCTCCACGGGATACTCCATCCGGAACACCAGATCCGCGAGCGGGATGTAATCGGAAGCCGCCACCAGCGGCGCACTGGGTTTTGCCCCGTAGCCGCGGGCCCTCATGAAGGAGGCATAGGCGCGCCCGCCGGCATATTCCGCAAAGCCCTCGTTGAGCCAGAGCGGAATGTTTGAGCCGAAAAACCGGTCCAATACGAGATGCGTGACCTCGTGGGCGAGCAGATGGCCTTTGAATTTGAACTCCGGCCGTCGCAGGATGAACAACTCTCCCCGCGAGTGAATGCCACCGGTCCAGGGATCGAGCGCGGCCCGTTTGCCAAAATCCGCCCAATCCGTTTCGGATTGAAATACAAAAACATGACACTTGCGCTCCCATCGTTTATTCTCGCAACCGAGGTCTTTGGCAATGACACGATAGTAGGCCTCCGCCTCAACGGAAACCGGCGTCGCCACATATCCATCAAAATAGTGGAGCACAAAATTGGGCGTCTCCGCATGGAGCCATTCCGCAGATCGGATTTTCAACGCCTCCCGGCCCAACGCCGAGATGTGCGGCTGGCTGATCTTCGCGAAGGGAATGGGGATCAGACCGTTCAATCCCCTTTTTTCCAGGGAATCGCGCGAGGGTTCCTGTGCGACGCTCCCTTGGGAAACAGCCAGCATGCAGGATAAAATGAGCGCGGAGGAACAGAGTCGGCGGCGCAGTGTGGAATGGATCATCGGCTTTGTCTCCCGATGTGGATATCCATGGTCCTGGCCATGCGGAATGCCGCGTTCTCGACAAGTTCGCCGGCCCGTGCGCAGGCATCCTCCATGGACAGCGGCCCGGGAACGATGGATGCGAGTGCCTGGAAATGTGCGTGCAGCGCATTTTCATCTTCCAACCGTCCGGCGATGGCAACCACAGGCCTGCCCTGCAGCGCGGCCAGACGCGCAACGCCCAACGCGGTTTTCCCTTCCAGCGTCTGGGCGTCCAGACTGCCCTCGCCCGTCACGACGAGATCCGCATGGGCGATTTTTTCGGCGAGCCCAATGGATTCGGCGATGAGATCGAATCCCGGACGAAAGCTGGCATCACAGAATGTCATCAGCGCGAATCCCAACCCTCCGGCGGCACCCGCACCGGGCACCGCAGAGAAATCCTTTCCCAGATCCCGTCTCACGAGATCGGCCAAATGCGCATGCGCCCGTTCCATGGGGGAAATGTCCCCGGAACGCAACCCTTTCTGGAGTCCATAGACACGGGTGGCACCCCGCTCGCCCAGCAGGGGATTCGCCACATCGCCGGCAACTGTCATCGGCGGCAAATCCCATCCATCCGGGGGCAGAATCCGGGCAAAGGATTGCAGGGGCATGGCGGACACCGGCTGGCCCGCGTCGTCCAGAAATCGATATCCAAGCCCTTCGGCGACACCCATGCCCGCATCGTTGGTGGCACTGCCGCCAATGCCCGCGATGATGCGCCGAACCCCGCATTTTGTCGCATCCAAAAAAAGATCCGCCACTCCGTGCGTGGTGCTCCTGAGCGGATCCCGGTCGGCCTCTCCGATCCGCCAAAGTCCGCAGGCCTGGCTGGTCTCGACGACCGCCACCGGCTCGCCGGAAATGTGCACCAACAGCCACTTGGCCTCCACCTGTCTTCGCAGGGCATCCCGAACCATGACCGTGCGCCACTCCCCGCCAAGCGCCGAATGGAACACCTCCAGCAAACCCTCCCCGCCATCCGCCATCGGCACACAATCGCACACCACATCCAGCCACGCCCGCTTGAACCCCCGGCACAGGGCTTCGGCCGCCGCCCGTCCGGTCAGCGATCCCTTGAACTTGTCCGGCGCAATGAGAATGCGCCCCGGTGTTTGGTGAGATGTGGACATTGCAATGGTGCGGAAGAATCAACCAGATCCATAGCACGACACCAACCTGGAATGCGACAGGTGATTTTGTTCAAGTATTGAGCCCCAATTCCACCAACCGCAGCGAAAACGAGCGGAGGGCGTGAAATCCCAATGATTAGGATTGGCGGATCCCCGCGCTCCCGCGCAG
>DYRR01000011.1 GCA_020718605.1 Chthoniobacter flavus | reverse complement strand
GCGCCAAGCAGGGCGGATTGGCGTCCCAGCAATCGCCCGCCAACCAACTCGACATCGATGCCCTCCACGTCGGCAAGTTTTTCGCCGACCGGAAGACTGTTGGTCACGATGTGCAGGGGCCGGACCGGTTCGCGGGTAAGCAGTTCGGCGAGCGCATACACCGTGGTGCCGGTGTCGAGATAGCAGGTGGTACCGGGGCGTATCCGTTTGTGGACGGCGGCGGCGATGCGCGTCTTGCTTGTCGCAGCGTGTTCGAGGCGATCGCGGAAAGAGGCAAACCGGCGGTTGAACTCCGTGAGGGCACCCCCGAAAGTGCGGATGATTTTGTTATCCCGCGCCAGGGCGGTGAGATCGCGGCGGGCCGTGGCTTCCGAGACACCCAGCAGGCGGCACAGTTCCTGAATGGGAAGATAGGAATGCCGGTCCAGAAGTTCGGCGAGCTTGCGTCTGCGCGCTTCTACTTGTTCAAGGGGAACCTTCATTCGAAAGGCGGACATCCTGTTCCCGGATATGATTGAAGTCAATCATTTGTTCCGGTCACCCTCGCGCGGCTTGATAAAATGCGGGACGACAGACAATATTCCATGGTTCTGAAATTATGGCGCACTTTTTTTCACCCGAAATCCTGGGCGAAGGCAACGGATATCTGGTCGTCCTCAAGCCGGCGGGAATTCTGGTGCATCCCACCAAGCCGGGCGGACCGCGCACACTGCTGGACGCCCTGAGGGAGTTGCTCTCCTACGAAATCGCATCGGGCGGACAAATCTCCCTGGTAAACCGGCTGGACCGCGAGACGAGCGGTCTGGTTCTCGTGGCGACCACTTCCGATGCGGCGCGCCGCCTCGGTCTGTCCATGCAGCATGGGCGGATTGCCAAAAAATACCTCGCGTTGGTGCGGGGCTGGCCCGATTGGGAGACTTCCCGCGTCGAAGCGCCGCTGCTGCGGGAGGGATCGGTGCGGGCGTCCGCGGTATGGCTCAAACAATGCGTCCACCCGGATGGCGCACCCGCCACGACAGAACTGCGCGTGCTGCGGAAGTTCCGGAAATCCACCCCCGCAGGAGAGCGGTTCAGTCTGATCGAAGCGCGGCCACTGACGGGACGCACGCACCAAATCCGGGTGCATCTTGCGCAGGTGGGACACCCGGTCGTTGGGGACAAACTCTACGGTCCCTCGCACGACCTGTATCTGCGGTTCATCGAAACGGGATGGACGCCGGAGCTGGCGGAGCAACTACTGCTGCCGCGTCATGCCCTGCACGCCTCGGGACTGGAGATCATCGAACCGGGTCTGGAAGGCAGCTTCCAGTGCGGACTACCGGAAGATCTGTCCTCATGGCTGCCGACCGGGTGACGCCGCAGCCCGGGCCTCCCGAATCATCACGATCCTCTGGAGGATATACAGAAATGGGGAGATTATTCGGTGGGTGATCCCGCTCCTCCCGGAGCGGGCTACAGCCTGCTTCGTAGCTCTGTGCGGGAGCGCAGGGACCTGCCAATGCGTCGGGGGGCGCGAGCCTGGAGAAAACAGGTCAGGCGAGGACGCTGACCAGAGATGGCAGAGGCAGGCTTTGGGGCATGGCCCAATGGGAAACGACCGGGGCATCACCGCCCAAGAGTGCATTGAAGTCGCGGAGAGCGGGAGTAAAACCCGAAGATTACTTGGCGGCGGGTTCGGGCGCGGGTGCCACCGGTGCGGGTGCCGGTTCCGGCAGGGGCGCGAGAAACACCTCCACCTTGGCGGATTTCTGGAGCGCATCGATCTGTTCGCCAACCGCAGTGCGGCGGCGTTGTTCGACGAGGTATTGCCCGATCTTCTCCTTCACCTCATCGAAAGGAATGTCACGCGCCGCTTTTTTATCGGTGACCTTGATGATGTGATAGCCGAACTGGGTGCGCACGATTTCACTCACGCCATCCTTGTCGAGTTTGAAGGCGGCCTCCGCAAACTCGGGGTCCATGCGTCCACGTTCGAAATAATTGAGATCGCCGCCGCTTTCCTTCGAGCCCGGATCCTCGGACACTTCCTTGGCAACCGTGGCAAAATCCTCACCCTTCTTAAGCCGGGCGGCGACGGCTTCGATTTGTTTCTTCTTGGCGGCATCGTCTTCGGGCTTGGCGTCCTTTTCCGACCGGATCAGGATGTGGCTGGCGCGCACCTGCTCGGGTTGTTTGAAATTCTCGGTGTTGCCGTCGAAAAACTTGCGGGCCTCGTCGGGGGCCAACGCAACTTTGTCCTTGGTCTGTTCCTCAAGCCATTTCTGCTTCTGCAATCCGCTGGCGATGGATTTTTTCACGGACTCCTCGGTCTCGCCCGCATCGGCAAGCTGCTTTTTGAACGCGGCGGCGTCGGGGAAGTTGGCCTGAACCTCGGTGAATGCCTTGTTGACCTCTTCGGGGGTAACCTTCACATCCTTGGTTTTTTCATCGAGGAGTTTTTCGATGATCATGTCCCTCACAATGCCATGGTAGCCGCGCAATTGCTGCTCGTAGGGAAGCGCATCGGCACTTATGCCGGCATTTGCCAGAGCCGCATCGATGGCTTTCTGGACCTCGGCCTTGGTGATTTTCACACCGTTCACCGTGGCCACCGGGTCGGGCAGAACCACGGATTTCTTGACGGCCTCCTCTGCGGCGGGAACCGGTGCGGCGGCTTTTTTCTCTTCGGCGCGGACGGTGACAGGGAGAACAATGGCCACGCCGAGAGCCAGAATGCCTGATGAGAATGAAAATAGGTTGGATTTCATGGGAAGACGCGAACCATACACAGGTTCCCGATGGTTGCGAGCGCTTTTTTTTGGCCGAGCGCGCCTCCCAAAAAGCCGGGCAGAGCGTATCCGCCCGATCGCAGCCGCAGGCGGCATCAAATGGAAGAGGCAAGCTGGAGATGGGGATGCTTGACATGAGTACCTGAGGACCGGAAGACTCGGGGCATCCCTTTCCTATGCGGCGACCGCCCGGGCATATTCCATCACTGATCGCAATCCTGTTTGCGGAATGTGCCATACGGTTTGAACCTTCATTTTGTCCCGGCTACCGAGCTGGCGCAATATGCCGACTCGTGCGACAAACAACACCCATCCCGTTCATCGCCACCCGAGACGCCCAAACTCATGCCCCCACATTTTCATTCCCGTCGCCGGAGATCGACCCTGTCCCTTGCTTGGACCCTCGCTTTCGCCGTGGTCTCCCTCGCCGCAAATGCCGCCACCGTGCTTCTTCCAGATGGCCGGACCGCGACCGGAGCCCGGGCTGTCTCGCTGGCCACGGGAGGCTATACAATAGTCACAGGGACCGAGTTTGCAGACCCGCTCAAGCCAGCAACACTCTCCGAGGATGGCGCCCTGGATGTGACACCCAAAACGGCGGGGCGCTGGGTGATCCTCCACCCTGCGGGATGGGCGGATGTGGAGATCAGTCCTGAAACCGCAGAGGTAAAGCTCGAACCCTGGAACGAAGTGCCCGGCTTCATCGACGCTCCACTTCCCCCCAATGCGACCATCTCGTATCACCGCACCGAGCCGCTCCCCCGCCGCGAGGACAAGGGAATCATGCACTGGATGGCGACAACGCCGATCGCTTCGGACGGCACGTTCACGCTCAAACACGCGCCGACCGGGGAGGGTACCGTCGGTCTGTTGAGGGAGGCGAAGCGCGGCAGCCGCTTCATCCGTTGGCGGGAATGCCCGCGCGTTTTCCATGCTCCCCTGGGAGGGCCACTCATTATCGCCGGTGGGACGACTATTTCGGGGCGTGTCATGGACGGGCCGTTTCCCGCCATCCTCTCGCTTGTGCCAAAATCCCCCGGGCCCACGCACAACGGGCTTTTTTAGGCTGCCTCTTCGTGCTTTTCATTTTAGCATCCCCTCGTTTGCACGACGCTTCAACTCTGATTCATCGTGAGGGTTGGTCTGTTTGGGGCCGGAAAAAAGGATGTATAATATTGTGCCAAAAATGTTCAGCGCTAAGACGATGATTAGCCATACGATTCGGTCCAGCGGGTCTTCGGTTTTCTCGCGAGCAATGGTAACGACGGACCAAAGCCAACCTATCGTTGATGCGCCGAGTAAAAAGACGACGAGTCCACTGACGGTTTCTTTATCGAGACTTTCGAAAATCATTCTTATTAGATTCATGGTTGCTTTGTTCGGATTCTTGGATTCCCATATCGATAATCTTACTGGGGGACATAAGCCTTCCACGCAAGCAGGCACATGATGCCCGAAGCCGTTGAGTCGACTGTCTCGTTAGTATTTTATTTCGTTTTCAATTCGAAAAACCAATCGGGCCATTTGTCAGGCACAGCAATATCGAGTAGGCGTAAAAACTGCTCGCCGGAGAATACTTCGGTTGGCGGGTCGAGGTCCGCGAGAGGATCCGCCAATTTAATGTTGTATCTCCGGGTGTAGGCATCAAATATCTTGCGAGAGTATGCGAAGGTCCATGTGTCATTCTTGGCATGCTGGTTCTGAAGAATCTCAACCTGTGCATTATATTCCAAAAAATTTATCAACTGATCTGACTTCCCTTCGCGAATTTTTGCGGCACTTATTAAATAATCCGCAGGGCGACCTCCAATAAACATCATCATGACGTTCTGGTAGTGGCTTGAAATGATCCATGCTGTCACAGCTGCTGAAATAATAGAACAGGCAAGGGCGATTGCAAGTGTTGGTATATGGCGCTTCATATTGGATTCCCAACGTGTAGCTCTTCAGCGTGCAGACCGTCAATGCGCTTCCCCGTGGGGTTTCGGAGGGCCGGCCACGGGTGCGCCGCATGGTTGGGGGAATGGGTCGATCGGCATTGGTGAGCATTTCTGCCTTACGGGAGTTCTCCCTTGTAGATTTTCTCGATGGAGAGGGCGGCACGGCAATCCCTCTTGCCTTCCGTTCCCATGGCGGTTGCAATGCGTGGATGTTGTCGCGCCTCACCCCGTCCGCATTTCCGCTGTTCCTAGCCCCCATGGCCGGGGTGAGCGACACCGTGTTCCGGCAGATCTGCAAACGCTTCGGGGCGGATGTGATGGTCACGGAGTTTGTCTCTGCGGAGGGCATCTTTCACCGGAACCGCCGCACCAGTGCGTATCTGGAGTTCGCCCCCATGGAACGTCCGCTGGGCGTGCAACTCTTCGGCGCCGACCCGGAACACCTCGCGCTCGCCGCCAGGCAGGTGGTGGATTGGGTGGGCCCGGATTTCATCGACCTGAACTTCGGATGTCCGGTGAACAAAGTCGTGTGCAAAAATGGCGGATCCGCCCTGCTCCGCGATGCGCCGCTGCTGGTCGCCGTGGCGGCGGCGGTCGTCCACGCCTGCGCCCCCCTTCCCGTCACCGCAAAAATACGGACCGGCTGGGATGCCTCCTCCATCAATGCGGTGGACAATGCCCGCAGACTGGAGGACGCCGGGATCGCCGCCATCGCCGTTCATGGACGGACGAAGTCCCAGGGCTACTCGGGCGAGGCGGACTGGGATGTCATCGCCGCAGTGGCCGGCGCGGTCACGATTCCCGTGATCGGCAACGGCGATCTGCGATGCGCGGAGGATGTCGTGAAACGCCGCAACGAAACCGGCATCGCCGCCGCCATGATCGGAAGGGCGGCCATGGGACATCCGTGGATTTTTTCCGAGATCAAGACCTACTGGCGCACCGGCGTCGTCCCCCCACCCCCCACGGACGCGGTGCGATGGGAGTTGATCCGGGAGCATTGCGCGGCCGTCGTGGCCCGGCGCGGAAATGAAGCCACCGCAATGGCGTCGATGCGGGCCAGGCTCATGGCCTACAGCCGGGGCATGAACGGGAGCCGGCATTTGCGCGAACAATTTTCGTCGGTGGATTCCCTTGCCGGGCTTGAAGAAATTGCCGCCCGGCATCTTGCCGCAGATTGACAATCCACCCGATGCGGCTTGAGTACACTCATGGATATCATTCAGTCACTTCAGGCCGCAGAGGGATATGCCATGCTGGGCATGCACATCGAGGCCATCGAGGAACTGGAAAAGGCCCGTGTCAATTTTGGGGAACATCCCGACCTGCTGGAAGCCGCCCTGAAACTTCTCATGCGCAAAAAGGCATGGGATGCGGCCATCAAAATTGGGAGAAAACTCTGCAGCACCGCCCCGCACCTTCCCGTGGGATTTTTGCACACCGCCTATTGTCTGCACGAGCAGGGGCGCACCGAAGAGGCAAAATCCGTCCTGCTGCAAGGCCCTCCCGATCTCGAAAACGAGGCGGCCTACCATTACAACCTCGGTTGTTATAATGCCATTCTGGGCAACAAAGAGGCCGCCCGGGACCATGTGCTCCAAAGCTTCAAAATCAACAAGGGCTTCCGCCAGCTCGCCCTGGACGATCCGGATCTGAATTCGATCCGCGAGTTTCTGGACTGACGGCCCGCAGGCGGCTCTCAATCCAGCAGTTGATACCAATTGTTGCGCCGGTGCGGTTCGTAGCCGGACTCCGTGATGAGCGCCTCGATCTCCTCTTTTTGGAGACGAAAGTCCGCTCCGGCGGGTGTCACGACGTTTTCCTCCATCATGACCGAACCGAAATCGTTGGCGCCAAACTTGAGGGCGATCTGTCCGATCTTCGGCCCCTGGGTGACCCAGCTGCTTTGCACATTGTCAAAGTTGTCCAGGAAAATGCGGGAGAGCGCCTGCATCCGCAGATATTCGTTGGAACCCACAGGCTCGGCCCGCAGCACATTGTTCTCGGGCTGGTAGGTCCAGCAGATGAAGGCCGTGAATCCGCCCGTCTCATCCTGCACATCCCGCAGGCGGGACAGGTGTTCGATGCGGTCGCCGACGGACTCCACATGGCCAAACATCATGGTGGCGCTGGAGCGCAGGCCCTGGCTGTGCGCGATCCGCATCACCTCCAGCCACTGGTCGCTGTTGCATTTGAGGGGCGCGATCCGGTTGCGGACTTCATCCACGAGGATCTCGCCGCCCCCTCCGGGAATGGAGCCCAACCCGGCGTCTTTGAAGCGGGCGATCACTTCCCCGAGCGGCATGGAGAATACTTCGGCGAAGTGGTTGAACTCCGGAGGACTGAATCCGTGGATGTTGATGTGCGGATATTTTTCCCGGATATGCAAGAGCATCTCCAGATAGAAATCGATGCCGAGCCCCGGATGATGCCCGCCCTGGAGAAGCACCTGGACCCCGTCGTTTGCGGTCAGTTCATCAAGTTTGGAGTCGAGTTCCTCCCGGGAGAGGACGTAGTGGTCCGCGTCCCTTTCCGTCCGGTAAAACGCGCAGAACTTGCAATAGACATTGCAGACATTGGTGTAGTTGATGTTCCGGTCGATGATGTAGGTGACGATCCCGTTGCCGCGCCCCCCGTAGGCCTCGGCCTTGATCCGTTGGCGGCAGGCATCCGCGAGCGCGCCCAATTCGGGCAGGGGGGCGTCGTAGAGTTCCATCGCCTCGGCCGGAGTGATGCGCTCACCGGCAAGGATTTTTTCTTTGAGATCGGGTCGGGACAACAGGGCGGGCATGGCGGGCCTTTAACTACGAAACGTGGGGCACGGCGGCAAGGATGTTCCGAACTGACAGGGTGGAATCGCGGTGCCGGTCAGATGCCCTGAAGGCAATAGCTCCAACGGAACCGGTTGCCGGAGAGGCGGAAAGACTCGCGGGTGTCGGGACCGCAACTGGCCGTGCCGACGCCCCTGTGGGCGGCGTCGAGATTCAGGAACACTTCAGGGCGGGGCGCGAGATCCGTGGTGTGTTTCGCCGCAAACAAATCGCCGGCGGTGTAATGCGAGGCATTGAACTCCAGAGGACATTCCATTGCGAACCGCAGTCCGCCGTGTCCCGCCCGGCGGGACAGACACAGCCAGCGGGTGTCGCAGTGATGCCCGTGTTCCTGCGGCATGGTGTAGGCCACGTACTCCGCATCCACGGTGGAATGGTGAATCCCCAGCATCGCGGAGCGTTTCCGGTCGCTGTAGTTTTCGTGGGGTCCGAGTCCGTACCAGGTGAGGTGTTCCAGTCCGGCGGCAAGTGTCCACGACACGCCGGCGCGCGGCAGGTCGGTCAGGTCCTCCGATCCGATCCTGAGATCGTGCGCGACGCGCACCGGGGATTCCGGATAAAATTGATATTCGGTGGTCAGCAGAAAATCTGCGGGCTTTCCACGACCGGAGGCACGGGTGCGGATGCGAACGAGGTGGCCGCCCTGCCCGGTCTCTTCCCACTCGAAAGATTCCGGGGACTCCACCAATCGGTCCAGGCCGAGCCCGAGCCAGCGCCCGATCGGCTTGGTATTCTGTCCCGACCAGAGTTTGAGTCCGTCGTTGTCCGTGGCGGCGCGCCAGATCTGCAGGGCGGGTCCGGCGGTGCAGAGTGCTTGTTTGCCGTGGAAAACGGATGCGAGCCGGGCCCGGCTGGCATCGAAGACAAACCGCAGACCGCGTGCGCGGATTGCGAGTGTGTGACCGGACTGTTGTGCCCCGGGAATCTCCCGCGCCACGGTTCCGATGGCCGGCATTTCCTTGTGCAGAACAATTTGATTCCAGCCCACGCACTCATTTTTTTCAAAAAAACCGTGCGCCCGTTTCGCTTCGAACCGGATATCCAGCACCAGCTCGCCCGAGCCGGGCAATGGACCGGTGGCCGGACGCACTTCGACCGATGCGCCCGGAGCGATACGGGGAAGGCGCAGCGGTCCCTGGCGCAGGACATGGCCGTCCCGCAGGAGGACCCATCGCGCGGATATCCACGAGGCGTCCGTGAAATCCTGCCGGTTGGTGATTCGCACGGTTCCCGCCCTGCCCCGCACGGGATCGGCCTGCAGGGGTTGCGCGAGGTGCATGAATTCCCTCATCGCGGGATGCGGTCGGCGATCGGCGCCCACCAACCCGTCGCACACAAAGTTGGCATCGTGCGGCGTCTCGCCAAAATCACCGCCATAGGCGTGGAAGGGGCGTCCGTCCCTGGTGTGCCGCAGAATTCCGTGGTCGGCCCATTCCCAGATAAAGCCGCCCTGGATGCGGCGCGAGGATCGGAACAAATCGAAATACTCCGCCAGGGAACCGTTGCTGTTGCCCATGGCATGGGAGTATTCGCAGAGGATCACGGGCCGGTTGAGCGGATGGGGCAGCAGCGGGGTCGGCCGGCGGGAAAGGATTGGCGCCGGAGACGGGAGTGCTTTTCGAATGGTTTCCGCCAGAGCGGAGTCGATCTGTGGTGCTCCCTCATCCGCACCGGATGTTACCAGGATTTTCTCCATCGCCCGCAGGGTGTCGATGTCGGTGTACATCGGGCAAATGACATCGGTGGCAGGCTGGCCATCGAGAATGGTGCGGCGGCTCTGCCACATGGAAATGGCACCCTCGTAATGCAGGGGGCGCGAGGGATCGTAGTGGCGCACCCATCCGGCGGCGGCATCGTGATTGGGGCCGTAGCCGCTCTCGTTGCCAAGCGACCAGAGGATCACGCTGGGATGATTTTTGTCGCGCTGAACCATGCGCATCGCGCGATCCAGCCAGGCCGCCGCGTATCTGGGATCGTTGCACAGGGTGTTGTGGAATGCGTGCGACTCCGCATCCGCCTCGTCGATGACGTACAGGCCATGCGCATCGCACAACTCCAGCCAATAAGGATCCGGAGGATAGTGGGAACAGCGGACCGCGTTGAAATGGTGGCGTTTCATGAGACGGATGTCCTCCCGCATGAGATCGCGCGGCACGGCGCGTCCGAGACGCTCGTGATGACTGTGACGGTTCACCCCGGAAATGAGGATCCTGCGTCCATTCACCAGCAGACTGCCGCCGCGCACTTCCACACGACGGAAACCGCTCTTTACAACCACATGGCTTTCCTCCTTCCCGGCACGCACCGACACCATGATGGAGTAGCGGCTGGGGTCCTCCGCCGACCAGAGCCGGACCCTCGGCACCCGGCCGGAAAAGACCGCCGCCTCGCGGATTGCCGAGAGAGAAGCATGTTTCCAATCCACGCTGCCGACCATGGGGCGGCGGAAGACGGGCTTCCCATCGGGAGCGAGCAGTTGAACAGTCACTTCCGTCGATGGCGTTTGGCCACCGGTCCGCCCGAGTTGAATCCGCAGATCAAACCCGGCGCCGCCATTGGGATTCTCCGGAACATCCGGCGAGAAAAACACATCCTCAATGAAAACCCCGGGCATCGCCAGCAGCTTCACACTGCGGGGCAGCCCCGACATCCACCACATGTCCTGATCCTCGATGAAAACCGAATCCGACCACTTGGCAACCAGTGCGGTGATCTCGATTTCCGCGCCCGGCACGGCAAGATGCCGGAGATCAAATTCCGCCGGCAACCGCGATCCCTTGCTCATGCCGACGGCTTTTCCGTCCACCCAGACGGCCAGCAGAGACTCGGCGCTGCCGAAATGCAGGACGACCCGGCGGTTTTTCCATGATTTGGGAATCCGGACTTTGCGGCGAAAAACCCCGGTGGGATTATCCTCCGGCACATGCGGGGGCATGTTCCCGAAAGGCATCTGCACATTGGTGTAGTGCGGGCTGCCGAATCCCTGAAGTTCCGGATGTCCGGGGACTTGGATTTCATGCCATTTGGCTTTGGCTCCGATTGCGACCCGCTGCGCGGTCTCCGGATCTTTGGCCGGGTGAAACTCCCATGTGCCGTCCAGTGAAAGCACCCAGGGGTTGGCGGAACTCCCCCGCCCCAGCGCGGAATCGATCGTGGGATGCTGCTCAAAGGTGGCATGCCCGGGGAGTTTGTTGAGCGAGGTGACTTCGGGATTTTCCCAGAGGCGGATGAGGTCGTTGGAAATCATGAATTTGGGTGTGACAGGTTTATGGTTGGGAATTGATCTGAAACGCGCACCGAAGAGCATCCTCGGCATGAAATAGGCTGGATTGCGTGCGGGCGTGGATGCGGACCAGCGGGGCATCTTTTTCCACAAACTCCCCGATTTTTGCAATCGCAGAACAGCCGACAGCCGGATCCACCGCATCCTGCATGTCCCTTCGTCCGGCTCCCAACTCGAACACAACAGAGCCGATGATACCGGCGTCCGCCGACGCAACGACGCCCGCATGAGGTGCGCGGAGGTCGCACTGAAATGGAGCGGCATGAATGGGCCGCTCCAGAGAGGCGGCGTCACCCCCCTGCGCATCCACCAGAGAAACAAAGCGTTCCCACGCGCTGCCGTCATGGAGCCGCCCCGCCAGATCCTCCCGGGAGGCCGGGCACACCCGGCGCGCGAGATCCAGCACCAGATCCCGCAAATCCGCCGGTCCCCTCCCCTGCAATGTCTCCACGGCTTCGATGACTTCCAGCGCGTTGCCTGCGGTGCGCCCCAGGGGCTGATCCATCGGGCTGATGACCGAAGAGACCTCCACGTCCATCGCGCGCCCGACTTCGGCAAGCTCCGATGCCAGCAAAATGGCGTCCTCGCGGTTCTTCATGAACGCGCCGGAACCATGTTTCACATCCAGGACAAGGCGGTCCAGATTCTCGGCGAGTTTCTTCGACATGATGCTCGCCACGATGAGGGGGCGTGAGGGCACGGTGGCGGTGACATCCCGCAACGCGTAGAGTTTCCGGTCGGCGGGGCAGAGCCGGTCGGTCTGGCCGATCATGAAAACGCCGATCTTTTCGAGCTGGCGCAGTGCGGCGGCCTGGTCCAGATCGGTCCGGAATCCCGGAATGCTTTCCAGCTTGTCCAGCGTCCCGCCGGTGATTCCCAGACCGCGTCCGCTGATCATGGGCACCCACAGCCCTTCGCACGCCAGCAGCGGTGCCAGCACCAGGGAAACCTTGTCGCCGACCCCGCCCGTGGAATGCTTGTCCACCTTCGGAGGGCTGTTCGCGGGATATTGCAGAACATCCCCGCTCTCCATCATGGCCTGCGTGAGAGCCGCCGTCTCGCGGGGTGTCATGCCACGGAAATAAATCGCCATTGTCAGCGCGCTCATCTGATGATCGGGCACCGTCCCTGCGGTGAAATCCCGGATAATCCCGGAGATTTCCGCATCGGAAAGTTCCCCGCCATCGCGTTTTTTGGCGATGAGAAATGGCAGGTTCACAGGAGGCGAAAAGTTCAGGGGAAAAGCTTCGGCGAAGTCAGGTTTCATATCACCCGCATGCCATGTTTCAATGCAATTCATGCGTGCATTGGGATGAAAGACAATCTAAATCATGTTCCATGAACCAGACCGACAGCATTTTTGTGGCGGGCCACCGTGGATTGGTGGGCGGTGCCATTGTCCGCAATCTTACGGCCCATGGATACGAACGGATCATCGTCCGAACCCGCGCCGAGGTGGATCTCACCGATCCGCGCCAAGTGGACGCATTCTTTGCGGAAACCAAGCCGCAGATTGTGGTGGATGCGGCGGCAAAAGTCGGCGGCATCAAGGCGAACCGCGATTATCCCGTGGATTTCCTGCTGCAAAATCTCCAGATCCAGAACAACCTCATTTCCGCCGCGCACCGGCACGGAGCCGCAAAACTTCTGTTTCTCGGCAGTTCCTGCATCTATCCCAAGCTGGCTCCGCAACCGATCACCGAGGACGCCCTGCTGTCCGGCCCGCTGGAGCCGACCAACGAGGCCTACGCCCTGGCCAAGATCGCCGGCATCAAGCTCTGCCAGGCGTATGCCCGGCAGTTCGGATGCAATTTCATCTCCGCCATGCCGACCAATCTCTACGGTCCCGGCGACAATTTTGATCTGGAAAATTCCCACGTCCTGCCCGCGCTCATGCGCAAGGTCCACGAGGCGAAAATCTCCGGTGCGTCCGAATTGGTCGTGTGGGGAACCGGGTCGCCCCGGCGGGAGTTCCTGCACAACGACGATCTGGCGGACGCCTGCCGGGTGCTGCTTGAGCGTTACGATTCGCCCGATGTGATCAATGTCGGCTGCGGCGAGGATGTCACGATCCGGGAACTCGCGGAGCTGGTCTGCGAAGTTCTGGAGTTCAAGGGCCGTCTGGTGTTCGACACCACCAAACCCGACGGCACTCCGCGCAAACTCCTCGATGTCTCCAAAATCACCGTCCTGGGTTGGCGTCCGAAGATTTCCCTGCGCGACGGGATCGCCACCACCTACCGCTGGTATCTGGAAAATCAGGGACTCTGAGGCCGGATGCCTTCGAAGTAGCGCCGGATGAGTTGGCGCGATCCGAGTGGAATATCCTCCCGGCGCAGCGCATCGGCGGCCTCGGGAGCCATCGCCTCGAAGAGTTCTTTGTACGCGACCCTGGAACGCGGGGCATCGCCGGCGGCGGACAGGGTTTCCGAGAGAACGGCGCCCGATGTCTGGCGTCCCTGCAGCCACTCCGAGGAGCCGGGATCGCCGGGTTTTTCCGTATCGCCTCCGGCCACATCGGGCGTGGTGCCCGAGTCACTCTCCGATCCGGGATGACCCGCCGGATTGGTCCCGGAGACAGGATCTTCCCCCGGCATCCGCCGGCCGGCGGGAGTCATGGAAAAAGAGGCTCCACCTGCGGGGTCGTTCTCGGGAAGGCCGTCGCGGAGCCCCTGTTTGAGCCGCTCTATGGCTTCAAGAATTTCACGCAATGTGGCCTGTCGTCCGCTGGCATTGCCCGCACTGCGCCGATCCCGATCGGCCTCCGGGCTTCCGCCCGCTTCGCGCAGCGCCTTCATGAGTTGATCCAGCGCGGCCTGTCGTTCCCGGGAACCGCCCATGGCCGCCACCTGTTCCATGGCCCGGCGAACCTGATCCGCCACGCGCTGTTGCTCCTCCGGGGTGGCACTTTGCGCGGCCTGCTCCAGACTGCGGGCGAGTTGTTCCAGAGCCGCATCCTCACGGCCTTCCGCCCGGAGTTTTTCCAGCAGAGATCGAAGCGCGGCGGCGGCATCCGCCACATCTCCCGATGCCAGCAAGTCCGCGATTTCCCGGGTTTCCGGACGATTGCGAAGCGCATCGGCAAGCCGCGCGATGTCTTCGGCGGTGATGCCCGCGCGGGCGTCCTCAAGCATCCGGCGCAGCTTGTCCTCAAGTCCGGACAGCTCTTTCATTGCGACGGCCGTGGCTTCCCCGGAGGATGCGGATTCCAGCATCCGCGCAGCACTTTTCTCCAACTCGTGCGCGAGCCGCGACAGTTCATCGGCGTTGCCGGAAGCCGCCGCCGTGGCGCGGGCGATGTCGGAAAGCCGGGCCGCAGAGTGTTGCGCGGCGGGATCGGCCACGCCAGGCGCATCGGGAGACCGGGGGGCTGGCCTCAGGGTTTGCAGCAGAACAAGGCTGGCGGCGGGAACGATCAGAATGGCCCAGCGTTTCCATTGCAGAGCCGGACACCGCAGATGAGGCACGATTTGCGCGAGCGCACCGGCGCATTCCTCCCGCGCGAGGGTTTCCACGGGACGATCCCCGGATCCGGCATCCAGATCAAGCAGGGTGACAAAGCGATCCTTGGTGTTTCCGATCCGGTCGAGCCGGGCGGCGGTCGCGACCGGGTCCGGACGTTCCTGCCATCCCAACGCGGCAAAGGTGAGAGCGGTGACGAGTGGAAAAGTAAGACTGAAGAAATCCACCGGTGGGATGGCCAAAAAATACCGGATCATGCCCACGATCAGCACCGTCATGGATCCGACCAGTGCGCCCCGCCATGCCGCATCCAGCACACAGATCGCGGCGAACCGGCGTCCGGCGGATACCAGTGCCGCGCGCACCGGCGGCGGCATATTATTCACTGCGTTAAAACTGTGGGATGGCATTTTCCAGAAGTGCGAGAAAATCATCGGCGGCGCGGCGGCTTGTCTCGACGACTTCGCCGTGGTGCAACGGAGCGGAACCGAGTCCGGCGGCGGCGTTGGTGAGACATGAGAATCCGGCGACCCGCATCCCCAGTGCGCGGGCCTGCACCGCTTCATTCACCGTGGACATGCCGACGGCATCCGCTCCAAGTGAGCGGAAGGCGCGCACCTCGGCGGGTGTCTCGTATTGCGGTCCTTGCACCGCGAGATAAACCCCCTCGTGGAGCCCCACCCGCGCAATTTTCGCCGCATTCCGAAACACACCGCGCAGCCGGGGACAGTACACTTCGGTCATATCAATGAAATCCGGACCGCCGGTGAGCGGACTCTGCGCGGTAAGATTGATGTGATCGCACAACATCATCCACGAGCCGGGAGCGAAAGCCGGATTGGCGGAGCCCGCAGCATTGGTGAGCACCACGGTGCCGACCCCGAGTGCCGCAAGACAACGGATCCCTGCCGCCGTTTGCCGGGCGGAATGTCCCTCGTATAAATGCACCCGTCCCGAGGCGATCACCACCCGGCGTCCGTGAAGGATTCCGAAAAGGAAACGCCCCTCATGTCCGGGCACGGTGGAACAGGACAGGCCCGCGATATCGGCGTATGGCACCGCAGCCCCGATCGAAACGGCTCCCGCCAGAGCGGCCAGCCCCGAGCCGAGCACCACGGCAAATTCCGGATGAAAGGCGCGGACCGCCGCCGGCCAATGTTTCAAAGTGAATTCGTTGGGAGAGGTCACGGCCCCACCCTATCACACGATCCGATCCGGGCGAAACACGGATATTGGAGAATCAGAGCAGATTGGCGACCATGCCGCGCTCTTCCTTGAGCTCGTTCACGGTGGCGTCGATGCGGGTGCGGCTGAACTCGGTGAGTTCCAGACCCTGCACGATTTCCCATTTGCCGCCATTGCTGCGCATCGGGAAAGAGCTGATGAGACCCGCCTCCACACCATAGCTGCCGTCGGAGCACACCGCCACGCTGAAGCATTCCCCCGCCGGGGTGGGCGTGGTGAGATTGCGGACGGTGTCCACGACCGCGTTGGCGGCGGAGGCGGCGGAGCTGAGTCCGCGGGCTTTGATGATCGCCGCGCCGCGCTGTTGGACGGTCGGGATGAATGTGTCCTTGAACCAGGCCTCGTCGTTGATGACTTCTGCGGCGGGTTTGCCGCCGATGGTGGCGTTCGGATAGTCGGGATACATCGTTGCGCTGTGGTTTCCCCAGATGGCGAGGTTTTTCACGGCAGTCACATCGGTACCGGATTTGAGGGCGAGCTGGGTGACCGCACGATTCTGGTCGAGCATGGTCATGGCGAACCAGCGGTCGGATGGCACATCCTTCGCGTTGTTCATCGCGATGAGGCAGTTGGTATTGCAGGGGTTGCCGACCACGAGAGTGCGGACGTCGGAGGCGGCATTCTTGGCGATGGCCTGGCCCTGGCCGGTGAAGATTTTACCGTTGATGCCGAGGAGATCGGCGCGTTCCATGCCGGCTTTGCGGGGCACGCTGCCCACGAGCAACGCCCAGTTCACACCGCAGAATCCCTCATTCAAATCCGCCGTGGAAGTGATCCCTTTCAAGAGGGGAAACGCGCAATCCTGAAGTTCCATCACCACGCCCTGCAGCGGGTCGAGCGCCTGCGGGATTTCCACGAGGGAAAGTTCCACCGGCTGGTCGGGACCGAACATGGCCCCCGAAGCAATACGGAAAAGGAGTGAATAACCGATTTGGCCGGCGGCGCCGGTGACAGCAACTTTAATGGGTGATTTCATAAAGGCGGGGAGTTAGCCAAAAATCCGGATTCATTGCACGCAAATTATTCAAAAAACATGCAACGAATCCCCTCCGCTTCTGCAGTGGCCGGCCCGGGCAGCCGACTTCAATCCCCCAGTTCGACGTTCCAGTAGGCGAGGTCGATGAAGTGTTTCCAACTGTCGTCCGCGTGCCCGCTGAAAGTGAAGTGGGCGAATGGTCGCCATTTGGGGCGCCTCGGTTTGCGGATCAACTGCATCCCGGCCTCACGGGGCAGGTGATTGCTCTTGCGGGTGTTGCAGCGGATGCAGGAACACACCACATTTTCCCAGGTCGTCTGGCCACCCCGGTCGCGTGGAAGCACATGGTCGAGATTGAGATCTTTGCGGTCGAAAATCCTGCCGCAATACTGGCAGGTGTTCCGGTCGCGCTCGAACACATTGTGCCGCGTGAACTTTACTTCTTTTTTCGGATACCGGTCGAAAAGCAGCAGCACGATCACGCGGGGGATGCGGATGCGGAAGCTGATGGAATGCACCATCTCGGATTCGGGCTCGCGGGTGGACAATTCATGCCAACTCTGGAAATCATGGGTATCGAAGCGGTCCTCGGCGCGGCTGACCACCTGAGCATGACCCTGATAAAGCAGGGTGAACGCCCTGCGGACAGAACACAGATTCACCGCCTGCCAGAGGCGGTTGAGCACGAGCACCTGTCTGTCGAGCACGCTTTGCATCCTCATTGTGCCATTGCCGCAGGAAGCGGCAAACGGGCGGTAAAAAGTTGCGCAGAGGCTAGTATCCCATTTTTTGTTTGTCAATATCCGCGTGCCTTCCCGGAACGGTCCCGCTACAATGCCTCCAATGTCCGATTTTTTTGAAAACACAGACCCGGACCCGGCACCCCCGTCCGCCCATGCCCCGCTTGCGGAGCGGATGCGTCCGCGCACACTGGACGAGTATGCCGGACAGCGGCATCTGCTCGGGCCCGGCAAGCTTCTGCGCCGGGCGATTGAGGCGGACCGATTCTCCTCGCTCATTCTTTTCGGCCCCCCGGGCACGGGCAAGACCACGCTGGCGCGGATCATCGCGTCGAGCACCGCAGCCCGGTTCGAGCGCCTGAGCGGTGTGGAGAGCAATGTGGCGGATATCCGTCGAATCGTCGCCGCCGCCGCGAACCGGCTCCAGACAAAGGGAACTCGCACCGTGCTTTTCATCGACGAACTGCACCGGTTCAACAAGGCGCAGCAGGACGTACTCCTGCCGGATGTCGAATCGGGGGTGATCCGCCTCATCGGTGCGACGACGCACAACCCATTTTTTTACATCAACAGCCCGCTGGTCTCGCGGTCCCAGATCTTTCAGCTCGAATCGCTTTCCGTGGACGATCTCGTGGAGACACAGCAACGCGCACTGGCCGACCGGGAACGCGGCCTGGGTGCGATGCGGATCGAGACCACCGGAGAAGCACTGCGCCATCTCGCCACGGCCTCCGACGGAGACGCCCGGAAATGCCTGAACGCCCTCGACCTCGGTGCGCTGACGACACCGCCCGGCGCGGACGGCGTGATCCGGATCGATCTCGCCGTGGCTGCGGAAAGCATTCAGCGCAAAGCGGTGGTGTATGACGGCGATGGCGACGCCCACTACGACACCATCAGTGCCTTCATCAAGAGCCTGCGGGGTTCCGATCCGGATGCGGCACTCTATTGGCTGGCAAAAATGCTCTATGCGGGCGAGGACATCCGGTTCATCGCCAGACGCATCGTCATCTGCGCCAGCGAGGATGTTGGCCTGGCCGATTCGCAGGCGCTGGTCGTGGCGGTGGCGGCGCAGCAGGCGGTGGAGTTTGTGGGCATGCCCGAGGCCCGGCTGATCCTGGCCCATGCCGCGATCTATCTCGCCACGGCACCCAAGAGCAACCGGTCCACGGTCGCCATCGGCAAGGCGGAGGCGGAAGTGCGCGAAGGCCGGACACTGGCCGTGCCGCCCGCACTGCGGGACGGACATTACAAGGGCGCCAAAAAACTCGGGCACGGGGAAGGCTATCTGTACAGCCACGATTTTGAGGGCGGTTATGTTCCCCAAGCCTATCTGCCCGAAGGCCGGACCTACTACGAACCCACGGAGCGCGGTATGGAAAAGCGAATCAAGGAACGCCTGGACTTCTGGCGGGCCCAATATCAGGAAGCCCTCCAAACCGCACAGCCCAAGAAAAAAAATCAAGACTTCACAAAGAAGGCTCCCGGGACGAATCTGTGACAGTCATTCTCCCTGCAATGTCCGATCCACTGCCACCAAACAACCCAGAGACGCCATCCGGCGACAACTCCGGCGGGAGCGTTGACGGAGACAAACTCAATCTCGCCCCGCGTGATCTCACCCGGAAACTCCGGCTGCTCGCCGACTACGAGCGCAAATCCCCGATCAAGCTCACCCGGACTTCCCCATTGGAAATCCCGGGAGACGGGGCCGCTCCAAAACCCCGCCCCCTGCCCGACCCGGCCATTCAACTGCCACAGTCGGACTCCCGCCCCGCAGTCCGCCCCGATCTGGTGACCCCGCCGCACAAACGGGTTCCGGTGAACGCCATGGAAACCCTCGGACGCATCGGACCCAACCCTCCGCCGACCCCGGGAAAGGCGGTCGAATACAGCCGGGACCGACCCTCGATTTTTCTCTCCCGTCCGGTATTGATTGGATTGCTGTTTTTTTCCGTGGCCGCCGGTCTCATCGGGACATTTCTTTTTGTGCGGGCATTCTCTCCGAACCAAAAGACCGTCGTTGGTCACGTGGAGCGGACAGAGGATCATGCAACCCTTCCCGCCATGTCCCCCACGCCAAGTGTTGCGGCGAAACCGGAGAACCCTTCTCCACCGCCTCCGGACAGCAATCCCGTAGTCACCAAATATCTGGTCCGCATCGACGAATTGTCCGGGAAAGGGGATGTTCGCGCACTGGAGCGCCTGTTCAACCAAACATTGGAAGAGCGATCCCGCGACCCCCGGTATTGGTTGACGATGGCCGCCACATGGACCCGCGTGTTTTCCAAGGCGGGAAAGAGCGGACAACAAATCGCAGGGCAACTGGGTCCGTTTTATAAAAATGCACTGCAATATGCCCCCAACGATCCGCTTGTTCTGGAGCAGACGGGCGGGCACGCGATGGAGGCGGGGCGGATCGAGGAGGCGCTGGAATATTTTCGCCGGGCGCGCACCGCTGATCCCCAATCGGCATCGATCCGGCGTCAGCTTTTGTTTGCGCTCATGGCCCACAACGATCGGAAGGAAGCCATGGCCATCGCCCGGGAGTGGGTGTTGGAACAACCCGCCGACGTGGAGTTGCGCAGGATCCTGGCCACCCTTTACACGCAGGAAAATGATCTTGGACGCGCCGTGGATCACCAGTTGATCCTCGTCCGACTCAACCCATTCAGTGTCCCAGATGCAACACAGTTGATAATGCTGCTCCAACAGGCGGGACGTTCCGCAGAGATCCCGGCGATTTTCCGCGACCTCACCAAAGACCCGTCCACAAATCCCAACATGATCTACATGCTGGCGGTGGCCGAATTGTCGGGGAACAATCACGCGGAAGCGGTGGCGGCATTCCAGAGATTCCGCGACAGGGCACCCAAGGACGTCAAACTCACGGCGAATTTCCATACCCAGTTAGCCGCAGCACTGGCCGGCGCGGGCGACATCGCGGCGGCCGAAAAAAGTTACCGAACCGCACTGGCGCAGGATCCGGAATTTCCCGACGCCTGCAATAATCTCGCCTATCTGCTGGTGGACACCCAGGGGGCGCTGGACGAGGCCGATCGGCTTGCGACCAAGGCACTGGAGAGCAGGCCCGACCACCCGCCCTACCTCGACACCAAAGGCCGTATCCTGCTGGCTTCAGGCAGGACCGCGGAGGCCGTTGCGGTTCTGGGGCAAGCCGCCGATCTCTCCGAACCACCCGATGCGGATATTTTTCTCCACCTCGGCGATGCCCACTCGGCGCTCGGTCAGAAGGACAAAGCCCGGGCCGCCTGGACCCGCGCCCAAGAGATCAATCCCAACCACGCCGCAAGCGCAGCCCGCCTGTCGGTGCCCAAGGACCCCGCCCCCTGATTGTTCGCGATCTCTCCACACGACACCGCGAACGAAAAAAAAGAAAAATCCTGGAAAAGGGTGTTGACACCCCGGAACCGGACCTCTAGCTTCCCACCTCCCAATTCCGGACCCTTTTACACCATGCCCACCATCTTCGCCAACCCATCCAAGGTAGAACGCCATTGGCACCTCATCGACGCCAAAGACCAGGTTCTCGGGCGTGTCGCCGTCCAGGCCGCCATACTGCTTCGCGGGAAAAACAAACCCGTGTACACTCCCAACGTCGATACCGGAGATTTTGTCGTGGTGATCAACGCGGACAAGGTCCGGGTCACCGGGAAAAAATCCGATCAGAAGGTCTATACCAGCTTCTCCGGATTCGTCGGAGGCCACAAATCCGAGAGCTTCGGCCAGCGCATCGAGCGTCATCCGGAACTCATCGTGGAAGGTGCCATCCGCGGCATGCTTCCCCACAACCGCCTCGGGCGCGCCATGTTCCGCAAGCTGAAAGTGTATCGCGGGGACACCCATCCTCATGCGGCCCAAGCACCCGCCGCCCTCGCCAAAGTTTCCTAATCCCACTTCCTTCCCACCGTTCTCATGTCCGCAACAATGGATTATCTCGCCACCGGCCGCCGCAAAACTTCTGTCGCCACCATCCGCATGCGTCCCGGCAGCGGTGTCATCGAAGTGAATGGAAAAAGCTTTGAGGATTATTTCCCGACCATATCGCTCCAGAATCTGGTTCTCAAACCCCTGGAAGCCACCAAGTCAAACCACCAGTTTGACGTGGTCGCCAAAGCCACCGGCGGCGGAACCGTCGGCCAGGCGGGCGCACTCTCCCTGGCCATCGCCCGTGCGCTGCTCCAGTCCAACGAGGAACTGCGGATCTCCCTCCGCGCCGAGGGCCTGCTGACCCGCGATCCGCGCATGAAAGAGCGCAAAAAATCCGGCCAGCCCGGCGCCCGCAAACGCTTCCAATTCTCCAAGCGTTGATTTTTTCTTGATCTCCGGACGGGAACCATCCCACATCGATCATGCCAATCGATCATCCGGACTCCCTGTTCCGCCTGGCGGACGATTTTTTCCCCGTTGAAAAGACGGGGTTCACCTTCGACGACGTCTCGCTGGCGACGAATTATTCCGAGGTGCTTCCAAAGCAGGCCCGTCTGGAGACCCGCCTCTCCGGGTCGCTCACCCTGCCGCTGCCGATTCTTTCGGCGGACATGGATACGGTCACCGAATCCGACATGGCCATCGCCATGGCCCTCAACGGCGGCCTGGGCCTCATTCATTACAACCTCCCGCCACGCCAGCAGATCAAGGAGGTCGCCCGCGTAAAGAATCACGTGCACGGTCTCATCCGCGATCCCATCACGGTCCGCCCGGATCAGTTGATCGGCGATGTGATCGCCACCATCGACGGACGCGGTTTTTCCTTCCGCACCTTCCCCGTAGTGGACGAACACGGTGTGCTTTGCGGGCTCCTGCCCGGACCGGTCGTCAAACAACGGTATGCCACCCGCAGTGTCCACCAGGCCATGACGCCCCGCGGGCAGGTGTTCACCATCCGCGAAAGCGAGACGGGCGACAATCCCATCGCGGCGGCAGACCGGTTTTTCAGCGAACACCTCGGCATCCACAAACTTCTCGTTGTGGATGATGAGGATCGCTTGAAGGGACTCTTCACTCTGAGCGACGTGGAACGCATTATCGGCGAATCCAGCTCCCACACCCGCCCGGCACGGGATGCCTCCTTCCGGCTGCTCTGCGGCGCCGCAGTCTCCGCGACCCGCACCACCGACGGCCAGATCGACCGTGACACCATCCTTGCGCATGTGGGCGCCCTTGTCGCCGAGGGACTCAACGCGGTTGCGGTCTCCACGGCCCACGGTCACAGCGCCGGGGTCGGCACCACCGTGCGCCTGCTGCGCGGCGCATTCCCCGGCCTCTGCATCATCGCGGGCAACGTGACCAGTGGCGAAGGGGTGGAGTTTCTGGCCAAAGCCGGCGCCGATGCCATCAAGGTGGGTCAGGGCCCCGGCTCCATCTGCACGACCCGCGTCATCGCCGGAGTCGGCATCCCGCAAATGACCGCCCTCTATGCCGCCTCACGCACCGCCGCGAAATGCGGAGTCCGCATCATCGCCGATGGCGGCATCACCAAGTCGGGCGATATCGTGAAGGCCCTCACTCTGGCCGACGCGGTCATGTGCGGCGGGCTGCTCGCCGGCTGCCGTGAAGCCCCGGGCAAGATCATCGAAATCAACGGCAAACTCTTCAAACAATACCGCGGCATGGGCAGTCACGAAGCCATGCGCGCGGGATCCGCCGCGCGGTACGGACACGAAAACAAGGATCTAAACCGCAAAGCCGCCGCCGAGGGCGTGGAGGCGCTCAAGGAAGTCTCGGGGTCCGCCGATGACATCCTCGCCCAGCTCGCGGGCGGCATCCAAAGCGGGATGGGATATCTCGGCGCAGCCGATCTCAGCGCACTCAGAAAGTCCGCGCGCTACATCCGGATCACCCCGGCGGGTCAGCGGGAGGCGGCCCCCCATGACATCATTGAAGTGAAAACCGCCAAAGATCCAGGCTGATCCGGTTTTTATCGCATACAATCCAAAAACCCGGTCTGGAACTTGCTGTGGATCCGTGTAGTCTTATCCCCGTATGAACCGAACCCTGCTCCCGATTCTTATCCTGGCGGTCGCCCTCGCATGGTGGCTGCCACAGCCCTCCACGGCACAAAATCCGGGCGTCCTCCAGACCCCGCAGTTCCAGTCCCTGCTTGCTTCGTTGACCGCGCAGTCCGAAAAGCTCGAGGCAAACCAAACCGCCATTGAGGAAAAAGTCGCCGCGATCGAGGAGGAAATCCGCCTCGCCCGCATCTACGCCGCGCGCACCGGAAAAGGAGGAACCTCCAAATGAAACCCGCCTCTCTATTGGCCATGATGCTGCTCTTTTCACTGGCCCTGTCGGCATCCTCCCAGCAACGCGCACCCGCCGATCCTCTCGCCGCACTAAGTGCGCTTGAGGCCCGGAACAAAGAGCTTCTCCAGCGACAGGATGCCCTTGTGCAAAAACTGGGCGAAATCCTCGCGAACGCCAACCAGCTTCGCATCTTCACCAAACGCGGGTAGCCGCCCTTTCCTGCGCGGAAGACGCGGATGGGGATGGATTGCCCCGCAGCCATCCTCCGGATTTGATCGATTTTTCCAGAGCCGCCCGCTATCGGTGATTGCGTATGAACAAGTGCGCCATCGAACACCTCCGCGCTGATCCTGTCATGGCGGAATTGATCGGGCAGATCGGGCCGATCCGGCACCGCCCGAACCGTCTTCCCCCGTTCCAGTCGCTCGTGCATGCCGTGATCCACCAGCAGTTGAGCGGAAAGGCGGCGGGCACGATTCTTGGCCGGTTCTGCGCGATCTTCGGGGAATCCGCTTTTCCGGAACCGGCCCATGTCCTCAAAACATCCACGGAAACTCTCCGGGCTTCCGGACTTTCACGCGCCAAAGCGGCGTACATCCTGGAAATCGCCCAAAAAACAGAAGACGGCATGGTCCCCACCCTGGGGGAATGCGCCCGCCTGACGGACGCGGAAATCATGGAGCGGCTGACCGCCATCAAGGGCGTGGGGCGATGGACGGTCGAAATGCTCCTGATTTTCAATCTGGGCCGCCCGGATGTGTTTCCGATTCATGATCTTGGGATGCGGCGGGGCTTCCAGATCTCCCACGGCAGGAGGAAAATGCCGGAACCCGATCAACTGGCCCGGCACGGCAGACGCTGGGCGCCCTTCCGAACCGCAGCCGCGCTCTATCTCTGGCGGGCGGCGGACGGTCCGGGGACTGGTGGGTGGTGAGATCGCGCCGATTCCCGGGAGCGCGGGATCAATTCTCCTCGATCTTGTTTCCGGCGCGTTTGCGAAGGGTGCCGTCGAGAATCTTCTTGCGCAGACGCAGAGATTTCGGCGTCGCCTCCACGTACTCATCGGGACCGATATACTCGAGTGCGCGCTCCAGGCTCATCCGCAATGGCGGCGCAAGCTGGATGCCTTTGCCATCCCCCTGACTGCGCATATTATTGAGCTTCTTCGCCTTGCAGGGATTCACGGGCAGATCGTCCGGACGGGCGTTTTCACCCACGATCATCCCCTCGTAGATTTCCTCCTGGGGACCGATGAAGAGACGTCCGCGCTCCTGGGTGGACACCAATGCGTAAGCCATCGAGATGCCCGCCTCCATGGACACCAGCACCCCGTTGAACCGCGTGGGAATCTCCCCTTTGTGCGGGGCGTACTCTTTGAACAGATGACTCATGATGCCGTGTCCGCGGGTCAGGTTGACCAGATTGGTTTCGAATCCGATGAGACCCCGGGTCGGAATGACCGCCTGCACCAGCACCGAGTGTGGCAGATGTTCCATGCTGACGATGTCCGCTTTGCGCGCGGCGAGTGCCTGCAGAATATCGCCGAGACTCTCGGGTGGCACATCGACATCCAGCGACTCGACCGGCTCGAGCAATGATCCGTCGTCGGCCCGCCGAAAAATAACCTCGGGGCGGGACACAAGAATTTCAAAGCCTTCCCGGCGCATTTGCTCCACCAGAATCGCGATTTGCATCTCACCCCGCGCTTTCACCTCGAAATGGCCGGCGGTGGCGGTGTCTTCGACCAGAATGGAAACATTGGTGCGGGTCTCGCGGATGAGCCGCTCGCGCACCTGGCGGGCGGTCACCAACTTGCCCTCGCGTCCAGCCAGCGGACCGTCGTTGATGCACATCCGCATGCTGATGGTGGGCGGATCGATCTCGACGAAAGGAAGGCCGGTCCGCTCTTCGGTGTCGGTGATGGTTTCCCCCATCGAGACGTCCTCAAAACCGCAAAGCCCCACGATGTCGCCCGCGTGCGCGTGTTCGACTTCGAGCTTGGCCAGCCCTTCATGGGAAAAAATAGCCGTGATGTTGGCCCGCTCGCGCCGTCCGTCGGGCTGAATGCGGACACACGAATCCCCCTTGGTCACTCGCCCGCTCACGATGCGTCCATAGGCGATCCGGCCCAGATAATCGGAATAATCGAGGTTGGAAACCAGGAACTGGAAGAAATGATCGCCGCTTTCCGGCGGGGCGGGGATGTGTTTGATGATGGCCTCGTAGAGCGGCTGCATGTTGTCGCTCTCGTCCTCGATCTCGCGTTTCGCGTAGCCGTCGCGCGCCGAGGCGTAGATCACGGGAAAATCCAGTTGCGCGTCGGTGGCGTGCAGTTCCAGAAAAAGCTCGAACACCATATCGAGAACCTTGTGCGGTCGGGCGTTCTCGCGGTCGATTTTGTTGATGACAACGATGGGTTTGGCCCCGTTTTCAAGGGCTTTTTTCAGCACAAACTTCGTCTGAGCCTGGGGGCCGTCGTGTGCGTCCACCACGAGCAGGACGCCGTTGATCATCTTCATGATCCGCTCCACCTCGCCGCCGAAATCGGCATGGCCCGGTGTGTCCACGATGTTCACGTGATAATCGTGCCACCGGAACGCGGCGTTCTTGGCCTTGATGGTGATGCCCTTCTCCCGTTCGAGGTCCATCGAGTCCATGATGCGTATCTCGGTAAACTCGGACTGATTGGTGCGGAATGTTCCAGACTGTTTGAGAAGCTGGTCCACGAGCGTGGTCTTGCCGTGGTCCACGTGGGCGATAATTGCGATGTTCCGGATATGTTCCATTTCAGATAGTGTCGGGCTTGTTTGGGTCAAAAGAGGCGGGACTATGGGCGTTGGCACCCGCCACGTCAACAGGGAGTTTTTGCGCTTTTCACACAGGAACACCGTCCTGCATCAACCCGGTGTTCGCGCATCTCTGAGTTGCAAGGACGTTGCTTGAGGATAGGAGCGCGGGCATCCTGCCCGCTTATTGA
>DYRR01000117.1 GCA_020718605.1 Chthoniobacter flavus | reverse complement strand
CACTTTGCGCCCTTGCATTACCATATCCTCTGTCATGGCGCGAAGATTACAGCAATCACCCCATGCGAGTTCAGCCCTAAATGCCGTTCTCTCTACCTTTTCTTGTTATTGTTACGCCGTGAACGGCTACGGCTTTCGTTACTTGGAACGTGCGAGAGCGAAACCGGGCATTGGGATCATTTACAGGATTGTGTGTTTCCGAGCAACGCCAGATGCAGCAAGGACCCACGCCAACCCAATCGCCGGGAATATCGGGCGGGGAGGCGGGTGCGCGGGGAGGGCAGCGGGACGCCGGGGCGGGGGATGGGGGTAAAAAAATACAGCCCCCCGCACCCGCTGGGTGCGAAGGGCTGCTGTTCCCCCCAGAACAATCTTTAAAAACTTTGTCCCGAATCTCGGAACGCGTTCAAAGTAGCAAGAAGATGGGGGAACGCCAGAACTTTTTTCGGATATTTTTCAGCGAACAGTGGTTCTGATTGGAATACAGGGGGTTAGGGCGAGAAAATTTTTATTTTCCGCCCTTTGCAGGGGAGGGTATCGACGGATTGTCGGGTTTTTTGAGCAGTTCCAGCAGCAGACGTCCGAGAATAAGCCCCGGATCGAACCCGGTGCTCACGAGCTGGATATTGGCCTGCAGACAGCGTTGGAAGGCGGTTTCCAACTCCGCAACGGTAAACCGGTGGGCCGAGGTGGCGGCATTTCCCAGTCCGAAGGCATTGATGCCGCCGTCTTTTTTTCTGGGCAGATGCCGGGTGGCGGACTCTGGAAGCCGGTCAAGATCCTTGCCGAAGTAGAAGGGTTTGGCAGGCGGACGGAGTTTGTATTTCACCATCAGATCCTTCACCAGCAGCAGGTTGCGGACGTTGGGGGTGATGGCGGCGGCGAGGATGCCGATGGGATTCTCGCCGTCGTGCAGGAGTTGGTTGAGCAATCGCATGGCCCGGGCCGGATTGCGGGAATGAATGGCGTCGCCCAGATCCCAGATGATGGCGGACCGCGACCGTGGAACCAGCAGGCGGACGTCCCCGGGTGTGATGTCGCGGGTTTCGTCGCCGAGATGCAGGGCGAGTTTCTCGATCTCGTTGCGGATCTGACGCCCGTCGGCGCCCGCAAGCATCACGAAAAGATCCAGTGCTTTGGGGCCGAACCGGATGCCGGCCTTTTCCGCATGGATGGCCGCCATTTCCATGGCCTGATCCTCCCAGCCGGCTTTGCCGGGATCGATTCGGTCGAAAATCTGGACATTGGCCAGCTTGTCGAGCTTTTTGAAAAACGAACGGCGCTTGTCGGGGTCGGTGGCGCTCAGGAGAAAGATCACCCCGTCGGGCAGGCCCGTTTCCAGAAGGGCGGAGAGTTTTTCCAGAGCCTCAAGCGTGGCCTCGGCGGTGCCGGTGGGGGTGTCGGAGAGAAAATTGGCCCCCTTGAGCCAGACCAGCTTTTCTCCCCCGAAAAAGGGAAGGGTGCAGAGCGCGTCGAGGGTTTGATGAATCTTCGCCGCCGCCCGGCCCGAGTCCTCGGCTTGTCCGTCGAGGGTTTCCACTCCGAAATCCCCGGCCCCGGCGGGCGCAAGGCGGGCCGCCAACTCCCGGGCGCGCAGGGAGACCTCGCCGTCATCCGAGCCGAGGATGGCATGGATGCGTCGCTGGGGTTGTGAGGTGCGCGTCGGCATGCTCCCATGTATTGCCCGGATCGGGGTCCGGATGCCAGTCTCTTTTCCAAGCCGGGTTTTTTCACGCGCTTGCATGGTCCGCCGCTCCGGCTATGGTTCCCCCCGTGAGCGACCCGCCCCAATTTCCATCCATGCCCCGCCCGTCCGTCAATCCCTGGCGCGCCGATTTTCCCGTGCTCGACCAGGAGGTGAACGGACGTCCTCTGGTCTATCTCGACAACGCCGCCACCACGCAGAAACCCCGGCAGGTCATCGAGGCGATTTCCAATTACTACCTGCATGATAACAGCAACGTGCACCGGGGCATCCACACGCTGAGCGCCCGCGCAACGTCGGGATTTGAGGGGGCTCGGGAAAAAGTCGCGCGCTTCCTGGGGGCTGCGGGCCCGCAGGAGATAATTTTCACCCGGGGCACCACGGAAGCCATCAATCTCGTCGCGCAATCCTGGGGCCGGGCCAATCTGCGGCCGGGGGATCGGATTTTGCTTACGGAGATGGAACATCACAGCAATATCGTGCCTTGGCAGATGCTCTGCGAACGCACCGGGGCGCGGCTCGCCTACGTGCCGGTCACCGGACCGGAGGGTCTGCTGGATCTGTCGGATCTGGACACGCTGCTGGGCGGCGGCACGAAGTTTTTTGCATTCACGCACACTTCCAACACGCTGGGCACGGTGAATCCCGCCGCCGACCTTTGCCGCAGAGCGCGCGAAGCGGGGGTGGTGTCCCTCGTGGATGCGGCGCAAAGTGCGGGACATCGTCCGGTGGATGTGCGCGGGATCGGCTGCGATTTTCTGGTGTTTTCGGGTCACAAAATGTGCGGGCCGACCGGTATCGGTGCGCTCTATGGGCGCGAGTCGATTCTGGACGCCATGCCGCCCTGGCAGGGCGGGGGGGACATGATTTCCCGCGTGGATTACGACAAGAGCCGGTGGAACACCCTCCCGCACAAGTTCGAGGCGGGCACGCCCGACATCGCCGGGGCGATCGGTCTTGGCGCGGCGTTGGATTATCTCGAAACCGTCGGTCGGGAGACCATCCGGGACCACGATGCGATGCTGGCCGCAGCGGCCTGGAATGTCCTCAGGGAAGTGGGCGGCCTCACGCTGCTCGGACCCGAGCCCGGGCTCCATCCCGGCGGCAGGGCAGGGGTGGTGAGCTTTGTGATGGACGGCGTGCATGCCCACGATGTGGTCACGCTCACCGACCGCTGCGGAGTGGCACTGCGCGGCGGACATCACTGCAACCAGCCGCTCATGAAAAAGCTGGGATATCCGGCGACCTCGCGCGCCAGTTTTTACTTTTACAATTCGGTGGAGGAAATCACCGCACTGGCGGATGCCATCGGCGAGGTGCGGGCATTTTTTTCGGGGCACTGACCAGTGTCCCGTCAATCGGCCGTGCTGAGTCTCTGGACCGGCTTGTCGAAGAGCAGGTCGTGGGCTTCGGCCAGAATGGCGGGGATGCGCTCCGCGAAAGGGCTGTCTTTCAGAACGTCGGCAAGGCTGGCGGGGTCGGGATCCGCAGCGTTGTGGCCCGGGAACCAATGTTCGGCATTGCCCAACAAATTGTAACGCATCTTGCCGAAATCCACCAAATCAAGACCCTTCGCAAAGGTCCAGAGCCGCAGAATTTCCAATAGATTCACATCACCCGGCACGTCGTCATGCTCGGGAAGTCCCCGCCACCATCCGCGCGCCCAATCCGCGCCCAGGACACGGTCCAGCTCGGCCCGCAGCCGTTCGGCGATCGGGCGTGAGATTTCGTCCGCGCGATCATAAAACTCCAGCGCCTTCAGATGCTCGTCGAAATCCGACGGACGCGATGCGCCCAGGCTCAGCGTGTGGACCTGGGGACGGGCGAGGCAGTAGAGATCGTTGAAGATCATCGGCGAGAGCGGGGCGCAGAAATCGACGAGTTTCGGCGGGGGCGCGTAGAGTTTGCCGCCCTTGTCGTTCGGGCTGATGATAAACACCCCCATGTCCCGGCGGGTTGCCTCTTCGACGGCGGGCCAGTTGAAGTCGTTGACGAAATACCAGTGGAGATTCACGTAATCGAACTCCCCGGTGGCCGCCGCCCGCACGATGTCGGCGCAGGAACCGTGGGTGGAAAAGCCGATGAACCGGACCCGGCCCTCGCGCTGGAGTTGGCGGGCGACTTCCAGCGGGCCGCCGGGCGCCAGGGTTTGTTCGAGCAACTCCGCAGTGTTGATGCCGTGGACGGAAAACAAATCCACATGGTCGAGTTGGAGCAGTGCCATCGAGGTTTCGAAGGTCTCCAGAAATTTCGCCCCGGTTTCCTGCGGCGCCACCTTGGTCTGGACGATGATTTTGTCGCGGTCGAACCGCGGCAGGATGCGCCCGAGCTGCATCTCGGAGGAGCCATAGCCGCGCGCCGTCTCGATGTGGTTGATCCCGGCCGCAATCGCGCGTTCGATGGTGGCTTCGAGATTGCGCTGTCCGTCCTCCGGGATTTCGTCCTGTGCAACGTCCTTCCAACTGTGTTGGTAGCGCATGCCGCCGCAGCTGAACACGGGCATTTGCAGCTCCGTCCGCCCGAACCGTCGATATTTCATGGATTGCATGGGCGGGATCATGGTGTGCCGGGAGGTTCGTTGCCAAGGGATTTGTTTTTTCCCATCCACGCGGAGATCCAGATGCAGAGCTCGTAGAGAAGCACCATCGGGCCGCCCATACACAGGAGGGTGATCATGTCCTGCGTGGGGGTGATCACTGCGGCAAAGATGAAGATAATGACCACGGCATAGGGGCGTGCTGCGGCAAGCTGCGCCCGGTCCACGATGCCGAGTTTCACAAGAACAAGAATCACCAGCGGCAGTTCGAAGGATAGTCCAAAAGCGATGGTGAACTGGGTCACAAACGAATAATACTCGCGCACCGTCCATGTGGGATTCCATTGCAGGGCCTGGGCGTCCTGGAAAAAAAAGGCCAGCGCCTGCGGCAGCACGACGAAGTAGGAGAAGGCCACTCCTCCCAGAAAAAGCCCGAATCCGGCGACAAACGCCGGCAGGAGGATTCTTTTTTCCCGGCCGGTGAGCGCGGGCAGAACAAACTCGGCGAGAAAATAGAGCAGGGCGGGAAAAGCGATCACGATCCCACCGTAAAATGCCAGTTGCAGGGAGATGGTCATGGAATCCGCCACGCCGAGGGATTGCAGGTTGGCGACGAGCTTCTCGTCCACCCCGGCCAGAGGTCCCTGCACGATGCGGACAAGCTGCATCCGGAATCCGAAGCAGCCGGCCATGCCAGCACCCAGCGCCAGCGCCATCTTGACGACCATCCAGCGCAAATCCTCCACGTGATCCAGAAACGGCTTCACCACCCCGGAGTCGGGATCATCCCGGAATTTGAACAGGTCTTTGAGTGCCATGGGAAGATACTAATGCGGTCTGTAGGAATGGATCAATAGAATGGCGGCACCCGCGGGGGAAGGTCGGGGCTGGGGGCGGTGAGGCGGATGGGAAAGGTTGAAGGATGAATTATGAAGGATGAAACAAAGCAAGAAAACCTGCCCCACTTCATCATTCTTCTTTCAGCCTTCATACTTTTCCCTCTCCCTCCACGATCGCAATTTCCTTCGGCGTCAGGCCGTAGAGGGCGTAAACCTGTTGGTCGATCTCGCGCTCCAAGGCGCTCGTGTCGGCGGTGGGGTTCAAGCCGAGGCGAGATCGGCTTCCAAAGGGGTTTCCTTTCTGAACTGGCTTACGCCCATGATGCTGAACCCGATGACTTGACCTCGCGCGTCCACCCGCTCCATCACCGCATCGTGGTTTGTTTCCTTTTCGTAGCCAGCGGCTTCCGAGAAGCGGACCTCCAGGAAATCCGCCTCGGCATCGAACCAGACTTTTAGTTTGTCGGCCATAATGTTTCTCCTGTTTTTGGTTTATCCGTCAGATAGGCGGTTACGACGAACGCATCGTCTTTCGAGTATTTTACGACAACGCAAAGCCATTTACCACCCACAATTGTCTTGGTGTAAAATTCGTAGAACAAGCGCACGGCGTCATTAGAGCGTGAACGGCGCACGGTCTGCGGTTGGATCAAAACCTGCTCGATCTCTGCGGCCATATCGCTCATTTCGGGGTGTTCCAGAATGTGCGCCATCCGTTCATCCGTCAGCCTCACGCTATGGCCGAAGCAATCTTGGATCGTTTTCATACCTTGCCCACCTCTTTGATGATGGAGAGGAGGCCGGGGCTGGGGGCGTTGAGCGTGGCACAGACATTCCTGTCTGTGTTCTTCGCCTGATAATCGCAGACAGAAATGTCTGCGCCACTCTTTGCATTCATTTGGCGGCGCCCCCCACGATGGCGATTCCCTCCGGCGTCAGGCCGTAGAGGGCGTAAACCTGCTGGTCGATCTTGATATCCAAGGCGCTTGTGTGTGGGTTCGTCATGATTCGGCCAGTTTGAGTTCACGGATCGCGGTGGCCGCAGGATCGATGTTCCAATAATGACGGCAGAGTTTCTTATAGAGCTGGAGGACGGGATCGTGACCGCAGAAATCGAGCAAGCCGTCGAGCGTGTGCTCGATCAGTTGGACATCCCGGCTCTGGGAACAGAGAAGATCCTCGACGACGGGTGCGTAGGCGCAAAGGGCCTTCTGATTAAGTGATTGGATGCTCTCGGCAATCTCCCGGATGGTTTCAAACGGGGAACTCTGGTCGGCAATGACCTTGTTTAGCTTCATTGCGGATTCTCCTTCCCAATGATATTGATGCCCTTTAACCCGAAGAGCGGGGCTGCGGTGAGGAAGTGGCGGTCATTGGAATAGACTTCTTGGAAGCCGTGCTCTGCGGCGCAGGCGAGATGGAGAGCGTCGGCCGCGCGGAGGTAGATGGACTGGGGCATGGAGGCGAAGTGCTCGACCATGCCGTCCAGCAGGGAGTCGATCAAGCTCAGCCAGTGAATGCCGCCAGAGGCGAGGTCGGTCTGAAATTGCGCGATCAGCTCGGGGAAGCCATCCGAGCGGGTGCGGCCTTCTCTCCATGATCGATGCAATGCCGCCGGAACCTCCGCTTTCGCGTGGACCGACGAGGCGACTTCATTCCGGCAGCAAAGCTCACGGACCACATCGGCCCCTGGCTCATCCAGATACAGACGCACAAGGTAGCTGGTGTCGCAGTAAATCACAGCGAAGAGTCCGCTTTTATTTCGTCAATGATCTCTTCAATGCTGCGAGAGCCCGGTTTCGGTTTGAACGCCCCCTCTGCCTGAAGCCGGACGAAGTCGGGACGCAGATTGCGATTGGCCCAATAGGAGGAGGGTGCCTCTCCGACAGCTTTGGGTGCCTCCAGCTCGCGCTTCAGCGAGATCAGAACAATCTGCTTTAGCGTCTGCCCCCGCTCGATGGCGCGGATCTTCGCCTTCTTGTAAAGAGGCTCCGGAATATCGATCGTTGTTTTCATAGAGGGAATCTACAGCAATATGGTTTTCCGTCAATCCGTCTTCCCTTCTTTAACAACCAGCCAGGTGATGAGTTCAAAATCATTGTCATCCTCCGGTTGCTCGGATTTTGGGGTGATGAGACCGCCTCGCCCAGATTGGAGGGCGGCAGCGGTGCGTTTGCGAAACGTGTCGGCAATGGAGCGCACGGCTTTTTGCAGAAGCGTGCTGTAGTGGCCCATGTCAGCCCCGTCCTTGGTGTCGCGGTCGAAAAGGTCGCAGAGGGTTTGGTTTGCGGAGGATTGTCCGGTGCAAAGAGCCTGAAGGAGTTCGAGCGATTGCTTCGGCTGGGCAAAGGTGAACTTCACAAAGCCGTCGTCGTGGACGTAAACAAGGAAGTGGGGGTGAGTGGCAGGGGCAGCCTGCCCCTGATCCAGCAACGACAGGGGCGAGCCGTCCCTGTCACTCTGGGAAGGAGTGGCAGGGGCAGCCTGCCCCTGATTGCTTTCGATCAGGGGCGAGCCGCCCCTGCCACTGTTAAACTCCGTCACCCAAGGCAAGAGATTCTTGTAAAGGTAGATGGCCGTGTCGGCGAACGCGGTGAAGATCAGCACTTTCCGGTTCTGCCTCCCGTCGCGCGTGACGGTGGGCTTTTGCGCCTTGGCGGCGATTCGATCACGCAGGGCGAGGAGTTTGGCATCGCGCAATGGGTCGATGGGTTCGGTCTTTTCGAGGAGATACTGGAGCTGGACACGGTCATGCCGGACGGCTTTCAGCCACTCCTCGATGCGCAGGTGCGCCAGATGC
>DYRR01000116.1 GCA_020718605.1 Chthoniobacter flavus | reverse complement strand
TATTATCAGCAACGGTGTGCGAATGGGTCGTCAAAGATTTGGGAAAACCGAGCGAAAAGCCGACGGCAACAAATCGGAGAATTGGATGTCACGGACATTCAGAGTGAGGTCTGAAGGTGGAAATCGCTGACGATGCTTGACAAGGGGAAAAGGCGTCTCGCACGCAAAATCCATTACCAACAAATGAATTTTTAGATCAAGTAATAGTTTTTCCAATGTATGGATTATTCGGGGCACCCGCGCTATGATGCCCTCCTCGCTCCATGAACCACCAACCCTGTTTCCAAGCTTCCTTTGTTTCTGGAGGGTCCAACGCCTGTCTCGACCACAGAAGGTCAGGCCGGAAGCTGACCCATCGGACGGGCCTGCCCGCTTGTTGGAGGGACATCCTCCAGCATGTCCGGGGTTCATCGGTGCGCATCCCGCGCATCCCGGAGCGGGCTACGAGACAAGGTCAAGCGGCAACGCTGCCCCAGAAATCTCCCCGCTCGCGGGCGGCCTGCCTGAAGGGGCGTCGCTGACCCGCCATGGCATCCGGACGTTTACTGGTGGCGGGATGCGGCTTTTTGGGGCAGACACTGGCCCGGCTGGCTCTTGCGAGCGGGTGGGAAGTCGGCGGAGTGGTTCTCAGAGGCGCCTCGCGACTGAACGCTTCGTTTCCTGTGAGATCGGCGGATCTTTCCGACCCGGATGCCGTGGCGGAACTGCGGCGCTGGTGGGGCGATGAGGGCGTGGTGTGGCATTGCGCCAGCTCGGGCCGCGGCGGTACCGACCGCTACCGCGCAGTCTTTCTGGAAGGCATCCGCAACCTCGCCTCCGTATTTCCGCGCAGTCTCGTCGGATTCACTTCCAGCACCTCGGTCTATGGTCAGACCGGGGGCGAATGGGTGGACGAACAATCCCCCACCCTGCCCCAGCGGGAAACAGGGCGGATCCTGCTTGAGTCGGAAACGGTCGCACTGCACCGGAACGGATTCGTCCTGCGGGCGGCGGGTCTGTATGGCCCGAACCGCTCCGTGTATGTGCGGAAACTCCTGGATGGAACCGCCGTGCTTGAGGACGGTGGCGGGCGGTGGATCAACATGCTCCACATCGCCGATGCGGCGGGTGCGGTGTTCCATCTTGCCAGTGGCGGCGCGCCACCCGGTATCTATAATGCGTCCGACGGAAATCCCGTGACCCAGCGCGATCTCTACACCCGGCTTGCCGCGCGGCTGGCCCGGCCGGTCCCTCCCGAAGGTCCCGCCGACACAACGCGCAAACGCGGATGGACCAGCAAACGGATCTCCATCGATAAACTGCGCGGCACGGGATGGAGCCCGCTCCATGCCCCTATCGATTCCCTTTTCCAAGGCCGGGAATGACCAGGGAGGCCGGGACCCTGGAGCTTAATTTCCAGCGGCTTTAGGGATGGGCGGAGGTGTGGGGGTTTTCTTCGGAGCGCGCTTGAGACATCCGCCCCTGCTGAATTGCGTCCAGCCGTTCTGCAGCCAGCGCAGGAGCGATGCCGCGAGCCAGAGCGCCCAAAGCAGCATCAGAAGCCGGAACCACCAGATCGAGATGGTCACGCAGCCGGGGCGCGGCAGAGCATCGCCGCACCGGGCCAGATACCAGATCAGTTCACGCCGGGTGGAGTTGTTTCCCTGGATGAACATCTCGGGATTGCCAAGCAACCCCTCGGCCACTGCGGAGATAAGCACTCCCACCGCTCCAAGCGTCACTCCGATCAGCACCAACTGAAGCAGGTTGAATCCCCATGCGGGCAGGCGCAGGAAAGAATCCTGTCCTCTCCAGACAATAAAGAAAAGCCACCCGACCACGAGCAGCGCGGCAGGCAGGGGAACTTGCGTGAGCCCGATCCCGAGCAGCATCCATCCCGCGCGCCCCAGCGGCGATTGTTTCAATCCACCCAGCACCCACGCGGCCACGAGGGAGCACGCGAGGACGGTCCAGAAACGCACCGCCGGTCCGCGCCGGGGCCCGTGAGCCCAAAGGATCCAGCGATTGTCGGGCACTTGGAGCACCGTGCGGATGTTGGCGGCATCCACCGGCAACCGGATTTCATCCACCCGGGTGACCGGATGCAGCGGGACATTGGATTTCCATGCGAGATTCACCTTCTGCTCGCCGGGCCGCAGCGGCACCACGACACGGTCCCCGTCTTTGCGCACGGGAATGGCCGTGGCATTGAGCGTGAGCGCGGTCACCTCGGCACCGGATGGCAGACCAATAAGGAAATCCTCACCCAGACTGCTGCGGAGTTTGAGATCAAGAATCGAAGTTCGCTGGCGTTTTCCCAGCGTGATGTCATGCGCCGCACTGCCCACCGTCACCGTGGCACCGGGAATCGCTTCGGGACGGCTCACCGCAAGATCCGCACTCTCACCCGGCCACGGGCTCCAGACAGGGACAAGCCCGGGATAGGAGCCCACCTCGAAAAACGGCGCGAGTCCCGTGATCCCGATATTCCAGACCGGCGACACCACCAGATGCCAGCGCTCCACCCAGGTATCGGCGGCGGCGGTGGCGAGATGGATGTTGTCGGAGGGCGGAATCTCGCTTTCCCACGACACCGACTTTTCCTGCGCCCCGAGACGGACCTCGATCATGCCATCGGCCACGAGTGTGTTCTGCGTAATGACATTTTCTCCGGGGAGCAGGGGCACGCGCAGCGAGATGGCCTTTCCCGGAGGGGACAGCCGGGTGACAGTCGTGTAAGCGCGCCAGGTCAAGCCCAACTCAATCCGGCGATCCGCCAGAGCCAGTGCGGTGAAATCCTGGCGATCATAAGCCGCCTGACCCGAGGATGCTTTTTGGATTTTGGAAAAGAAAACCTGCTGTTCGGGCACGCCTTCCGGAGAGACACCCGAGTAAGTCCAGTCCGGCGCCGTAATGGCAACCCGATGCGGCTTGAGCAGGAATGTCCATTCCCAGTCGGTGCCCCCGGGAAGCAAGCCCTCGACCTTCACCGAGTGTACTCCGGGGGGAACAGCCACCCACAGAAACCCATCGTCCCGCCGCAGCGCGGGCGCGGTTTTTCCATCCAACAAGACCGACACCGGCGACCATGCCGGAAGTTTTCCGGGAAGCGGAACCGCCACGGTCGCGCCGGCATGGATCGTTGTGTCCATCACAATCCGATTTCCCTGGATCGACACCGACACTTCCGGGATCGACGCCGCATCGGGGAAGGCGTCGGAGGGCTCCATCAACCGTGTCCGCAGCGCCGCCAGAGTTTCCTTGTCCGGAACCTCCGCTGCCTGCCCGGCTGTCAGGAATCCCATCACACCTGCGAGAACCAGAGCCGGAACGGAAGTCACCGCTCCGTTGGCAGATCTTCCCCGTGAGCGCAGGAGCACCGCCGCGAGACCCAGCGCGAACAGAACGCGCAACACCGTCAACAACCGTTCCACCGCCGGCGAAATAAGAATGGGGCGCACCTCGTGTCCGGAGATCACCGGTCCATTCCATCCGAAGGACACGTTTCTCCAACTCCACTCGGGAACGCCGGGCCCGGTCTGGATTTTGGCCTTGGTGTCGTAGGCGAGATTTTCCTTGTCCCAAGTCCTGCGGGAGGATTTTGCCACCGAGATCAGACTGAAGCTGTCCATGTATTCACCTCCTCTCTCGCGTTTGACGGAAGCCTCTTTGGGCTCGAACTCGTTGCCCACGCTCTCGGGCGACGCAATTCCAGAAAATGAAACCGGCCCGGAAATACCCATGCCCTTTTCAAGCTGCGGATAAATCGCCTGCTGCACCTGTTGGGCCACAAACGGCACGAGCACAAGCACCAGAGCGGCGACGTTGATCCATTTCCATGCCACGATCCATTGCTGTGTGCGACCCGGACGCACCACGCGCAACAACGCCAGCGGCACAAGCAAAGTCAACCAGACGTATCGCGGAGCACCGGGCTCGTGGTAGGCGAGTCCGAAAGCCGCGAACGCAAGCACTGTCGGCCACCATCCCCACAGACGGAACACCGCCAGCGAGAAGATGAGCAGCAGAAAAAGATCCAGCAGAGTCCAGGCGGTGAGCCAGTCGCCCCACACCCAGTCGGCGCCGAACAGCGCAAACAACCGCCAGCCGGGCGGAAGATTGAGGGAGACCCTCAACGATTCAGCATCGGTGCGCCAACCTGCCGCTGGAATCTCCCGGGCCCGCGCCATGCGTCCGGTGGCTTCAAGATTCACACTACGGGAGCGGATCTCCACGCCCGCTGCGGCATTCGCGGGATTGCGGGTGATGAGCAATCCCGCCCCATCGCCCCGGGCGGAGCCGAGATCCTGTCCGTCGGCCGCATCAAGCCGCCAGATTTCCGACTGCTCCCCCCGGATACGATCACGGAAGGTGAACGCCCCGCCATCGTCGTCCAACCACCAATCCCGATCGATCTTAAGGCCGCCGGGTTTTTGCTGACCCATGCCGCGCATCCGTTCTTCAAAGGCGAATGGTGCCCCTGTGTTCCACCGATACACGGGCAGCTCGCGCCATTTTTCGGGAAATGAAATCTGCGACACATCCACCGACGGACTCCCCACGATCTCCACCAGCCGGAAGTCCGGACGATCCCGGAATCCGACGAGAATCTCCCCGGCGGCGGGTTGTGAGGAAAAGGCGAAGTCTTTTGGATTATCGGTCCGGAAAGCCGTGACAAGCACCGTCCATTTGCCGGCGCGGACCTGCGCCTTCACGAGCCCGGCATCGTCCATTGCCACAGGAATCTGGCTCGTCACCGAGACCGCTTTCCAGCCGGCGGGCAGGACGCCCCCGATGGTTTCTTCACGGCTCTTTCCCGACACGATGAGTTCCACCTCGACCCGCAGCCACATGGGAATGCCGTCCTCCAGTTCCGCATAGAGTTTGGTGGAAAGAAAATCCTTGTCCGTCTCCGCGCCCGGCGTGTTGCGGGCGAGCCAGAGCTGGCCGTCCGCGCCCCGCACGGGAATCTCCACGCTCCTGCCGTCCAGCGAAAGGGCCACCATTCCGATTTCGGGTGGAATGTCCATTCGCTCGGGCGTTTTGTTCCAGCGGAATTCCCCCTCGATCCGGTGATTGCCCGGGGTGAGTTTCACTGCCGGACGCCCTTCCCGAACCAACACGGGCACCGGTTCGCCGTCGGTTTTCACAAATTCCGGCCAGAGATCTTTGCCGCCCGGAAGCGGCATCCATGCCTCGTGAAACACCACGACATCCACCACAAACCCCGCACCCGCCGAGGCCACCCGCACATCGAGACGCGAAGGCCACACACACACCGGCTTGCCGGGGGCGTTGAACGGCAGCGGACACGCCCGATGATCCCCATCCCACAGCACCCAGTCCTGCCATGCCCGCAACGGCTCGGGAATGCGGGGATCGTCCGCAGGCACGGAAAACGCAACCGGACAGACCAAAACCAAAGCCAGCAGATACGGGGGAATTTTCATGGGATAGCGGAGGCGTTATCCAACACCTTTGCATGCGCGGAGGCGAGTTCAAAAATGGAACCACCCCGTGCCGTTCCAATCAATGAACGATTCGCATCCCCTCGATCAGACAAAATCCCACAGGCACCATGGCTGCCGCAATGGACAGAAAAGCCATGCGGGCATGGCCTCTGAACAAAGCAATCATGGCGATGGCCCCGAAGATCACCAGGGAAAGGAATGCAAGCCCAAGCACCGGACGGATCTCCGGTGGAGCCGGTTCCCAAAGGCACACCGAGGCCAAAGCCCCGAGTCCGAGAACGGTCACCGCCCCGGCACCCAGCAGGCGGGCCACGGGTCCGGCTCCCGTCCACACGGCCACCACTCCCGCGGCCACGACAGGCCCCGCAATCATTTCCACTCCTCCCCGCAGCGGGGCGGGCAGGAAAAGCAAAACCATTGCGACACCACCCCATGCCCAGGCAAGTGCCGTGGTTGGTTCGATGTTCCACCGAACGCGACGAAGGAGCGGGAGTGCGGGAATCCCGACAGCAACCGACCACGGCAACCATCCGACACACAACCAGGCGGCGGTTCCCAGTCCCGGAGCAAACCAGCCATCCCATTCCGGCGACATCTCTCCGAAAAGGCCCGGAGCGCCGCATTGCCACCACCCGGAGAGAACCCCCGGGGATTGCGTTTTCACGGCAATCAGCCACACGCACAAGGGCGCCAGAAACACACCCATCCCCCGCCAGGACAACAAACCCCGGAATCGAATCCGCGCCTCGCGGTAAAATGGCAGGAGAATCCCCACACAAAGCAGCGGATGGAGCAGGCCCCACAGCCCGTTGCATAGAACGCCCAGCGAGACACAAAGCCAGAACCCGTCGAACCACTTCCGGCGTCCGGATCTCCGCTCAAACGCCCGCAGCAGACAATAGAACGCCCCCGCCAATATGCAGGCAAATACCGGAGCCGGATGAAGCATTCGTCCGAACACGAAGGACCCCGAACAGGTGAGCAACGCGAGCCCCGCAGCGAACCCCCGCCACGTTCCAGACAATCGTTCCACAAAAAGAAAGGCCAGCATGACCCAGACAACCACGGCGGCCGCCACGGGCAGCCGCATCGCAAAGGTGTTGCATCCAAACAATTGCATGCCCGCAGCCATCATCCAGGAGAGCAGAGGGGGGCACTTCAGTTCCCCCGAGCCACCGGACGGCAGCCAATCGCCCGAAACCAGCATCTCCCGGGCATCCGCCACATGAGGATTGTCGTTTTCCCCCTCCAAATTTCCGTAGCCGGCTGTCCCAACATGCAACACCAAAGCCAGCCCCGCGAGGAAAGCGAGCAGCGTCCGCCGCACTGGGAACGGCTCCAAAGCCGGAGGATCCAGCCAGACCTCCCCGACCACAGCGGAGGGGTTGGTCATGAGGATTTCTCGGAACGCAGATGGGCGAACCGTACCGCCCAATCGGCGGGCAGACGTCCGGGACGTCCGCTCGGCATGGCCGCCACCGCCAACACCTGCCGGCATGTCACGAGCACGACTTCATCGGATGGGCGGAAAATATCGAACGCCACATGAAACCGTGCGCGTTCGACCCGTGCCAGCCTGCCGCGCACCAGCAGTTCGTCCCCGAGTTTGCCGGGCCGCCGGTAGTCGATTTCGGTCCGCACCACCACGGGAAACACGCCCGTGCCGCCCATTTCCGAGAGTTTCCACCCGAGTTGCTCCGCGAGAAGTGTGCGGGCGGTTTCGATGAAGCGCAGATAGGCGATGTTGTGGACGACTGCGGCGCAGTCGGTGTCAAAAAACATCACCTGCACAGGCGTCTCAATCGTGGGAGTGTGGGGAGCGGTCATGGATCGAAAGATGTTGAAAACAAATGGAGAGGGATCACATCCGGGCGGCGCAATGGCCAACGGTTGGGCCGCCGGAATAATTCACGGCGCGGCCAAAGCCGTCCTGGCATCCGCCAGCGATCCCGAAACACGCCGGATTTCTTTTGCCTCGTATCCCGCTTTTTTGATGACCTTTTGCAGAACCTCATCGGGAACGGGTTTGCCATCGATGCCCTCCACCAGGACCACTTTCTTCTTCACATCCACATACACGCCGCCGATTTCCCTGTTGTTGCGGCAGGCGATCCCGATCGACTTCGCGCAGCCTTCGCACACGATGGCGGGCACGGAAATGCTGGCGGTCGCGTCGGGGCGGGGTTCCGCCCGGACCACAACAATCGAAAGAAAGAGCGCAACGGCGGCGAGGAAATGAAAGGCGGGGAATTTCATGAGTCCGCAGCCTGTCACAGATGTGATCCACCCTCAAGCAAAGATAAAAGATGCGGATTGCCGCCAAATACTGCCGGCGGGTGGCACCACCTCATTATTCTGTCCGCGCACCACCGGATTTCAGTGCCCATGTCCTATACTGGATGAACCTGGATTCCTTTTTCCAAACGGACAGCGTGCCGGCAGCAGGATTGATTTATCGTTTGCAATTTCTGTCACAAACATAAGACTTTGTCCTGATGA
>DYRR01000243.1 GCA_020718605.1 Chthoniobacter flavus | reverse complement strand
ATATTACCTTCTCCTGCTTGAGAAGTGTCAACCTACAGCCGGACGAGACACGAACATCGAACATTCAACGTTGAACGTCGAAGGAGGAGGGGGGGCGGAAGGACGGAAGACGGAAGACGGAAAAAGGAAGGATGGACGGGCGGGCGAACGGCGAGGTTGGAAGAAGGGGGAAGTGTTGGGGAGGAGTCAACCATTACTCCAACACTCCAGTACTCCAACACTCCAGCACTTGAAGTTCCAACGCCTGGAAAAACATTATTTTCGACTTCCAACGCCTGGAATTTTTTTTTGGCCGGCGGGGAGAAAAAAGGGGATTGACGCATCGAGGGCTATACACTAGTATAGTCTCCATGGACAAAGACATTGAGCGAGGATTGGCGGATTTTGGGGAGTTTTTACTGCGGGAGCGGATTGTTCATAGCGCGCATGCGCCGTTTCACGTGAAGTGGGTACGGCGGTTTCTGGAGCGGGATGAGCCGCAGGCGGGGGAGGCGTTGCAGGATCGGGTGCAGCGGTTTTGCGAGGAGTTGGAGCGGGCAGCCTGGGCTACCGATTGGATGGTGAAGCAGGCGGAGCAGGCGATCCGGCTGTATTTCCTCAATTTCCTGAAGGTTACGGACTGGCGTAAGCCGGAGCGGATGGCCCAGGTGCAGGATGCGGAGGGGCAGGTGAATCCGGAGGCGGCGCTGGCGCAGCTGCGGGAGACGCTGCGGCTGAAGCACTATTCCTACCGGACGGAAAAGACGTATGCGGATTGGGTGCGGCGCTTTTTTGAGTATCTGGGCGAGGCGGAAAAGGGGCGGACGGTGGTGACGGCGGAGGCGGTACGGAACTATATGGCGCATCTGGCGGTGCACCGGCAGGTTTCGTCGAGCACGCAGAACCAGGCCTTCAATTCGCTGCTTTTCCTGGGCCGGGAGGTGCTGGGGCTGGAATTGGAAGAGATGGCGGAGGGGGTGCGGGCGAAGAGGGGGGATCGGCTGCCGACGGTCTTGAGTGTGCCGGAGACGTTTGCCTTGCTGGAGCAGATGCAGGGGACGCTGCGGTTGATGGCGGAGGTGATTTATGGGGGTGGCCTGCGGGTTTCGGAGTGCTGTCGGCTGCGGGTGAAGGATTTGGATTTCGATCAGAGCCTGGTTTTTGTACGGGCGGGCAAGGGGGACAAGGATCGGTCCACGCTGATGGCGGAGTCGGTGAAGCGGCGGCTGCGAGAGCATCTGGAGCAGATGCGCGCCCTTTACGAGGAGGATCGGGCGGCGGATTTGGCGGGGGTGATGTTGCCGGATGCGCTGGCGCGGAAGTATCCGCAGGCACCCAAGGAGTGGGCTTGGTTCTGGGTTTTCCCGAGCAGGACGCTATCCACGGATCCCCGGGCGGGGGTGGTGCGGCGGCATCATGTGGGGGATGGTTCGATCCAGCATGCGGTCAAGGAGGCGTCGCGCAAGGCGAACCTGGCCAAGCCGGTTTCGGTGCACACGCTGCGCCACAGTTTTGCCACGCATCTGTTGCTGAACGGGGTGGATCTGAGGCAGATCCAGGATTATCTGGGTCATGCGAATGTGGAGACGACGATGATCTATACGCATGTGGTGAAGGACCTGCGCAACCCGGCGCGGAGCCCGCTGGATTTGCTGCGGGGCGGGAGCGGAGTCAAGAACAT
>DYRR01000115.1 GCA_020718605.1 Chthoniobacter flavus | reverse complement strand
GCTTCGTGAAGGGAGCGTGGGCGTCTCGCCCGCTTTCTCCACCAAGCGGGCAGGAAGCCCGCGCTCCCTTGGTTTGCAATCAGAGATGCGCCCCTCTCTGGAAGGGGCGCGATTCCATCCTTCTCAAAGCGCGCGGAGCGGGATAGATTCGCCCGCCTATGACATCCCCGTCCCTCTGGCATCTGGCCAATCCGCAACTCAAAGATCTCGTCGCTTACGAACCGGGAAAACCCATCGAAGATGTCGCCCGCGAGCTCGGTCTCGACCCTTCGGAGATCATCAAACTCGCTTCCAACGAAAATCCCCTCGGCCCCTCGCCCGCCGCATTGGAAGCCATGCGGGACATGCTCTCCCGCGCCCATTTCTATCCGGATGGCGGCGGGTATCATCTGCGCAACGCCATTGCCGGAAAATTCGGGCTCGCCCGGGAAAATGTGATTCTCGGCAACGGCTCCAACGAGATCATTGAGTTCATCGGACACGGATTCCTGCGGCCCGGCGACGAGGTGATCGCGGCGGAGCATGCCTTTGTCGTCTATACGCTCATGGCCACGCTGTTCGGGGCCCGCACCATCGAAGTGCCCGACCCGGGATTTGTCCACGACCTCGACGCCATGGCGGCGGCCGTCACGCCCCGGACCCGCGAGGTTTTCATCGCCAATCCCAACAACCCCACGGGCACCCTCGTTTCGCAGGAGGAAATCGACCGGTTCATGGGCCGCGTGCCGGATCATGTGATCGTGATCTTCGACGAGGCCTACCATGAGTTTCTCGACAACCCGCCCGACACGCTCAAGTTCGTGCGCGAGGGGCGCAACGTCATTGTGCTCCGCACCTTTTCGAAGATCCAGGGTCTCGCCAATCTCCGCATCGGGTACGGACTCGGCCCCGTCGGCCTCATTGAGGTGCTGCAAAAAACCCGCCAACCCTTCAATGCCAACGGCATCGCCCAGGCGGGGGCGCTGGCCGGACTGCACGACCTCGGGCACCAGGACCGGACGCGGGAAATCACGAAGGAGGGGCGCGCATATCTTGAAAAGGAGTTCGCCGCGCTCGGACTCGGGTTCGTTCCCAGCCACGCCAATTTCGTGCTGGTGAAGGTGGGCGACGGCGACGCGGTGTTCAATGCCCTCATGCGACGCGGCATCATCGTTCGCGCCATGCGAAGCTACAAGCTGCCGGAGTGGATCCGCGTCTCGGTGGGCACGATGGAGCAGAACCGCCGCTTCGTCCAGGAACTCCGCACCCTCGTGGGCTGAAGCCATGCCCGACACCATCGCCGCCGTCGCCACGCCTCCGGGCGAGGGCGCCATCGCCCTGCTCCGGATTTCCGGACCGCAGGCCGTCGCGCTGGCGGATGCGGTGTTCGCGGGCAAACAACGTCTCGCCGCGCTGGAACCGGGCCGGGTCGCCCTCGGACACCTGGTCGAATCCGACGGGAAAACCAGGGTGGATCAAGTGCTGGCCTCGGTTTTTCGCGCCCCGCACAGTTACACCGGCGAGGATGTGGTGGAGATATCCTGCCACGGCGGCATTCTTGTGACCCGGCGCGCGCTGGATCTTTTTCTCCAGGCCGGTGCCCGTTCCGCAAACCCCGGCGAGTTCACGGAACGCGCCTTTTTGAATGGAAAAATGGATCTCACCCGGGCCGAGGCGGTGATGGATCTCATCCGGGCCCAGACCGACCTCGCCCTGCGCTCCGCGTCGGAACAGCTCGAAGGGGTCTTTGGTGCGCGAATCCAGGCCGAGCGGGAGGAACTCCTCTCGATCCTGGCGCATCTTGAGGCGTATATTGATTTTCCCGAAGAAGACATCGATCCCGACACCGGCGCGGCTTTTCTCCGGCGCATCGCGGAAATGACGGCCCGCATCGACACCTGGCTGGGAACCGCCGGGCGCGGACGCATCCTGCGCGAGGGCCTGCGGACCGTGATCTGCGGCGAGCCCAATGTCGGCAAATCCAGCCTGCTCAACCTCCTGCTCGGATACGACCGGGCCATCGTCAATCCCGTGGCCGGCACCACACGGGACACCATTGAGGAAGTGATCAATCTGCGCGGCATTCCCGTGCGTCTGGTGGACACCGCCGGGCTCCATGAATCCAGGGATCCGGTCGAACGGGAGGGCATGAGCCGCACGCTGCGCTGGATCGAGCGCGCCGATCTGGTCCTGCACGTCGTCGATGCCACCACACCGCCACCCGACCGGTTCGCCGCCGCCACCGACCCCGCGCGCACCCTGCTCGTCGCCAACAAGGCCGACCTCGCCTTTCATCCCGCCTGGCGGCAGACCGGTGCGCTGCGGTTTTCCTGTGTCACCGGCGAAGGCATCGGGGCGTTGGAAAATGCCATTGCGGAAACAGCCGCCTCGCCCGGGTCCGGCGCGGGCGTCTCCGCCGTGGCCATCAATGCCCGCCATCAATCCTGTCTCCAGCGCGCCCGAACGGCACTCGACGCCGCCGCCAAGTCGCTGCGCTCCGAACTCGCCCCCGACCTGGCCGCCGTCGATCTGCGCGAAGCACTCGATGCCATCGGCGATGTCGTCGGACGCGCCGATGCCGAGGAAATCCTCGGCGTCATCTTCAGCCAATTCTGCATCGGAAAATGAAACACGATCCCCGCTCCATCCTCTGGACCCTGGCCTACCGCGCCCTGGCGCGCCCGCTGCTTTTCCAACTCTCCCCCGAGGCGGCCCATCATGTGGTGATGGCCGGATTGCGCGTCATCTCGGCCAATCCCGGCCTGCTGGAAATGCTGCGCCTCGCCGGAAGCGCGGGGGACATGGCGCATTCGCGCGAAGTGTTCGGCATCCGGTTCCCCAATCCGGTGGGGCTCGCGGCGGGGTTTGACAAAAACGCGGAGGCCCTGGCGGCGTGGGGCGCGCTGGGATTCGGTTTTGTCGAGGCGGGCACGATCACCGCAAAAGCCCAGCCCGGCAACCCAACGCCGCGGTGTTTCCGGTATCCGGATTTGAAGGCGCTCGTGAACCGCATGGGATTCAACAATCCCGGTGCGGACGCGGTCGCGCTGCGGCTCGAGGCCCTGCGCGACTCCGACCTGCGCCCCCGCGTGCCGGTGGGGCTGAACCTTGGCAAATCCAAAATCACCCCGCTGTACGAGGCCGCCGCCGATTATCTGCACTCCTTCCGGCGATTGTTCGACCTGGGGGATTATTTTGTGATCAATGTGAGCTCGCCCAACACCCCGGGCCTGCGCACCCTGCAGGGCCGGGAGGAACTCGCGGAAATTTTCAAAGCACTGCAGGGATTCAACCGCACCCAATCCGCCGCCAAACCCCTGCTCGTGAAGATCGCCCCGGACCTTGAGCCCGCCCAGATCGAGGATGTGCTCGCGCTCGCCGAAGAACACCGGCTCGACGGCATCGTGGCCACCAACACCACGCTCGACCACTCGGCTCTGGCCGGACGCCGCGACGAAACCGGTGGGCTCAGCGGCGCGCCCCTGCGCCATCGCGCCACCGGGGTTGTGCGTTTCGTCTGCTCCAGGACCAGGCTGCCCGTGATCGCCTCGGGCGGAATCATGGACGCCGACAGCGCCCGGGAAAAACTCGATTGCGGCGCGGCACTCATCCAACTCTACACAGGCTACGTCTATCGCGGCCCCGCTCTGGTGGCGGAAATCCTCCGATCACTGCCACCCAACCAATCTGGTCATACTCCCGCGTCCGCTTCGAGCAGCCGGGCCATCATCAGCGGGCTTAGCACTTGCACGCCGTCAGCATTGCTGCCGAACAAGTGCCCGAAATCACGCCGGTCGCCGGTCACCAGGTATTCGCAGTGCTGAGCCTGCGCCGTGATCAGGATGGGTTGGTCTTTTACTGCCAGTGCGACTCCCACATTGCCATGGCGGTCGGGCACCACGGCGATCCGTCCAGCCAGTGCCTCAAATCCCGTCCGCCAGTTTGGACGCTTGGTGAGAATGTTGCGACGAGCCTCCGCCCAGGCATATTCGGAGGTAATGACTTCATGTTGTCCGCTGAGCAGATCCACCAACTGCGCGATGCCACTGCCACAATTTGCTGCGGAAAACAGCACATTTGCATCCAGAAACACTTTCACCCGGCAGAGATTTTCGGTTCCATTCGCTTCAAAATCTCACCCACTTCCCGGTCCTCCGACGCAAATTCGGCAATTCTCTCCTCGCTGTAGATTTCGACGGGCATACTCACCGCCGGACGTAGAAGCAAACCCTCCCGGGTCGGCTCAATCATCAAGAGATCGTCCTGTTCGAGGCCATACCGCTGCCGTAAGCCCGCAGGAATGGTAATTGCCCCACGTCGCCCCATCGTCACGGTCGTTTTCATGGGACATGATTTCCGCTTTTCCGCTTTTCTGTCAAGCGGAATCTATTCGAAGACTTGAGAAACCCCAGAGTATCGAGGCCGAGATAACTCATACCTGGTATAGGGGCGGGACCGTGAAACAATACCGTCCCCGCTCGCTTCTTGGATTTCCTACCGCGGTGGACGACACCCACCGGGCGCAGGAAACCAATCCCCCGATTATTTCCACTTTCCATTTCCAGAAATACGGGTAAGTTGCCCGGCCATGCACCAAAACGCCGCTCCCGACCACATCACTCTCAAGACCCGTGAACTCTGCCAGGCCATCCTGGATGACGCCTCTTTCCGCGACATCAAGGAAGGCATTGAGGCGTTCATTGCCAACGAATCCGCACGGGAACGCTACGATGCGGTGAGCCGGACGAGTTCCGACATCCAGCAGCGCCACGCGCAGGGGGAAGCAATCAGCGACGGGGACTTCGCCAAATTCGAGGCCGACCGCGCCTCCCTGCTGCAGGATCCGATTGCCCGCGGCTTCATCGACGCCCGCCGCGAGATGCAACGCATTCAGGAATCCGTGATGCAATACTTGGCCAAGACCTTCGAACTCGGCCGCATGCCCACTCTGGAAGATCTGGAGGAAGGCGGTTGCTGCGGTGGCAAGGAAAACTGCGACGGGGAAGGCGGCTGCTGTCAGGACGAGGATCATGAGCACGAGGCGGAGCACAGCCACAGTCACGGAGGCTGCGGGTGCGGCCACAGCCACTGATCCATCCCCATCGGCGTTCCCCGCTTCGTGCGCTGTTGTTTGATTACGACGGACTGCTTGCGGATACCGAGCAAGCGGAGTTTGAAGCCTGGTGCGGGTTGTATGCCGCGCATGGCGCGGTCCTGACCGCCCGGGAATGGACGGAAGCCGTGGGGCATGTGAACCATGTGGATCCGCGCGCCCTTCTGGAATTGAAAACCGGGCGGACCCTCGACTGGGCGGTTCTGGACCCTCAAAAAGCCAGCCGTCACCACGAACTCGTCGCCGCCCTGCCGCTCCTGCCCGGAGTGCGCGACCTTATCGACCGGGCCCGCGCCGCCGGCCTTCGCGTCGCCGTGGTGAGCAACTCCGGACGCACGTGGGTGAGCGCCGAACTCGCCCGACTCGGCCTCGCCTCCGATGCCGATATCGTGGTCACGCGGGACGATGTGGCGCGGTTCAAGCCCTTTCCCGATCCCTACCTGCGCGTCCTGGATCTGTTGGGCATCGGGGCGGAAGATGCCGTGGCTTTCGAGGACAGCGCGCCGGGGGTGGCCAGTGCCAAAGCCGCCGGTGTCTGGGTGGTCGCCGTACCCAACGCCCTCACCGCACTCCACGATCTCGATGCGGCGGATGAACGCATCGCGTCCCTCGCCCACTGGCCGGTGTCGTGAAAACATCGGACTCCCCGTTCCCGATGGGCCGGTTCCGCTCCGCGCTTGTCCGCTGGTTTGCCGGAGCCGGGCGCAACCTGCCCTGGAGACACACGCGCGATCCGTATGCGATTCTCGTCTCGGAAATCATGCTTCAGCAAACGCAGGCCGCCACAGTCACCGCCTTTTTCCGCGACTGGATGACGCGCTTTCCCGATGTCCACAGCCTCGCCGCAGCACCCGAGCGCGAAGTGATGCGACACTGGCAGGGGCTGGGATATTACGCGAGAGCCCGCAACCTCCACCGGGCCGCCCGGATCGTCGTGGACCGGCATCATGGGGTGTTCCCGCAGGATCCGGAACAAATCCGGACCCTGCCGGGCGTGGGACGCTACACGGCGGGAGCGGTGGCCTCGTTCGCCTTCGACCTTCCCGAGCCCGCAGTGGATACCAATATCGCACGAGTCCTGGCCCGGATCGCCTGGATCGAAGAACCCGTCTTCACCGCCGCCGGATCCAAAAAACTCTGGAGTTTGGCGGCACGAGCGGCATCCAAAAATCCGCGCAAAACCAACTCCGCGCTCATGGAGCTTGGCGCGCTGGTCTGTCTCCCCCGGTCGCCACGCTGCGGGGAGTGTCCCGTGCGCGGTTATTGCGGGGCATTCGAACGCGGCGCCCCGGAAGCACTGCCCATCGCGAAGCCCCGCCCAAAAACCGTGCATCTTGTCGAGCACTGTGCCTGGACACAGCGGGGCGGTCGGATCCTGCTCTCTCCCGGACACGGCACGAGATGGCGCGGTCTGTGGCGTCTGCCACGCCTGGAATGCCCGCCGGAGAACACCGCACCCGCCCTTGCCCTCACCTATCCCATCACACACCACCGCGTCCGGCTGGAGGTTTTCAGAAAAAGACTCAAGACATCCGCTGTGGAAGGCGGATGTTGGTTCGATCTCGCCACCCTGCACACTGTCCCTATGCCATCTCCCCACCGCCGCGCCGTGGTGGGCATGGTGTGATTCGCAGGTCCCCATTCACTCCGGATTCCGAAGAAGGAACCACTAAAATCACGAAAGGCACTAAAATTTAAGAGTCTGCAGGACTGAATGCCTGACACAAAGAGGGCGCAGTGAATGATCCCACGGCCCCTGATCCTTTCGTGAAATTTGCTGTGTTTCGTGGTTGGAACGGATCAGAGTTCCAACGCTTTGCCGGGTTCGGGCACGAGGATCTCGCTGCCGGGGAGATCTGCGGCCAGGTTGCTGCGGAACCACTCCACCGCAGCCGGGTCACCATGGACAAGAACCACCTTCTTCGGCGCGACACGGCCCACCCAGGTGCGCAACGATTCGCGGGAGGCATGGGCACTGAAATTGAACTCCCCGATGTGACAGCGCACTTCCTGCGCCGGAGCCGCCGGATCGAGCTGGACGGTGCCGCCCATGCCCGCCGCTTTCAGGCGTCCGGCCGGTGAAGCGGGATCGGCATAACCCACGAAGAAAATACTGCAATCGGTCCGCTCCAGAATGCGCCGCGCAAAGCCGTTGGAAAGGGTGTTCTCGGTCATCATCCCGCTGGAAAGCGCGTAGATATGGGTGCGGTCCACCTTTGCCGCCTCCACATTTTTTCCGGTGAGCGTGAAAGGCGCGATGGCGTCGAAAATCTCCAGCCGCGGGTGCAGGCGTCCGGTGCTCGTGCGGTATTTGTCGTAGATGGAGGTGATTTTCGTGCTCAACCCGCCGATATACACCGGCTTGAGACGGATCGCGGCATCCCGGCGCAACCGGTAGAGCAGGGTGAGGATTTCCTGGGTCTTTCCCAGGGCGAACACCGGAATAAGAATGGCCCCGCCACGCTCGTAGGCGGCATTGAGTGCTGCGCAAAAACGCTCCTCCTCCCCGGCCCGGGTGAAACCGGGCGGGAGCGGACTGTCGCCCCGGGTGGTTTCCATGATGAGCACATCGATCGGGCCTTCGGGAAAAGCGGCCCCCGGCAACAGCGTCTGGTTTTCGAAATTCACATCCCCTGTATAAAAAATCCGCCGTCCGTCCTCGCGGAGCAGGATCCCGGCAGAACCCAGGATGTGACCGGCGTCATGGAAGGAAAATCCCGAGGCGGACTCTTCATGGGGGAGCCGTTCCCCTTCATAGGAAATCACCGCCTCCAGGGGGCAGGTCTGCCAGGCGGCCGCGCTGAGGTCCGCGCCCCGGTGGGTGAAAAGGGGGTAATCCGCCAGCCCCAGTTCCTCCCGTTTGCGGCTCATCACATTCACGGAATTGTGCAGCATCGTGTCCGCCAGATCCGCAGTGGAAGCGGTCATGAAAACTTTGGCCCGCGGCTGGCCCCGGGTGAGCACCGGAAGACAGCCCAGGTGATCCTGATGCGCATGCGACACCAGGATGGCGTCCACCGTGCCGTCCCCCAGCAGGGAAAAATCGGGGGATGCCTCCAACCCCTCGGCCTTGGGATGCATCCCGGCAT
>DYRR01000242.1 GCA_020718605.1 Chthoniobacter flavus | reverse complement strand
GTCGGGAATAAACCCGGATTTTCCATTGGAAACCGTGGTGGGCCGGATCGTCCTGCTGGGCCGCACGGATTTGGATTCCAGGGTATTTCCACTGCCCTCGGCGCGTCCGGGATCTTTCACGGAAATCCAGGCCGCCGCCCTCGCAACCATCCAGCAACGGGCATTCATCCGCCCCGCACCGCTCTGGCTGCAACTGGTGCTTGTGGGCGCGGCCGTCGTGCTCTCGGTGGTTTCGTGGCAGGTGAGGCGCAGATATTTTCTCTGGATCACTCCGGTCCTTGGCGTCGCCTATGCCATGCTCTCCACGCATCTCTTCGGCGCGATGCATCTCTGGATGCCGGCCGTGATGCCCTACGGGCTGCTCCTGTTTGTGCTTGTGGCACGGTTGCTCACCCCTTCGCGTTCGGCGGGGTCATAACCAATCCCGCTCCTCCCGGAGCGGGCGACGCGAGAGCATCGTAGCCCTGCGCGGGAGCACAGGGACTGCATCTGCGGGCGGTTGCCCCCCAATCCCGCTCCTCCCGGAGCGGGCTACGAGAGTCTCGTGGGCTTGCGCGGGCTACGAGAGTCTCGTGGCCCTGCGCGGGAGCGCAGGGAGGGACAAACTCAGCCGTCATCAACCAAACGAATGTAGATCTTCCAAAAATCATCCCAAAAATCCGGAGTGTAAGGATGAAGTCGTGGATAACCCGGCAGCATCGCCCCGACATAGGGCCACTCGGATGAAGTCGCCGCAAGGCCTGCACGAAACGGATTTTCGAGGATGTAATGACAGGCGGATGTGAAGGCTCCCCGTTCGCGTTCCTTTTCCCGCAGAACATGATCGTGCGGACGATCCTGCAACTTTACCGATCCAAGCATGGGAGCGATGTGTTTCCGAAGAAATGCGGTGCCCGCCAGTTGATCGCTTTCCTCATGCAACCCCATCCAGACAAGATGCCAATGGTCCGGCATCAGAGCATAAACCGGACATGCCAGATGATAGCGGGCACAGGCATGGAACAGGATTTCCCGAAAGTGTGAGTGAAACCGGACATCGAGCCAACCGACAGCCCGGTGCTCGATGGTGTGAGTCCAAAAGACGACGGCGTGTCCCTGATAAAACGCCCGGGCAAGCCGCGGGAGTTTGGACTTCCGCTCGAAGGACATGGAAAATAATGGGCTTTGCGGAATGTCCCGCTCCTCCCGGAGCGGGCTACGAGAGTCTCGTAGCCCTGCGCGGAAGCGCAGGGACTGGTGGACTACCAGTTTTTACTCCATTGGACAGTGCCGTTTGCAGTTGTCTGCCCACTGGTGCTCCAAAGATCGAAAGTCGGGTTGTAACCTACCGTAGGAACTGCGGAGGAATTGGAAGAAATAGCCGCCGCGTAAGCCGTAGAGTAGCCGTAGCTGTTGCCAAAGGGATCGATAATGGCCGTTACGGTTCCATTTCCTCCTGAAGGCTCAAGCATGGCAGGCTTGAACTCGAAATAAATCTTGCCTTCAGTAGCAGCCACTTGACGGTTTGCATCGGTGTCCCCGCTCAGAGCCTTGTATAAATCCAAACTCGCCGATTTATAGCCAGATGGATTGACGCTTAACTTGGCATCCAATGCATCCGTCGCATTACTGGACACATACGCCCCATTATCCGCCTTGTAACTCTCCAGCGCGGCTTCCATCGCGGCGATCTCCGATTCGGCTCTGCTGTGGGCGGCTTTTTT
>DYRR01000114.1 GCA_020718605.1 Chthoniobacter flavus | reverse complement strand
CTCGAGTTGAAGGAGACGCCTGAGGCGATGGATCGCCTGGCCGCCCTTTGCCGGTCCGGTGGCCTTGGCTTCCCAAATGCCTAGCCCGCAACTTTTTTCCAAATTCCGAGTTTTTCTGGTTGCCAAAATTATTCCGACCGCTACCTTCCGCTCTCCCATGCCGAAATCCATCGCACGCAGCAAAACAAAAAAAGCAGCCGCGAAGCGGTTCAAGGTCACCGGAACCGGCAAGGTGCTCCGGCGGAAATCCGCCAAGCGGCACCTCCTCGGCTCGAAGAGTTCCAAGCGCAAGCGCAAACTCGGAAAAGTCGCACTGGTTGACGATTCAGATCTTGGCCGTGTCCGTGCCGCCCTTCCTTTTGGTTGAAGAACCGAAAGGGCGGGCGCATGACGCGCCGCTTACGATTCCCCACCTTTCCGGCCCCCGAGCCGGAATATCCGGACAGATGAGGCCGGGGAATCAGAAACCAAAAACAGTCTGTCTGACCAGGAGCCCCGTTCACTGCGGGGAGACACAACATGCCCAGAGCCACAAACGCTCCCGCAAGCCGCGAGCGCCGCAAACGAGTCCTAGACAAAGCCAAGGGAGCCCGCGGCGCCCGGTCGAAACTCTTCAAATACGCCAAAGACGCCACGATGAAAGGCCAGTATTGGGCCTATCGTGACCGCAAGACCAAGAAGCGCACCTTCCGAAACCTGTGGGTGCAGCGCATCAATGCGGCCTGCCGTCTCCATGGCATCAACTACAGCCGTTTCATCGAGGGGCTCAAAGCCGCCCAGATCGATCTCGACCGCAAGGTCCTGGCCGAACTGGCCGTGAGCGAGCCCGCCGCTTTCAAGGCGATTCTCGATGCCGTCGTCGCTGCTTTGAAAACCAAGGCCGCCTGAGGCGCGCGGGCGCACCCTGCCGCCCCGCCTCCGCATCCCAGCATTCCCGTTTCCCTTTTGCCGGGGAAACGGGGCACATTTCCATGGAAGCCGACCTGAACCGGATCCAATCCGAAGCCTTGGCGGAAACACACGCCGCCGGCGATCTCCGCGCACTTGAATCCGTCCGGGTGAAATATCTCGGGCGCTCCGGCGACATCCCGCGCCTGAGCGAGGGCATGAAATCCCTCTCCAAAGAGGAGCGCCCGCGTTTCGGCAGGCTGCTCAACGAGGTTCGCACGGCAGTCACCGCCGCCCTCGACGTCCGCGCCGCCGCCCTGGAATCCGAGCGGGACGCCGCCTCGCTGGCCGGACTCGATCCCACGCTGCCGGGCAATCATGCTTTCCGCGGCACGCTGCATCCCCTCACCCAGTTGCAGGACCGCGCGATCCAGATCCTGCGGCACATGGGTTTTGTGCTGGCGGATGGTCCGGACATCGAGACCGAGTGGCATTGCTTCGACGCGCTCAACACTCCGCCCGACCACCCCGCCCGCAACGAGGGCGACACATTTTACCTTCCCGACGGACGGCTCCTGCGTTCCCAGACCTCGACAGTCCAGATCCGCACCATGTGCGCGCAGCGTCCGCCGCTCCGCATCATCGCGCCGGGTGCCTGCTACCGCCGGGATGAGGTCGATGCCACGCACCTCTCCCAATTCAACCAAATCGAGGGTCTGTATGTGGATGAAAATGTGAGCCTCGCGGATCTCAAGTCCGCGGTGGAGATGTTTGTGAGGGGCATTTTTGGCGAGGATGCCGAGATCCGGTTGCGCCCCCATTTTTTCCCCTTCACCGAGCCCAGCTACGAAGTCGATGTCCGGGCGGCAGCACTTGGCGGCAAGTGGCTGGAAATGGCGGGATGCGGCATGGTGGATCCCGCCGTATTCGAACGGGTGAACGAGGTCCGTGGCGACGATGCCTACGACCCGGAGCGCGTCACCGGATTCGCCTTTGGCTTCGGACTCGACCGCCTCGCGATGTGCATGTCCGCGCTGCCCGACATCCGTCTGCTCATTGAGAATGACCTCCGCTTTCTCGCCCAGTTCCCGCGATGAAACTCTCCCTCAACTGGCTCTCCGAATACGTCGATCTCACCCTCGACCCCGACTCGCTCTCCTCCCTGCTCACCATGGCCGGTGTCGAGGTGGAGGGCGTCACCCGCTCCGGGGCGGATTTTCCACATGTCGTGGTCGCACAAATCCTCTCCTCCGATCCACACCCCGATGCCGACCGGCTCAGCGTCTGCCGGGTGGATGACGGCGGCGGTGCCCCGCGCCAGATCGTGTGCGGGGCGAAGAATTACAAAGTCGGCGACAAAATTCCCCTCGCCCTCCCCGGGGCGGTGTTGCCCGGCGATTTCAAAATCAAAAAGGGCAAACTGCGCGGCGTGGAATCGGAAGGGATGATGTGCAGTGCCAAGGAGCTGCAACTGGCGGCGGACGCCGACGGGCTCCTCATCCTGCCCGCAGACTCCCGTGTGGGAGCGCCCATGGCGGAGTTGTTTCCCTCGGACACCGTGTTTGACATCGAGGTCACGCCCAACCGTCCGGATCTTCTCAGCCATATCGGGGTTGCCCGCGAGATTTCCGCCCTCACCGGCCACCGGCTCGTGCTGCCCGAGCCCGGCCCGGATTCCGACTCCGATTCGGGCCGGATGCCGGTGACGATCTCCGACTCCGACCGCTGCCCGCTCTACTCCGCACGGCTCATCCGGGGTGTGCGGGTCGCCCCCAGCCCCGCGTGGCTGGTCCACCGCCTGGAATCTGCGGGCCTGCGCCCCATCAACAACATCGTCGATGTCACCAACTTCGTCCTGCTGGAAACCGGGCAGCCGCTGCATGCCTTCGATGCCTCCACCCTGCACGGTGGAATTGAGATCCGCAGGGCCGCCGCAGGCGAAGTCTTCCCGGCTTTGGACGGAAAAAGCTATCCCCTCAACACGGACGATCTGGTCATCGCCGACGCCAACCGTCCGGTCGCGCTTGCGGGGGTGATGGGCGGCGAACAAACCGGCGTGACCGATGCGACCACCGAGGTGTTGCTGGAAAGCGCCCAGTTCCTGCCGTCCACGGTGCGGCGCACCTCGCGCCGTCTCGGGCTTATTTCCGACTCCAGTTACCGGTTCGAGCGCGGCGTGGATCGGCAGGGCGTTCTGCGCGCTTCGCAACGGGCGGTCTCCCTCATCCTCGAACTCGCCGGCGGCACCGCCGAACCCGGCATCTCGATCTCGGGCGGATCCATTCCCGCCCCTGTTCATGTGAATCTGCGCGGCGACCGCTGCCGCAGCCTGCTCGGCGCACCCATCGATGACGACGAAATCTCCCGCATCCTCATAGCCTTCGGCCTGAGCCGGATCGGCGGCGACAACACCGCCTCCACATGGTCCGTGCCCTCCCACCGGCTCGACCTCACCCGCGAGATCGATCTCATCGAGGAAGTCGCCCGCGTCCACGGACTCGACCGCATCCCCCGCACCCGCCGGGCCTTCACCGCTCCCGAGTCCGCCATGGATCGCGTGTTCGATTTCTCAATGGCCGTGCGCCGCAGGCTTCAAGGCGCGGGCTTTCACGAGGCCCGCACGCTCACCCTCCTCTCCGAATCGATGCTGGCGGACGATTGTTTCGGGGACGACAATATCCTGCGTGTGAAAAACCCGCTGGGGGAGGACAGCGCGGCCCTGCGGCCCTCCCTCGTGCCGGGGCTGGTGAAATCCGCCGCATTCAACGTGCGCCAGGGCACGACCGACATCCGGATTTTTGAACTCGGACGCGTATTCCATTCGGGCGTTCCCGAGGAATCCACCAAGCTCGCCCTCCTTCTTCACGGCGCCGTGCTGCCGGAAATGTGGCGGGAAAAATCTCCGCGTCCCTCCGATTTCTACGATCTCAAGGGAGTGCTCTCGCAAGTGGTTCCCGCACTCCATTGCAGGCCGTCCGAAAACAGCCGGCTGCCGCTGTGCGCCGAAGTGCTCTCCGGCGAGACACCCGTGGGATGGATCGGTCAGGTCTGGCCCGCACGCGCCCGCGAACTGGATCTGAACGGTGCGCTGCTCGTGACCGAGATCGACATGACCGCCCTGTATGCGGTCTGTGTGCGCCCGCCCAGCTTCTCCGCATGGCCCAAGTTTCCCTCCACCCGTCGTGATATCGCAATGGTGGTGTCGGGAACCGTGACGCACCGGCAGATCGTGGACATCCTGCGGGGAGCCCGGGAACCGCTGCTTTCCAGCATCGAAGTTTTCGATGTCTTCACCGATCCCACCGGCGAAAAAGTGCCCATGGAAATGAAGTCCGTCGGATACGCGCTCACCTATCGCGCGGCGGACCGCACCCTCACCTCCGAAGAAGTCACGACCGCGCACGCGGCACTCAAGGACCGGCTCCAGACCAGACTCGGCGCCCAGTTGCGCGAGTGAAATCCCGCCTCTCCCGGAGCGGGCTACAGCCTGCTTCGTGGCCCTGCGCGGAAGCGCAGGGATCTCTGGACCCACAAGTCGCCGAACAATTTCCCGGCTCAATCCCGGCGTCCGCCCAGCAGGAGCAGAAGCATGTGCCAGAGAAAATAGGCAAGCGACGTGATGAACGCGGCCACATAAGTCCACGCGGCGGCATTGAGAACCTTATTCACGCCCACTTTTTCAGGCCCGGTGCGGATGAACCCCATGTTGTCCAGAATGAGTTTGGCGCGACGGCTGGCGTCGAACTCCACCGGGAGCGTGATGAGATTGAACGCCATGATGACGCCCCAGGCCATGGCCATCACCATCATGCCAAGCTTCGGGGTGATGAATCCCGTGAACATGCCGATCAAGGGCAGCCACATCACGATCTGGTTGGCGTAGTTGGTCACACCCACCGCCGCCATGCGGAGGTGGAGAGGGGCGTAGGCCGCCTTGTGCTGGATGGCGTGCCCGCACTCGTGGGCGGCGATGCCCAGGGCGGCCACGGAGGCACCGCGAAAATTCTGGGTGGAGAGCACCAGCCGTTTATGGACGGGATCGTAGTGGTCGCCCAGCATCTCGTCGTGCTCGTAAATCTTCACGTCGTGAATGCCGGCGGCCTGCAGGATGGCGGCGGCGGCATCGGCCCCCGTGGCGCCGGAAGAAGCGGGCACGCGGCTGAATTTGGCAAAGTTGGATTTCACCCGGGCCGAAGCGAGCAGTGAAATTCCAAAAGTGCCGAGAATGATGAGAATAAACAGACCTGACATAATGAGTGGTGATTGGGTGCGGCAAAGATGTGCAGAAAATTCAATCGTGCAAGCGGATTTTTTTGACAGACACCATTGGCCATGTAGCATCCGCCCGCTGTGGGGAGACAATTCCCGGCGATCCCAAGGCACCATGGGCACTTTTTTTTCCAACTACGACACAGGTGGATTCTTCGACGAAATGTTCGACTCGGATGGCAAGCCGCGCCCCCAGCACCGTCTCTGCTCCGATCTCAACTACGAGACGGTCGAAAACATCATCCGGGGCGGTCTCCACGAGTATCTCGACGCCACCCGGCGCCGCCTTATCGACATCCACGCGGCGATGAACACCGTGTATTTCGACTGGATCAAATAGCCCCTCCGCCTCCACAGTTCACCCGTCATGGTCACCATTCGCGTCGAAGGACTCACCAAGCGATTCGGCGATACCGTTGCCCTCAAAGGCATCGACCTCACGATCCCTGCCGGCGAGATATTTTTCCTGCTCGGTCCGAGCGGCTGCGGCAAGACGACGCTCCTGCGCAACATCGCCGGATTTTATGAGCCCGATTCGGGGCGGATTTTTTTTGACGACGAGGACGTGACCCGGCTGCCGGCGCACCAGCGCAACACGGGCATGATGTTCCAGAGCTACGCGCTTTGGCCCCACATGACCGTTGCGAAGAATGTGGCCTTCGGGCTCGAGGAGCGCCGGATCGCCAAACCGGAGATTGCCCGCCGCGTCTCGGAAGCACTCGCCTCGGTTCGCATGGAGGAGTACGCGCAACGCAAGATCAACCAGCTTTCCGGCGGCCAGCAACAGCGGGTGGCGCTCGCGCGGGCCCTGGTGATCCGGCCGCGCGCCCTCCTGCTCGACGAACCGCTCTCCAACCTCGACGCCAAACTCCGGCTGGAAATGCGCTCCGAGATCCGCCGCGTCTGCAAGGAATCGGGCCTCACCGCCATCTACGTCACCCACGACCAGAAAGAAGCCCTCTCGATCTCCGACCGCATGGCGATTCTCGAAGACGGAGTGATTTCGCAGGTCGGCGCGCCGGCGGATGTCTATCGCCGTCCGCACTCACGGGTCGTGGCCGATTTCATTGGCGAAACCAATTTCATCCCCGGAAAAATCCTCTCCGTCTCGGGGGAGAACGCCCGAGTGGAGACATCCGCAGGCATCTTCGGGGGAATCCTCGCCCGGCCCGGCTGGTCCCCCTCCGTCGGAACCGCCGTCACTCTGTCCGTGCGCCCCGAAACATGGACGCTCCGGGAGACCGCCTCGGGCGGCAATGAAATCGGGGGACGCATCCACGAGTCCGTTTACCTCGGCGAGATCGCCCAGTATCGGCTGGAAACCCCCTCGGGTCCGTTGAAGGTGTTTGAACTGAACCCCCATTTTGTCGGCCTGCCGCCGGACCGCACCGTCTTTGCATCGGTGAGCCCGGCGGACGTTGTGGTGCTGGAACACTGAATACCAAGGCATTCCAATCCAATGAAAACCAGCAACATCCACGCCCACAAATGCACTGAGGCGCTTCACGCCAGACTCCGACGATCACTGGGTTTGACCCCAGTCACCGCACTCCAATCCGCATGTCTGGAGGGTTGAGCGGAAATCTCCATGTCCCTGCACCCACAATTCCCAAACTCCCCCTATGCGCCGCTCCTCCCCGAGCATCGCTGGTTTCCCGCCGATGAAGCACTGCGCGAATCGGCGTACGAAAAGCTTCTCCCTCCCCTCGTGGCGAAGGTGCGGCAGGAAGTTTTCGCGTGGCGCGGCAAAGGGTATGCGGGGGCATCCCAGACTTCCGTGGCATTGCTCCGCCACTGGTTCGAGGCCAGTCATCTGACAGAGAACGCCAACGGCTCGCTTTCCACGTTCCACTATTACTTCGCCCAGCGCGAAGCGGTCGAGACGGTGATCTGGCTTTACGAGGTCCGCGGTGCCCGCGACAAATACGATCTGCTCCGATTCGATGCCTCGGGCGCGGTGTCCAGCGGCATGTTTGCCGAGGATTGGCCGCGCTACGTGCTGAAAATGGCGACCGGTGCGGGCAAAACAAAAGTCCTCTCGCTTCTGATCGCGTGGAGTTTCTTCCACAAGCTCTACGAAGCTGACTCCGCGCTCTCCCGCAACTTCCTCGTCATCGCCCCGAACATCATCGTGCTGGACCGCCTGCGCACCGACTTCGACGGCCTCAAGATTTTCTTCAACGACCCCGTCCTGCCACCCAACGGCAGCGAGGGGCGCAACTGGCGGGACGACTTTCAACTCACTCTGCACATTCAGGACGACGTGCGCATCGTCCGCGACACCGGCAATTTCTTTCTCACCAACATTCACCGGGTTTTTCTCGGTGACGTGCGCGACCCTTCGCTGGAGGACGAGGACTTGCGCGACTACTTCCTCTCGGATGCCTTCGGGAAAAAGCCCGCCGGAAAGACAACCGACAGCAAGACCGACCTCGGCGAAATCGTCCGTGAGATCGGGGAACTCGCCGTGTTCAACGACGAAGCCCACCACATCCACGACAGCCGCATGGCATGGTTCCAGTCCATTCAGGACATCCACCACCGGATGCTGCAAAAGGACCGGCGTCTTGCTTTGCAGGTGGACGTGACCGCCACCCCTCGGCACGATACCGGTGCCATTTTTGTCCAGACGGTTTCCGATTACCCGCTCGTCGAAGCCATCCACCAAAACGTCGTCAAACATCCCGTCCTGCCCGATACGGCCAGCCGCGCCAAGCTCGCCGAAAAAAAGAGCGCCATTTTCACCGAGAAATACGACGACTACCTCAAACTCGGCATTGAGGAATGGCGCAAAAGCCACACGGAACACAAGCAGCTCGGCAAAAAGGCCGTCCTGTTCGTCATGGTGGACGACACGCGCAACTGCGACGAGGTCGGCGAATATCTCCAGAAGATTTGCCCCGAACTCCAGGGTGCGGTTCTCGTCATCCACACCAAGAACAACGGCGAGATTTCCGAAGCCGCATCCGGCAAAAACAAGGAGGATCTCGAAATTCTCCGCAAAGCCTCCAACGACATTGATTCCTGGAAGTCGCCCTACAAGGCCATCGTCTCCGTCCTGATGCTCAAGGAAGGCTGGGACGTGCGCAACGTCACGACCATTGTCGGCCTGCGGGCCTACGTGGCGCAATCCAACATCCTGCCGGAGCAGACCCTGGGGCGCGGCCTGCGCCGGATGTATTTCGGCAA
>DYRR01000113.1 GCA_020718605.1 Chthoniobacter flavus | reverse complement strand
CCGCGAACCCGCACCAATGCTCGCTTCAGGCCCCATCGGACAGGCCCTATTCTTATCTTGTTCTCAATTTCACTCACAATACAGTCAAGATTTGTAGCCTGGTACCATTTTTCCATTTTTCTCAAAAAACGAACTTTTTTCGGTTGCGTTCGGGGGGGGAGACTATGATTCGTGTTGCGAGGATTGGCTGGGGCCAATTCTCTCAGGTGCCCGCCCGTTGCGGGCGGGCACCTGAGCAGTTACATCGTATCTTCATATTCTCATAGTCCCATGGTCTCTCTGTCCCAAAGCCCCAAGCTCCCCTTTTTTCTTCGCCGCCTTCGGCAAAACTGCCGGACAGAGGTGTTCGAGGCCATGGGCAATGGCAAGGGTTAGGCGGTCGATTTCCGGACGGCTGTGGGCGGCAGAGAAGGTGATCCGCAGGCGGGCACCGCCTTTGGGCACGGTGGGATAGCGGATGGCCGGCACCAGAAACCCCGATGCCTCCAGGGATCGGGCGGACTCCAGCGCATGGGATTCTTCCCCGAGTTTCACGGCAAAGATCGCCGCCGGCACAGGGCCGAGCCCCGAGATCGCGGCGAAGTGCGCGGCGTGGCCGAGCACGCGTTGCCGCCGTTGGTTGCCTTCGTCGGATGCAATGATTTCCAGAGCGCGGATTGCCGCCGCCGCGATCGCGGGGGGCGGGGCGGTGGAGTAGATGAAGCTCCGGGCACGATTGATCGCCAGATCGATTGCGGCCCGGGAGGCGCAGACATAGCCGCCCGCAAGCCCGGCGGCTTTGCTGAGGGTGCCCATTTGAACATCCACACGCGGGGCGAGACCGAGCGCATCGGCCAACCCGCGTCCGCCCGCTCCGAGCAGACCGAAGGCATGGGCTTCATCAAGATACAGCACGGCGTCGAAGCGCTCTTTCAATGCGACAATTTCCGCGAGCGGGCAAAGGTCGCCGTCCATGCTGAACACCGACTCCGTGATCACGCCCACCCTGCTGTTGGGAAAGTTTTTCCTGGCCCAGCCCAGATGGGATTCGAGGCGGTCGAGATCGTTGTGGGGATAGACGCGCAGCGTCGCGCCGCTGAGCCGGGAACCGTCGATGAGACAGGCATGGGCGAGTTTGTCGAGGATGAGGACATCCCCTTTTCCAAAAAGAGCGGGGATTGTTCCCAGTGCCGCCGCGAACCCGCTGGAAAAGGCAAGCGCGGCCCGGGTGCCTTTGAATGCGGCGAGGGTTTCCTCAAGCTCGCCGTGGGGCGGCAGGCTTCCGCAGAGGAGACGCGATGCGCCCGAGCCCGCGCCGTGGCGCGCGGCGCCTTCACGCAGGGCCGCGATGATGGCCGGGTGGGAGGCGAGTCCGAGATAGTCGTTGGAGGAAAAGTTCAGCAGAGTGCGTCCGTCGCGGACGACCTCCGTCCCCTGGGGAGTCTCCAGCGGACGCAGCGAGCGGCGCAGCGAGCGCGTATCGAGATCCGCAAGCATCCGTGACCAGGCAGCGTCCGCGCTGCTCATGGTTTCCCGAGCTTTTTTTCCACGAGCGGATCGGGCGCCGCCCCGAGGCGCAGGGCTTCCTGATAATGTCGGCGGGCAAGCTCGATGGCCGGCGGAGTGCGCTGGAGATAGGCGAGGGCCAGATTGAAATTCGCACCGGCATGGTTGGGATCGAGTTCCACGGACTTGCGCAGCTCGGCTTCTGCGCCGAGCAGCCAGCCCTTCGCGCCAAGTGTGACTCCGAGAAAATTGTGGGCGCGGGCATTGGCGGGGTCCAGCACCACGGCCCGGGCCAGGGCGGCGAGGGAATGATCGTATGCGCCCTGCTCGTAGCACACGACTCCGAGCGTGGTCCATGGCTGCGCCGAGTCGGGGTCGATATGCACCGCCTTTTCCAGATGGGTGCGGGCCGCATCGAGTTCTCCCATGCGATACTCGACGGTGGCGAGATTCACCAGCGCCGCCGGACGGTCGGGAGCCAGCGCGACGGCTTTGGCAAAGGCATCCCGCGCTTTTTTCAAATCTTCGAGCTGGAAAAAACCGAGCCCCTGCCGGATCAACTCCGCCGCCTCGACGGATAGGCCCGGGGTGGGGGAGGGCGTTGGCTCCTGGGCCCGCAACCCCGGCAGTGCCAACCAAGCGCAGGCGATTGCCGCAATGGCAGGGGAAAACAGACGCGGACTCATGATGCGCCGAGTTCGCGGGAACGGAGGGTGGCGGCTTCCACGGCTTCGATAAACGCGCCCCGCACCGAGTGGGCTTCGAGCACCGCCAATCCCGCGATGGTCGTGCCGCCCGGACTGGCCACCATGTCCTTGAGCTGGGCGGGATGAAGCGTCGTGCGCAACACCATTTCGGCCGCCCCGCTCACGGTCTGGGCCGCGAGCTGCACCGCCAGGTCGCGGGGAAGCCCCATGCGCACCCCGCCGTCCGCCAGTGCTTCGATGGCGAGATAGACGTAGGCGGGTCCGCTGCCGCTCAGGCCGGTGACGGCGTCCAGCAGGGATTCCGCGACTTCGTAGGCGCGTCCCACGGAGGAAAACACAGCCTCTGCGGTCTCCGCGTCGGCCTCGGTGGTGCCTACTCCGAGCGCGTAGGCGGCACTGCCTTTGTGGACCAGGGCCGGGGTGTTGGGCATCACCCGGATGACCCGCACATCGGGTCCGGCGTATTCCTGGAGTGTGGCGATGGATACGCCCGCCGCGATGGAGATGAGCAGCTTGCCCTGCAGTTCGTTGTGAATCACCGAGAGCGCATCGGGCACGTCGGCGGGCTTCACACAGAGCAGCACCGTCTCGGAGTCCGCTGCCACGGCCGCATTGGTGGTGGCGGGAACCACCCCGCAGGTCGCCGCCATGGTTTCCAGGGATTCCTTGGAAATATCACAGGCAATGATGTCCTCGCCCGAGCACAGCCCCCCGTTGATCATGCCCTGCACGAGAGCCGTTGCCATCTTGCCGCAGCCGATAAATCCGAATTTCATGGCCGCAGCTTAGCCCGCCCGGACCGCCGTCGTCAACGGCGGCGATGCATTCCCGCGCACCGCCGGCATTCTACCGGCATCCGATAGTCAATGATCGGTACCGGAGTCTGTTGCAGTGCCACCCAACGCGGGTTGTTTGAGACGGCCTGTCACTTTTAAGAAGCGCACGATCGCATAGAACAGGACGATGGGAAGAAACAACCATGCCATGGCCATGACTTCCGCTTTTGTTGCCTCCCATCCGTGGATGAACGCGGTTTTGTACATCGCGATGGCGGTGAGGCCGACCATTGTGCTGAACAGCGTGCCATATTCTTTGGCAAGAACTTCGCGCCAGCGGAACGGGTGTCCGGCCAGGGTTGTGGTCAGGCCCCGAATATCCGGCACAAACCGGTTCACCCGCCTCATGTAATCCTCGTAGGCCGGACCGAATTTTCCGAACAGGAATTGTTCCTCGGCCGCAGTGATGGCGAGGTAAACCCAGCCAAAGAATGGAATCATCACGGCGCAGAGCCACGCCGACCCGAAAAACAGGCAGAATCCGCACGCGATCAGAAAGTTGCCGACATACATCGGATTGCGGCAATGCGCGTACAATCCTCCAATCACCAGGTCTGCCGCATAGATTCTCCGGTTTTTTCCCCCTCGTTTGATGTAGGCGTAGCCGATGACAAAAAGCCGGAAAAACTGGCCGGCCAGGGTGAGAATGGCGCCGACGAGCATGACGATCCGATCCAGAGCCGGGTCGCCCAGAAAATAGGATGGGCGAACAAAAATCGCCAGCGTCAGGAAGATGACCGGGAAGAGTCCGTTTCTGACATGAAAAAGAAAATTGCCGCTGGCCAGCATCCATTTGGGATGCAACAGGCGCACTTGCTTGGCTTCGGAGGGGTGGGTCTTCATTTGATGGCGACGATGCCGGAGAAGTTGTACCAGCGGAAAAAGGTGTCGCAGGACTTGAATCCGCTGGAGAGCAGGAGGGTTTGGTTTTCCGCCAGGTGGTAGGGGACCAGGACGTTTTCCAGCGCCTCCCGTTTCTGGGCGATTTCCATTTCCGTGTACCCGTTGCGCATTTTCATCTCGTAATAATGCTTGATAAAGATCCGGTTGATTGTGGAGTTCTCCGACAGCACTTTCTCAACCAGAATTAAACAGCCGTCCGGATTTATGCCGGCCGCCACATTTTGGATGACGCGTTCGCGGAAGAGAGGGCGGACAAATTGCAGGGTAAGATTGAGGATCACAACGGAGGCATTGCCAATCGACACGCCTTTGTTCAGATCCACGCAATCCAGCTCGAAGGGGCGTGAGAACTTGCCGTCCTGGAGTTTTGTGCGCGCCTTCTCAATCATTTCCGGCGAGTAATCCCAGCCGACGCAGGTGCAGTCCTGCGGGATGCTGTTCTCGATGGCAAAGAAGGTGTTGCAGGTCGAGCAGCCCAGATCGTACACATTGGTGCCGGGAACGGCAAAGTCGGAGCATAACTCACCGATCATGCGCTGGATTTCCTGATAGAAGGGAACCGAGCGGTCCAGCATGTCGTCAAACACATTGGCTGTCTCCGCGCCGAAATTAAAATTGTGGATCAGGTCTTTCTTCTCTGAAAAAATACGGTCGGTTTGCATGGCGAAAGCGATGGGGAAATGCGGATGGGAGCGGGCGTTGAAAAGCACCGAAGGGGATGGAGTAAATGGTCTTCTGCGGCGCATGTCAATACGGCGGTTGGGTCGCGTGTTCACAAAGAGCTTGAACCGTCTCCTGCGTCTCTCCATCCTTTGTTTCACCATGCGGGACGCCTCAAAAATCCTTGCCTACTTCGCCGGCATCCTGCTTGCGGGCTGTCTTTTCGCACCCCCGCTTTATTGGGCGGGTCACGCATCCGGTATTGCGTTTCTGATGGAGCAGCCTTTCCAGCGGTATTTTTCCCGGTCGATCATGCTCTGTGCACTGGCCCTTCTATGGCCGATGATGCGGTTTGTGAAAATCTGCGGCCTGCGGGATCTCGGGCTGCGGCGGGATTTGCACGGATGGAGGCATCTTGGATTGGGTTTTTTGGCGGCCGGGCTGCTTCTCTTTGCGATGGGTCTCCTGGCGTATGGATTGGATCTTTACAGGATCCAGAGCGAGATCCGCTGGGATAAGATCTGGAAAATACCGGGGACCGTGGTCATCGTTGCCCTGCTCGAAGAATTTCTGTTCCGGGCCGGGATGCTGGGCATCGTGCGGCGCGGCACCGGCCCATGGCGGGCCGCTCTGTTCGTGTCCGCCATCTATTCCATCGTGCATTTTTTGAAGCCCGGCGACCGGGTGGTGGACACGGTGACATGGGCGTCGGGCTTTGTGTTGTTGCCGGATGCGTTTCACCAGTTTTCGGAGCCCGCGATGTTGCTCGGGGGATTTGCCACGCTGTTTGCCATCGGCATGGTGCTTGCCTGGAGTGTGCTCAGGACGGGAAATATCTGGATGGCAGTCGGGCTTCACATGGGGTGGATCGCCGCCAACCGGTTTTTTCACATCCTGTTCCGACGCCGCGATGATCTGCCGCCGTGGTTCGGCGAGCGCATCGAGATCGGGGTCGCCCCGCTGCTCACCGTGGTCGCCACGGGCCTCCTTCTTGCCCTCTTGATCCGCCGTGAACCGCGCCCTTCGATTCCTTCGTGAGGCCGGGGCCGCCGCGCTGGACCTGGTGTATCCGCCCTGCTGCATGGGTTGCGGATGCGATCTGCCGCCGGGGATATCGTTGTGCCCGGATTGTGAAAAAAATGTGACACCGCTGCTGCCACCGATGTGCCAGCGGTGCTCGCAGCCTTTCGATGGGGACATCACCGATCCGTTTCGGTGCCCCAATTGTGGCCCCATGACGCTGCATTTCGGGGTGGCGACTGCGGGCTGCCGGGCTCGCGGGGTTGTGAGGGAGTTGATTCACCGGCTCAAGTACGACAAAGACACCTCGTTGCGCCATGTGCTCGGTCAATGGCTGGTCGTGGCGGCGCGGGATCCCCGGCTTGTCGGGGTGGGATTCGACGCCCTGGTGCCCGTGCCCCTGCATCCGGCGCGCGAGCGCGAACGGGAGTTCAACCAGGCGGTGTTGCTCGCCGAAACCGTCTCTCCGCTGCTGGAAATGCCTGTGAGGCGCGTTCTCAGGAGGGTCCGGTTCACCGAGACCCAGACACATTTTGACCGAACAAAGCGCATGGAAAACTTGCATGACGCCTTTGTTCCGGCGAAGAATGCCGTTGTGACCAATCAAAACCTGCTGCTCGTCGATGATGTGTTCACCACCGGATCGACGGTGAACGAATGCGCCCGTGTTCTGCGCGGGGCCGGGGCGCGTTCGGTCCATGTCATCACGGTCGCGCGCGGCTGAACCTTTCTCTGCCATGGGTATCTTCCAAAAACCAGCAATCCACAGCGGCTCCAAGAAGCGCGAGATGCCCGAGGGTCTCTGGCGGAAATGTGATGAATGCGGCGAAGTGAACCACCGCCTGGAACTGGAACAGAACAACAATGTCTGTCCGAAATGCGACCACCACATGGCTCTCTCCGGACGCCAGCGCGTGACGCTGCTTTTGGACGAGGGCACGTTTGTGGAGTCCGATGCGGACATGATCTCGGTGGATGCGCTCCATTTCCAGGGGGTCGCGGCCTACGCCGAGCGCCTCACCACCTATCAGCAGCGCACGGGTCTCCTGGATGCGGCACTCTGCGGCACCGGCGCCATTGAGGGGATTCCCGTGGCGCTTGCAGTGATGGATTTTGCATTCCTCGCCGCCACCATGGGATCGGTGGTCGGCGAAAAAATCACACGCACCATCGAAACGGCCACCAAAAAGAACATCCCCGTCGTCATTGTCTCCGCCTCGGGCGGTGCCCGCATGTACGAGGGCATGCTCAGCCTCATGCAGATGGCCAAGACCTGCGGTGCTCTTTCCTATCATTCCCTGGCCGGACTTCCCTTCATCTCGGTTCTCACCAACCCCACCACCGCCGGCGTGATGGCCAGCTTTGCCTCGGTGGGCGACCTGATCGTGGCCGAACCCAAGTGCATGATCGGATTTGCCGGTCCCCGCGTGATCAAGGAAACCACGCATCAGGAATTGCCGCCGGGATTTCAGACCGCCGAGTTTCTCAAAGACCGCGGACTTGTGGATGCCATCATTCATCGCAACAAAATGAAGGCTTCTCTGGCGTCCATTCTCCGCTATCTCGTTCCGGAAAAGTGAATTATCGGGAGAGTCTCGCGTGGATGCAGTCCGCCCGGGGCAGCGGGATCAAGTTCGGTCTGGACACCACCCGCGATCTGATCCGAAGGCTGGGGAATCCCGGGGGCAAAATCGGATTTCTGCACGTCGCGGGAACCAATGGCAAGGGATCGGTGTGCTCCATGCTCGACTCGGCTCTGCGTCTCCAGGGCGATGCCAGGGTCGGCTTGTTCACGTCACCCCATCTGGTGACATTCCGTGAAAGGATCCGGATCGGAGGCATTCCCGTGTCGGAGGAGCAGGTCGCCGAAAGCACCTCGCGGCTGCGCCCGCTCTGCAAAGATCTTCAGCCCACGTGTTTTGAGATCATCACCGCTCTCGCCCTGGACTGTTTCCAACAGGCGGGTTGCGACTGGGTTGCGTGGGAGACCGGACTGGGAGGCCGTCTGGACTCCACCAACGCCGTTCGGCCGGTGGTCACGGGCATCACTCGCATAGGGTTGGATCATCGCGAGTTTCTCGGAAATACTCTGGGCGAAATCGCCCGGGAGAAGGCAGGCATCTTCAAGCCAGGCGTCCCCGCATGGTCCGTGGCCCAGGAACCGGAAGTGGAGGAGGCCCTGGTGTCCGTTGCCGCATCGGTGGGTGCTCCGTTGCAGTTCGTCCGTCCTCCCTTCACCTCCCGCTGCCTCAGGTTGCGGGGAAGTCATCAGCTCGAAAATGCCGCTCTGGCAACAGCAATGCTTCATGTTGCGAAGCCTGACATGTCATTATCAATTCTCGAATCAGGGGTGGCGGGTGCGGAGTGGCCGGGACGTTTTCAAATTGTTCGTCCGGGATTGGTGCTCGACGGGGCGCATAATCCCGATGCCGCCCGCGTGCTTGCCGAGACCTGGCGGAGCGAGTTTGGCACTGCCAAAGCCTGCGTCATCTTGGGGGTCATGAAGGACAAAGATATTCACGGCATCTGGAAACATCTGCAACCAATTGCCGCTGAGGTTATTTCCGTTGCTGGCTCCGTGGATAGATGGATGACAGGTCATAATCTTGTATCAGTTGTTGGAGGTTATTCACAACCGGATGTCCCTCTTGCACTAGAGGCGGCAAAAATGACAAATCATCCTATTCTTGTAACCGGCTCCCTGTTTTTGGTCGGGGAGGTCATGGCGTTTCTTGAAAACACAATTCCCGACTGGCCCGGTCCCTAGCCCC
>DYRR01000112.1 GCA_020718605.1 Chthoniobacter flavus | reverse complement strand
CGCTGTGCGCGATCTGCAATCCGACCACCAACAGCTACAAGCGGCTGGTGCCCGGCTACGAGGCGCCGGTGAATCTGGCCTATTCGGGGCGGAATCGCTCGGCTGCGGTGCGCATCCCGATGTATAGCGAGAACCCGAAGGCGAAGCGCCTGGAGTATCGTCCGCCGGACCCTGCGGCCAATCCGTATCTGGCGTTTGCCGCGCTGTTAATGGCCGGGCTGGACGGCATCCAGAACAAGATTGATCCGGGCGAGCCGCTGGACAAGAACATCTATGAGCTGCCGCCCGAGGAACTGAAGAAAGTTCCAAACGTGGCGGGCAGTTTGGGCGAGGCCCTGGACGCGCTCGAAAAGGACCATGAATTCCTGCTCAAGGGCGATGTCTTCACGCGGGACTTTCTGGATATGTGGATAGCGACCAAGCGCAAGGAGCATGACGCGCTGCGTTTGCGCCCCCATCCGTACGAGTTTTTCCTCTACTACGACGTGTAGATAGGGGACGCTCGGGGTACAGCGAAACGGCGGCGCGGGACAAGTGTCTCGCGCCGCTTTTCGCTTGTTGTCGCGGAGGGATGTTTTTTCTGGCACTTTAAATTTGCTCTGCGATTCTCAGGATGAGTATGAGAAAGAACAGCCGATCAAGCGCGTGGTTTGCATTCTCGTGTTGCGGTATCCCTCTGCTTTTGCTCCTCGTTCTGGAAAACAGCGTTTGTAGTGTCGCGGGCGCCGTGCCCGCCGTGAGGCCGAACATCCTCTTTTGCCTTGCTGATGATTGGGGGCGTTACGCGGGCGCCTACGCCGCGCTGGAGGACCGGCCCACCCTCAACCGCATCGTCAAAACGCCGAACATTGACCGGTTGGCTCGCGAAGGGGCTCTGTTCAGGAATGCTTTCGTTCCCGCGCCAAGCTGCACCCCATGCCGCAGCTCGATTCTCTCCGGCCAATACTTCTGGAGAACCGGACGGGGCGCGATCCTGCTCAATGCCCACTGGGATGAGTCCATTCCCTCCTACCCGCTGATGCTTCGCGACGCGGGTTACCACATTGGCAAGAGCTATAAAGTCTGGAGCCCCGGAACCCCAGCGGATGCTCCCTACGGAAAGCAACAATTCGCCTACGAGCGGGCCGGACGCGACTTCAATCGGTTCGGCGAAAAGGCCGGCGCTCTCGTCCGGAACGGAGCCTCCTTCGAGTCCGCGACCTCCAACATCCTTCATCAGGTTCGCCGGAATTTTGGCGATTTCTTGTCCGCCCGCCGCGCGGATCAGCCTTTTTGCTTTTGGTTTGGGCCCACGCTGACGCATCGACCCTACGAAAAGGGCTCCGGAAAGGCGCTTTGGGGGATCGATCCCGAATCGCTCAAAGGAAAACTGCCGGGGTTTCTGCCCGATGTGCCGGAAGTCCGCGCCGATGTCGCGGACTACCTTGGAGAGGTTCAGGCATGGGATGCGGGGGTCGGCGCGCTTGTCGAGGAACTCGAGAGAAATCAACTGCTGGACCAGACCGTTATTGTCGTCAGCGGCGACCACGGGATGCCGGGTGTGCCGGGGGGCAAATGCAACCTCTATGACTTTGGGGTTGGTGTGGCCCTCCTCGTTACGGGCCCGGGCATCAAGCCCGGCAGGGTTCTCGATGATTTCGTGAACCTGATGGACCTGGCTCCCACGTTTCTCGAAATTGGGGGAGTGAAACCGCCAGACGCCATGACGGGTCGCAGCATCCTGCCCCTGATCCAATCCGGAAAATCAGGCCAGGTTGATCCGAGCCGAGATTTTGTCGTCACCGGGCGCGAGCGCCATGTGGACACAGCCAGGCCCGGAAATCTGCCCTATCCCCACCGAAGCATCCGGACCAGCGATTTCCTCTACATCCGGAATTTCGCCCCGGATCGCTGGCCGATGGGGATCCCGGGTTTTTCATCGGAGGCCGAGGCGCCTTTGATCCGGATGGTCGAGACTCAGACTTTTGCGGGTTTTAGCGACATGGATGCCAGTCCCACCAAGGCATGGCTGTTTGGCAGGCGTGGCGACCCACAGTGGAAGTGGCATTACGACTACGCTTTTGCGAAGCGCCCGCTGGAGGAGCTATACGATCTGCGGAGAGACCCGGACCAGGCGACCAATGTGGCGCGGCAGTCCGGGTATCAGACGGTGCGAGTCGAGCTTTGGGACCGGCTGCTCAAGACGCTGAAGGACGCCGGGGACCCCCGCGTGACAGGAGACGGGGCAACTTTCGATCGCCCGCCGTTCGCGGATGTCAGCGCCGAATCAGCATCGCGCAATGGGCGGAAGTAAGGGGCGGAAACGCTGAGGGGGACTCAGCAAAAATCAAAAAGTCTGGACGCTGACTTAGGCGAACCCTATCGTTTTTGGAAGCACGGGATAAACCAATCATTGCTTAAATGTCCGCACCGCAAAAAATCGCCATGGCAATCGGGGCGCACCCCGACGACATCGAGTTCATGATGGCCGGAACGCTTGCGCTGCTGAAACATGCCGGTTACGAGACCCATTACATGAACGTGGCCAACGGCTGCTGCGGAAGCGCCCAACATACCGCCGCGGAAACCCGGCGGATCCGGGGGGCGGAGGCCCGAGTCGCCGCCAGACTCCTCGGGGCCAAATTTCACCCGAGCCTTGTTGATGACCTCGATATCTATTACGAGCGCACGACGCTCCGTCGGCTCGCCTCCGTGATTCGGTCCGTCGCGCCTACCATCCTGCTTGTGCCGTCCCCGCAGGATTACATGGAGGATCATACGAATGTTTGCAGGCTGGCGGTGTCGGCGGCGTTTACGCGGGGCATGGGCAATTTCCGAACCACGCCCTCGCAAGCGCCTGTCGAGGGCGATGTGACGGTTTATCATGCCATGCCGCACGGTCTTCGCGACCCGCTGCGGCGGGTGGTGGTTCCGGGGGCGTTCGTCAACACAGAGACGGTGTTTGAATTGAAACAGGCGGCCCTGCTCGAGCACAAGAGCCAGCAGCACTGGCTTGGCGAATCCCAGAAGATGAGTCATTACCTGAAGACCCAGGAGCGGTTTTCCCTGGCTCTGGGCCGGATGTCGAAGCGGTTTAAGCACGCGGAGGGCTGGCGTCGCCACCTTCACTACGGCTTCTGTCCGGAGACGGCACACCCGCTGAAAGAAGCGCTGGGCCGCAACTGCCGAATCAACATGGCTTACGAAAAGGGCCTCGGCGCCCTGGATTAAGTATTTTCCGAAACAAACCAGCAACCTACCGAACACAATGCGAAGAATCAGCGCCCTTGCCCCGGATTGGTGGGATTACACAACCTTGCCGCTCGAAGTGATTGAAGCCGCCGCGCGGCTGACCCCGCGCGAAATTCAAAAACTTTCGCGGCCTGGCTTCAAGGTGGTCTTTTACGACACCCTCGAGGATTTCTATCTGGCGGAGGCCCTGGAATATGTGGAGGCTTGGAGGCAAAGCACGGACGACAATCCGGTCGGCATTTGCGGGCCGGTCGGCCCCACTGAGCAGCTTCCGCTGGTCGCGCGCATCGTGAATGCCCTCGGGTTGGACGTTCGGGCCGGACATTTCTGGGGAATGGATGAGTGGTGCCTGGACGGCAAAGAGACGCCAGTGACGCATCCGCTTTCGTTTGAGAAAGCGGACCGCGAGTTGTGCTTTAATCGTATCAGCCCGAAGCTGCGAATGCCCGACGGGCATCTGCACTTTCCGAAGGCGGACACCGGGCCCTACCGGAAGAGCTGGGATGCGGGCGTCCGTTGCGCCGTGGTGCAGGGAGGGCAGGGGGACGTGAAGCATTGGGCGTTCAACGACCCGTTCCCGCGCAAGGGAAGGCATAGGAATTGCCCGCCGTCGCCCGGGGAGTTCATGAAGCTTGCAACCCGAATTGTGATCCTGCATCCGATGACCATTGCGCAAAACGCCCGGACGAGCGGCGGCGGCAACGTCTCGATGGTCCCCACCCAGGCCATCACCGTGGGGCCGGTTGAGACATGGAAAGCGGACAAGATCTCCATCTGGCAGGCGGGCCAGCACGACAACGCCTTTGGGCAGCGGCTCACGGCATGGATGATCTCAAACAAGATCGTGGACACAGCGGTTCCGATGTCCCTGCTTGCGCTGCATCCGAATGTGCAGTTCAACTATTACCGCGGCGGACTGGGTGTCTGCGCCGTTGAGATGCACTAGGCCGGACATTCTGAATCCATCGAGGTCAGCTACCTGTCCTCAGGCGGACGAGGCTCGCGCGGATGGGGCGGGCGCTGTGGCGGCGGGGCGTCCTGGCCGGGGCCGAAGCGGCGATCTCTCCACATCTGACGGCCTTCGTCGGCTGGAAACGGCGGCGGCTCCTGAAGCTGGCGTTTCTGGTCGTCGGTGAGCGGCGGCTCGACTTTCGAGAGCACTTTGGCCATTTGCACCATCCTGTCCGCTTCGAGTTCCGCGAGCGCGCGGGCCTGTTTGCGGACGGCCTTCTCATCGAACTCCTCGTCAAGGCTTCTCTCGATGAGCTGCTTGCGAGCCTTGATGAGCTGCTCCTCGGTCTCTTTGGATTTCTCGCGGTTCTCCTGCATCAGCTCGCGAACCGACGCGCGCTGCTCAGGGGTTAACACGGAGAAGAGCCGCATCAGACCGGGCGCGCCCATCTGGCCTGGCGCCATGCGTCGCATGTGCCCGGGACCGTCGGGTCCGAAATCGCGCGGGGGGCCCTGACGCCCCTGCCCTTGGCGGGGCGGTTGGTCCTGCGGCCCTGGAGGGACCGGTTGCGCGGCGAGGGTCGCGGCGGTTGCGAGAACCAGTCCTGCGGCCAGAATTCTAAACGAGCCAAACTGCTTTGTGTTCATGTGATTTCTCCTATGAGTTGTCTTACTTGTTCAGACGAATCCGGCGCTTGCGCAGTTACAACGAAAATATGTTTGGAAGAATTCAACATTAAGCTTGGCAAAGGTCGGCGGGCCATATAGCAATGAGTCGTTCTTTGAAAGGAACGGCGAGTTGACGCCGTTTCATAGTCACAGCCAGGCGTCAGGGAACCCCGTGAGAATCGGGGACGGTTGCGCCACTGTAACGGGTTACGAACTCCCAAAGCCACTGGAAGCGATTCCGGGAAGGCGGGAGCCAGGCAAAGCCCGAAGTCAGGATATCGGCCCGGTTGTGCTCGTCAGGCGGACATCTCGCGCGAAACTATTGCGCGGGGCGTTCGCACTTCTCCGTCAAGAGAAGGATGAGGCCAGCCCCTTTGCCTGTCGCAAAGGGACCGCAGGATGCCTTCATTCTCCGTTGCCGGGGGTTGAAGGTTTTTTTATTTCAGCCCCCGCCTGGTCTCTCGTTGCAAAACCGTTCCGCCCCGGACAGGGCGGGACAATTCGTAGAAAGACTAGAGCAGAATGAAAGTTCGTTTGTTGTCGCTGGCGTTTGCCAGTGTGTTCTCGATCACCTCACTCCAATCGGCCACGTTTGATGACGTCCAGTTTTGGGCCGGTTCAGGCGCCAACCGGGCGGGATTCATTGTGGATTGGAATGATGGCAAGGGCGCCGAATCTTTGTTGTGGGGGTACCGATGGGATGGGGCGGCCACGGGTTTGGACATGTTCCAGGCAGTGGTGAAGGCCGATTCCCGTTTGTTCGCGCATCTGGGTTCCTACGTTTGGGGGACGGCGACGCTCGGGATAGGCTACGACCTGAACAACAGCGGAGGCTTCGCGGTTTCTCCCGGGTTGTCCTTCGATGCTGGAGGGATTGCATTCGATACGAATCCCGATGACGCGCGCGCGGCTTCGGACTTGAATGACCATTATCTTGAAGGATGGAACTTCGGATTCTGGGGCTACTTCACAAAGTCGAACGCGGGGGATGCGTGGACATCTTCCCAGGTCGGCGCTGGAGATCGGAGTCTTGCCGACAATTCGTGGGATGGCTACAGCTTCGCGCCCGGATTTGCGGGACCCGAACCGGGCGACCCTGTCGCCGCAGTTGTTCCCGAGCCTGCTCTTGCGGCTCTATTTTTAACAGGCGGTTTTCTCATCGCATGCGCCCGACGCAGGCAGTTCTGATTGCGATCTCGCTGGCCGGTGGCGGGATTCCCGCCCCGGCCAGCCCCTTCGCGGTCGAGGTCGTCGAGAGCCAGGGGCCATTCGGCGCTCCGCCTTATTACGACAACCCCGGAGCGGTTCTGGGCGCTCCAGCCGCATGGTTTTACGACCGTTTTGCCGCGATGTCAGGGGGCGCCACGAACCGTCGGGTGAAACTGGTCGAGGGCGCGTATAACGTCTCTCCCGCGCCCAATTCCACCAACCTTCTGGTCACCCTTGGCGGCGGCAGTCGCATCATAGTGCGTTTCGACGAGCCGGTCTCCAACAACCCGGCCAATCCTTACGGGGTGGACCTGCTGGTTTTCGGCAATGCTTTCTACACCGCAACCACAACGGTCCACGACGCCACGGACCTGACAGCCTGCTTTCTCACGGGCGGTAATTTTTCCGAACAGGTCAAGGTGTCCGTAAGCCCCGGATACACGGGGCTCTCCGGCGAGGCTCCGAACGACCCCGGAACGTGGCCCTGGCATCGGTTCGACAGCGGCCCCTACGCGGACACGGGTTTTCCGACGCAGGCCCATCCGTGGGACCGCGCCGCGACCAATTGGGCTTCCGGCATGATGGATTTTCAAAAGCCCGTGAACCCCGTGATGCAGGCGCGACTAGAAGAAGGCGGGGTATCCGTGGCGGACGCGATGGATTTGTATGTTGGATCAGGCGGGGGCACCGGGTTCGACATCGAGCCTTCCGGTTTCCCATCGATTCGTTACGTGAAGATCGAGGGGATTGATCCCGATTTCACCGATGGCGAGGTGGACGCTCTGTCCATCGCGCGTCCGGCGGTGGTTGGGGATGCGCTGTCCATCGCGCCGCAAAACCTCGCAGATGGAGTGGACACGCTCTTTTACCAAAATCCCGCCGCGCCGCTCGATGGACGGCTTTCAGTGCGATTCAGCGCGTTGGACGACATGGCCCGAATGGCGACAGCGCCCTTGACCAATTTGGCCGCCTGGGCGCCTCTGCCCGGCGTGGCGTTGAACGCTGTTCAGGTGGATGTTTCTCCGCTGCCCGGCGCGTCGCAGACGGCGTACGTGGCTGCTGTGGGATTGTCTGCGGGGGGTGGCTACGCCGGTAACGGGTCTGATCTTGTGCTGCTTCAGTCCTCGGGGACGAACTGGACCGTTCTTCCATTCACCTTCGACCCGGTCGGGCGCCGGGCTGTGACTGAGGGGATAACGAATTGTTCCGCGTTTGCCCTCGCGCGAATCGTCGGTCCAATTGTGAGCATCGCGCTTGTCACGAATGGCGTCGAGGTGGCCTTCTCTCCTGCGCCAGCACTAACCTACGGCATCCAACGCTCGGGGGACTTGAGCGGCTGGACGACGCTGACAAACATCTCCCCGTCAACCACCGCTCCCGTCCGGTTTACAGACATGTCGCCGCCCCCAGGCCGGGCCTATTACCGGGTGGCGGCAAGCGCGCCATGAAACGTGGAATGCCAGTCGCGCGCGGTCCGGGGTTCACTCTAATCGAGTTGCTGGTGGTGATCGCCATCATCGCCATACTGGCCGCGATGCTTCTGCCGGTGCTGGCGCGGTCCAAGGCCGCGGCCAAGCGCGTCAATTGTGTCAGCAATTTGCGCCAAATGGGAATCGCCGCGCAGGTTTATGTGGGCGATCACAATAACAGCTACCCGCCGGCGTATTACTTCGCCGTCGAGGACGGAGTGACGATTTCCTACGCATGGGACCTGACCACCATGGCGGACGGCTCGAACCAGGTGATGCCGGGAATCTTGTGGCAGGGGCATGGCGTCAAACAGATTCAGCAGTGCCCGTCCTTCACCGGCGGGGCCAACTGGCTGACGGACCCGCATACGGGTTACAATTACAACACCAGTTACATCGGGCATGGTCAGTTCGAGAACATTCCCGAGCCGGCCAAAGGCTCCGCCGTCGCCCATCCCTCCGGCACCGCGCTTTTTGGCGACGGCCAGTACTCGTCCGGCGCGAACAAGTTCATGCGCGCGCCCTGGCCGAACACGGGCGATCAGTATTCCGGCGGACGATGGGCCGGCACCCAGGGCTTTCGCCATGAAAAACGCAGCAACGTCGCTTTCTGCGATGGACGCGCCGCCTCTTTGCGCGAACGTTTCACCGAGAATCAAAACGGCGCCAAAAACGTCGCCCCCGACACCGGATTCCTCTCTGCGGACAATTCGCTTTACGACCTCGAGTAATCCCAGCCCGCGGCCACCGCGACACCGCTATTGAACCGCGGGCCGATGTGTGGTTCCATCTGCGCGGAAAAACACATGAGAGGAATTAAACTGATCACAGTGGTGGGGGCGTTCGCCTTTGCCATGTTGCTGTCGG
>DYRR01000111.1 GCA_020718605.1 Chthoniobacter flavus | reverse complement strand
CGACCGCAACACCTGCGTCCTCTTCGGCGACGGGGCGGGCGCGGCGGTGCTGCGAAACCGCCAGGGCGCCCATGGCATCATCTCCACCCACATGGGCAGTGATGGTGCGTTCGCGGAAATCCTCAATATCCCGGGGGGCGGTTGCCGCAATCCCATCGGCGCCGACAACTACGACCAGCGCCTCGCCACGATCAAGATGAATGGCAAGGAGACCTACAAGCAGGCCGTCACCTCCATGCTCAACGCCGCCACCACCGTGATGAACGATGCCGGCCTCCACGCGGATAACATCGCCTGCTTCATTCCGCACCAGGCCAACCTGCGCATCATCGAGGCGGTGGCCTCCCGTCTCCGCATCCCGATGAACCGCTTTCTCATCAATCTCGACCGGTTTGGCAACACCAGTGCCGCCGCCGTGGCCATTGCCCTGGACGAGGCCAATCGCACCGGACGGATGAAACAGGGGGATTATGTGCTGCTGATGGTATTTGGAGGCGGGCTCACTTGGGCCAGTTCCGTGATTCAATGGTGACCGCGCAAACACTCCGTCCATGACCGTTAAAATCCTGGCTGTCCTAGCACTTCTGTTTGCCATTGCCGGCACGGGGTGTGGCATTGCCGAGTGGGGGCTCAATATTTTCATCCTGCCCGAAATCGAGACAGAAACTCCGCTCCAGACGCTTGCCGATGGAGCATGGCTGTTGCATTACCTGGGCTTCGGCGGGGCGCTGGTCTGCCTTGCCTGCGCCATTCTTCTGATACCCATTTCCCGGAGGCCGGACCCGGATGCGGCATCCGGTCCGCAGTAGCCATTCAATGCCTGTGACCGGTGTGGTCCGTTTCCGCTTTTCCAATTCCTAACATGTCGCGCCACCTCGAAAAAATACTGGAACACGCCGAAAAAAAGCTGGCCCTCGCCCACAAGGACCGGCCCAAGGATCTCCTGGAGCTTTATCAGAATTTTCTCAAAATCGAGGAGCACCGGATCCGGCTTCGCCACAATGCCGGAGGCGGCGGACGCGAGATTGCCCGGCTGCGGGTGAGTCTCATCGATGTGGTCTTGGCGCATCTGTTCCGTGATGCCTGCCGATGGGCCAAGACGCCCGGTCTGGACTCCGGTCTCGTGCTGGTGGCGGACGGCGGCTATGGACGGGGGGAACTCAACCCCTTCAGCGACGTCGATATCATGTTCCTTTTTGCCGGACGCGGAGAAAAGCCCATGGCGCGGCAGAATGAGATCATCGAACACATTCTCTACCTGCTCTGGGACATGGGATTCAAGGTGGGTCACTCCACCCGCTCGGTGAAAAGCGCGGTGCTGCAGGCCAACGCGGATCCCCTTTCCAAAACCTCACTGCTGGAATCCCGCCCTGTCGCCGGGGACAGGGCACTGTTCGAAAAGTTCCAGACCGCATTCCAGGCCAAATGCGTCCGGGGACACGAGAATGAATACATCCGGTGGCGGGTGGGGAACCAATTGGAGCGGCACGCCAAGTTCGAGAACACCATCACCCTCCAGGAGCCCAACATCAAGAGTGGCTGCGGCGGCCTGCGGGACTATCAAAACCTCAACTGGATGTCGTTTTTCAAGGTGGGCACCGGCACCACCGCAGGATTGGTGGAGAAGAAATTTCTTTCCGAGAGCGAACGGCGCCGGCTTGAGGTGGCCTACGATTTCCTGCTCCGGGTCCGCACGGAACTCCACTATCTCAACGGGCGCGGGACAGATGTGCTGACGCTGTTTTTTCAGGGCAGGGTGGCCACCAAGTTCAACTATCCCCAGCGCACCATCCTCCGGCGCAGCGAGGAGTTCATGCGCGATTATTACCGGCATGCCCGGGAGATTTATCTGCTCACGGCGACAGTCTCGGAGCGTCTCTCGCTGCCGCTCCGCACCGCAGCCCCGAAGCGGGTGTTCGGATTCCTCGCAAAACGTGTCGCCAAACGGGAGGAGTTTGACGGGTTTTATGCCGAGAACGGGCTGCTGTTCCCGGAATCGCGCGAAATATTCAAAACGGATCCCGACCGCATGATGCGGGCCTTTTTGCACATCCAACAGCGGCAGATCGCGTTCAGTCCCGATCTGTTGCAGCTCATCCGCCGCAGGGTGCGTCTGGTGAACCGGACCTTCCAGTACGCGAAAACCGTGAGGGAAACTTTCCAGGCGATTCTCACGCGCAAAGGCGAGGTCGGGCGCATCCTGCGCCTCATGCATGAAGCGGACTTGTTGGGGCGTTATCTGCCCGAGTTTGGCGGGCTCACCTGTCTGGTGCAGCACGAATTTTTTCACCGCTACACGGCCGACGAGCATACCCTGGTCTGCATCGACAAGCTGGACGCACTCATCGATACCGAAGATCCGAAACTGCGCGGTTATCGCGAACTGTTCAGCACTCTGGAGGATACTTTTGTCCTCTATCTGGCGATCCTGCTCCACGACACCGGCAAATCGGCGGGCGGGCGGCACCATGCCGAGGAGAGCACTCTTTTTGCCCACAAAGTGGCCCGCCGCCTCCAACTCTCCGCGGAACGCCGACGGCTTCTTATTTTTCTGGTGGACAACCACATGCTGCTTTCCGAGACCGCCCAGCGTCGAAATCTGGATGACAACGCGACCATCGAGGAGTTTGCGGGGGTGGTGCGCAATCAGGATAATCTTGATGCCCTGATGCTGCTCACTCTCGCCGATGGATTGGCCGTGGGCGGCGAGGCGGTGTGGTCCGATTGGAAGGAATCCCTCGTCTGGATTCTCTATCGGCGCACGACGGGTTTCCTGGCGGACAGCAGGGCTTTTTACGAGGAACGCCGCACCGAGCGCAAGCAGTTGCGCGAGGAAACGGCCCGCCGTCTCGGCCCGTCCTATTCGGAGGAGGTGGTCGCGCATTTCCAATCCATGCCGAACTCGTATTTCCGCGCGTTCGAGGCGCCGGAGATCGTCGCCCACATCAAGCTGTTCCGGACGTTTCTGCGGCATCTGGCCAAGCGCGAGCCGCGCGAGTCTCTCTCCCCATCGGTGAAATGGACGGCCCGCATCGACCAGGCCCACTCGGAGGTTGCCGTCTGCACCTGGGACCGCGAAGCGTTGCTTGCCCGCATCGCCTGTTCCTTTGCCATCGCCCGCATCAACATCCTGAGCGCCGACATTTACACCCGTGGCGACAATCTCGTGCTGGATGTGTTCCGTGTCTGCGACACCGATTTTCAAGCGGTGACCGACGAGCGGGACCAAACTCTTTTTGAGGTGACCCTTTCCGAGTTCATGCTCAATCCGGACTTCGATTTCACACCGCTCCTGCAAAACGCCCGAAAACGCACCGCATTCCACCTCTCCCAGGAGATCGAATTTCCCACGCGCATCAGCATTCGCAACGACGTCCATCCCACCTACACCCTCATCGACATCCAGACGCCCGACCGCCTGGGGCTCCTCTACGATTTGCTCCGCGCCATCGCCTCGACCGGGGCGAACATCGGGCTTTCCCGTGTCGCCACGGAAAAAGGCGCCGCGATCGACACCTTCTATGTCACGGACCATCTGGACAACAAAATCACCCGCAAATCGGATCTCGACCGGCTCCAATCGGTGCTGCACCAGGCGGCCGTGCCCATCGCGCCGATGACAAAGTAGGTGCTGTCAATATCGGACCCGCACCAGATACAGCCCGTCCGACGGGGCGCAGTATCTGGCCTTTCCCTGCGCGCGGCGCTTAAGATGGTCGGATAGCCATTCCATCGGTTCGCGTCCTTTGCCCACCCGCAGCGCGGCGCCGGCCATGAGCCGAACCATGCGGAAGAGAAATCCGTCCCCGTCAAAGGTGAGCGTAAGGAGCGCCCCCTCGCGGCGCACGCGCGCGGAGCGGATGGTTCTCACGGTATTGCCCACCGGTGTCCTGCGATTGGCCGCAAACGCAAAAAAATCGTGCCGCCCCTCGAACTGTGACACCGCCTCGCGCAACCGCGCCAGATCGACCGGCTCGGGCACATGCCATGCCCGGCCGATTTCCAGCGGATGCAGGGTGGGGGCGTTCCAGACACGATACCGGTACACCTTGCCCTTCGCGGAAAACCGGGCGTGAAAGTCGGGGCCGACCCGCCTCGCCGCCACCACCCGGATCTGTGTCGGCAGGCGGGCATTCACCGCCACCGGGATTTTTCCCACCGGCATGCAGGGATCGGGAAGATCCACATGCGCCGATTGGGCGAGAGCATGCACGCCCCCGTCCGTCCGACCCGCCCCATGCACCCGCACCGAAGTGCCACACAGGGCCGCGAGCGATTTCTCCAGATGATCCTGCACTGTTTTGCCGCAGGGCTGGCTCTGCCATCCGGAGTAGGGATGGCCGTCGTAGGCGATGGTGAGCAGGATGCGCGGCATGTCGGAAACCCGGAATCATGCACGCTGCGCGTTCAATTTTCAATGCTCTGGAAGAGGGATTCGAGGGGAAGATCGGTTTTCATGGCACAAGCATCCCGAAACTACACAACTCCCGCTTCGATGGCCAGTTTATCGAGGGAAATTTTCAAGTGGGATTTGCCCCGGGGCGCAACCAGTGCTAGCCTGCCCGGCCAAATGAAAATCCTCAAACATCCCGAAAAAATCATTCTTTACTCCAGACCGATCTGCGGTTGGTGCCAGGACGCCAAGGAGTGGCTCTCCGCGCGCGGTTGGCATTTTACCGTTGTCGATGTCGGAGCGGACCTTGATGCCAGGCGAAAAGCGGTCGATCTGAGCGGGCAACCCCTTGTGCCGGTGATCGAAGTGGACGGATTGGTGCTCGGCGATTTCGACGTTGGCCAGCTCGAGGAGTTCCTGCAGAAATACGGTTTCCTGGCGCACGAGTGACTAGATTCTCAGGCTCAACGCTGCGTGGCGCATCACAAAGCCCCGTCAATCAAGCCATCACGCTTCCGGGCCAGATTTATCGCCCACGCCTTCAAGAGCGAGATCATTGCGGCGCACGAGACGAACCAAGGCCATAGGCCCCAGAGAATCCAATTCACTGGGTAACCACTGTGTGCGATCCCGTAGTTCCATGGCATGCCACCGCTGATTGTATTGTAGAAGACAAACAAGTACAGACTGGACGCTGCGGTGAATAAAACAAACCAACCGGGCGATAAAATCACCAGAAAAGGAAGTATCCAGGCGAAATACTGTGGAGCGACCCCCGGGGCCAAAGCAAAGAAGAGGACCCACAGTAGTCCAATGGTTTCAAATACTTGCAAGCCAGAGGATTTTCTGGATTTCCATCCAAGAATACAGGACGCCAGTATGATCGCCGCCCGCGAGACGCTCATGAAGATCTCCTGCGCCGTGCTTAGTCCAGTAAATGAAACAACGGAAAACTCTGGAATTTTTGTGAGATACAGCCACAGGGTTGTCCCCCAGATGCCCCAGTAGCCTTTGTAGGAAAGGACATTGGAAAAGAAGATGTCGGGAACTGAGATCAAGGCGGGCAACCACCCGAGGAAACAGACCAGGCCCATGCAGATGAGAGATTGCGCCGTTCTTTTCCATCCGGCTTGGAGCCAGTAGAAAATGAGAATAGGAACAAGGAGTAGTGGAATCACTTTGATGTTGCAGGCGAGTCCCAACCAAAGACCAGAGGAGATCGGCTTGGAATGCATGGCGGCACTCGCAGACAGGATAAGAAGAAGTGCGAGTAGGGAATCCGTGTTACCGTGATATCCTGTCACCATAAAGGAAACCGGACTTGCGGCCAACACTGCCAGAGCCCACCCAGGGGGGCGACCCATCCGACGCCTCAAGTTCATGAGAAAACCCACCGTTGCAAGATCGGCAATAATCCCCGGAAGACGAAGAAACAACGGAAACCAGCGACCGTCGGGCAGGCTTAGATTGTACAATATTGAAGAGAAATACCCAACCAGCGGGGTGTGATTGAACAGCACTGTGGTTTTGTACATCTCAGCCAGACCTTTGTCCGAGATAATTGCGCCGTATTTATAGTACAGCATCACATCATTTGTGCCGATGGTGGTTGCGGCACACCAGAGTTTTGCAAAGGTCGCCAGGGCAGCGATAACCAAAATCCAGAGGCGCCAAGGATCGTAAGCCGGGGACGGGATTTTGATAGAGGCTTTACTCATTCCCCAAAATTTCGTTGTGTTGAAAATTCACGACTGGGTGATAAACGGATGGAGTCCTCCATTCAAGGTCTATCCTGTTTCTTGGAAAAATACGCGGGTGCATTGCCTGCCGCATTGACGGGTGGATGCGCCGTTGCGATAGTCCCGCAGATGTTGCCATCCGCCATTTCCCGTGTTCTTGCCGCATTGGCTTTGGTATTGGCGGTGTTTCTTGCCTATGGATGGTCGACCGATCTCAAACCTGTCTGGGACGACGTTTTTTTGGTGGGATCGAATCCGTTTTTCAAGAGCCCGTATTTGATCGGCGAAATGTTCCACCAATGGCTTTGGATCGAGCCCTATACCGCCTACTATCGTCCGGTTCAAAATCTATCTTTTCTCGGTGATTATCTGCTGTGGAGGACCTGGTTCCCGGGGTATCGCGTATCCAGTTTGCTCTGGCATGGTGGAGCCGCAGTGTTGTTCTGGAGGCTGGCAGCGGGTCTGCTGCGGGATTTCTCTGGAGGGTCAGACTCCTGTCCTGACCGGCTTGAGGAACGAAGGTCAGGACAGGAGTCTGACCCTCCAGCGCACGGCAAAACGTGGTTGTCCAGACCCGAAGCACTCGCGTGGGCCGTGGCTTTGATCTGGGCCGTGCATCCCGCCCACAACGCCGCTGTGGCGTATGTGAGCGGACGGGCGGATCCGCTGGCAATGTGTTTTGCTCTGTCGGGCTGGTTGTTTTTCCGGATGGCTGTCACCGCAGCACAGCCACTGCATCGGTCTGCCGCAACGATTGCAGCCTTCGCTTGTGGAATGCTGGCCCTCTGCTCACGGGAGACCGGGCTGGTCTGGCTGGCACTGTTTGCCATCTACGAGGGGGCATGGAGATCCCATTCTTCCGCGAGAGTGAGGGCTTCTGTCTGGATTGGCGCACTGATGCTCACCACCTTCTATGCCATGTTGCGGACCCTGCCCCCGGCACTTTTCGAGAAAACCTCGGCTGCGGAGCGTCCTCTTGGCCCCCTTCTGTGGAAATCGGTGCTTGTGCTGGGCGATTATGCGACGCTGTTCATTGCTCCGCTGCGGCTCTCTATGGAACGCAAACTCATCGTGGAGGGCGGCTCGGGGATCGAACTGCTGCCCGTTGTCCTCGCGTTCTGTGTCGTTTTGGCCGGGATCGCGTTCTGGCCGGGCGGCACCCGGAGACTGCGAATGTTTTGTGCATTTTGGTTCGTGATCGCGTTTCTGCCGATCTCGCCTCTTTTGGCACCCCCCAATACCGATTCTGCGGAACATTGGATGTATCTGCCGTTCGCGGGGCTTATTCTTGGCGGAGCCGCGTTGTGGTGGGATATGACCGGTAAAATCCGGCGGATTGCAGTGGGATGCGTGGTGTGTTGGGTTCTGTTGCTTGGGGTTCGCACGCACCTTCGCGCACGGGAGTGGAGAAATCAGGATGTGTTTATGCGGGCAACCTTACAGAACGGGATGGCTTCCCCCCGTCTGCTCGCGCTCGCTTCGATCAATCTTATTCTGGACGGAAAGTTTGGCGAAGCGGAGACAATTCAGAGAAAATCGGTGGACAGGCATCCGAAAGATCCTCTCAGCAAGATTTTTCTCGGGATGGTACTTCAAGAAAAAGGAGATGTCGCAGAGGCTCTGCCGCTCTTACAGATGACCCGCAGTCAAATGCTTGCCGAGCGTGGAACCCATCCCCGGTTTTGTCTGGCTCCGGCGTATGCGTCCGCCTGCCTGATCTCCATGGGACGCAATCGGGAGGCCGAACAGGTTCTCCGTCTCGGCCTGGAGACCTGGCCCGATGGCTGGCACATCATTCGAAATCTCGTAGTGCTTTTGACTAGTGAACATCGCAGCAGTGAGGCGATTGTAGTTCTGAAGGATTTTATCTCAAGAAATCCCTGGCACATCGACGCAGTGTTGCATTGTGCGGTGCTCCTTGCGGAGAGCGGTCAATCCTACGAGGCCGGTGTTCTTTTGGAGTATGCCCGCACTCTGGATATCCGCAGTCCGTTGCCAGATCGGTTGATGGCCGTGTTGCTTGCCGAAAATGAGATGTGGCCGCAATCCCTCCGATACCAGAGGCAGGCGCTCCGGCGCAGTGGGGGAGAGGCGGTGGATTGGCGGGCTCTTGCCATTTTACTGGAAAAGACCGGTGACATAGAGGGTGCCCATGCCGCCCTCCAAAAGGCGCGGCAGTGAGTCGCCATGCACGGCCCAGAGTTGTGTGTCACCCGAATCCTTACGATCCTCTGGAGGAAATGGAAAAAATGGGGGGATTGTGCGGTGC
>DYRR01000110.1 GCA_020718605.1 Chthoniobacter flavus | reverse complement strand
CCCGTGATTCCTCAAGCAATACCCCGGAGTCAACGCCTTGCCAACGCCCGCCCCACAAAGTCAGGAAGTTCCACCGATTCCTGAATGGGAACAAGGTGCGCGATGAGTTGCTTCCTGCGGGTTATTCCCACTTTCTGTCCGGACTGCACAACCCTCAAAACCTGAGACAGATTATGTTGCGTCTCCATAATCGAAAAAGTTTTCACAACGCACGTCTTTAGCGCATGTTTTCCCATGCGTCAAGAAAATCCAAAATGGGGGTTCAATGAACGCCCGTCCGTTGGACGGACAAACCCACGAACGAACGGATCGCAAGACCCCGATTTCCAACGGCCGAGCCCGGGGCGGCGGGGCCAAAGGAACCGCTGCCCCGCCGAAAAGATCCCGGTCCCGGTCTTCGAATGGTCAGGGGAGGATCACCGCGAAGTTGCCGCTCTCCTGTTGGGGTTTGGCCGAGCCCTGCCAGATGGCCGCCACGCGGCCATGGGCATCCCCGAGCGCATTGACGCGCACCTGCAACTCCATCAAGAACGGCTGCCCGGCCGGAGCGCCGACCGCCTTCCATGGGATGAATATTTCCGTGTCGTATCCCCCCTTGTCCGCGCGCACCGAGATCTTTGCACCCGGAATCGCCCGTGGATCTTTGAGTGCAGTGATGCGTGGATTTTTCCTGTCCGGCAGCACAACGAGCTGTAGAGGCGCCCCGGCCTGGCGGGCGGTAGGGGCGAAAAATAGTTCAATGGCGCTGCCGTCCCAGAACGCATCCCTGTTGATTTGGATGTCGGTATCGTGGATGCGCAGGGCGAGTTTGAGCCCGCTTTTTTCGCGGACAATGGCACCCTCTGCGACCGTATTTCCGGACCAAATCACTTTCACCGAATCCTTGCCGGGCTGGACGATCTCACGCACGGGCTGGAGGAAATGCTTCGAGAAAACCAAGGGCGACGCACAGCCCGCCCCGACTGCGAGCGGCACCCCCGGCCTGAGGCGGCGCACGCGGAAGGGAATCCTCAAAACGCCGCCGGCGGCAACCTGGCAGGCCACTTTTGGCGGGCGGCCAAGACGGAACGCCGTGGCGTCCAACTCAAGTTTCAAGTCCCCCTTGAAGCGCGAGCCGGTGGTGTTCTCGACCACCAGCACAAGATCGGCGGCGGCATTGTCCGCCGGGCTTCCCGCATCCTCGATCGACACCATCACCCGTTCCAGAGACGCCGCACCGCGCCCGGTGTTGCGCCGGACAGGCGCAAACTGCGGAAGGAATCCGTCCCGTTGATGGGCCTCGATGAGTTCGTCGCACATCTTCCAGATCGCATCCAGCGGGAGCTGGCTGGAGGTGTGCGGATCCATCATCACCGCGTGGTAAATGTGCTCGCGTTTCCCGGTGAGGAAGGCCTCCACGGCCAGCTCCTGCACCGCGATGTTGGTGCGGCACATGGCGGCAAGCTGGGGAGGCAGCTCCCCGATCACGGTCGGCTGGATGCCCTGCGCATCCACCAGACACGGCACCTCCACGGAACAACGGGAGGGAAGATTGGTGATCAGTCCGTGGTTGGGGACGTTGCCATACACCACCACCGGGACACCGCTCTCCATGGAATAAATGATCTGTGATCCGTATTCCAAACTTTTTCCAATGCTCACCCGGCTGTCCGCCAGCATCTTTTTCTCGGTGTCTTTCCAGGTCGCAATGATGGATTCGCAGCGGCGGAGATATTCGTCGAGCGGGATTCCGAAATCCCGGACCATTTTTTCCCCGTGATGAATGAACCACGGACAGTACTCGGAAAAGTGCTCGCTCGATTCCGTGACGAAATACCCGAGCCGCCGCATCATCTCGAACCGCACCCTGTCCGCCGCGAAGACCTGCGGGTTTTCGAGTGCTTGAAAGAGCAGAGGATAGGCATCCTGTCCGCGGTATTTGAATTCCAGAAAAAAGGCCACATGGTTGATGCCGGCGACCTTGTAGCTGATATCCTTGTGGGGGAGTCCCGCATAGCCGGCCAACTGGTGCGAGGTGCCCTGCACGCTGTGGCAGAGGCCGACCGAGGGGACCCCGCACACGCGGTCGATCGCCATCATGTTCATCGCCATCGGGTTGGAATAGTTCAGGAAGAGCGGGTCGGGGGATCCGAATTCCCGGAGCGCATTGCCGACCTTCACGAGTTCGGGCATGGTCCGCAACGCACGAAACACCCCGCCCACCCCAAGCGTGTCGGCGATGGTCTGACGCAGCCCGTATTTTTTCGGGATTTCAAAATCCGTGACGGTGGCCGGCTTGTAGCCGCCCACCTGGATCATGGTGATCACATAACGCGCACCCGTGCAGGCTTTCCGGAGGTCGAGGGTGGCCTCCACACGCGCGGGCACCCCGAGTTGCGCCACCACTTTGCGGGCGAGGATTTCCGCCACCTTGAGCCGGGCGGGGTCGATATCCATCAGGCAGATCACCGAGTTCTCCAGTTCCTTGTTTTGCAGAATGTCGCAGATGAGGTTTTTCGAGAAAACAACGCTGCCGGCCCCGATGAATGAGATTTTTGCCATATCGACGGCGAGGATATTCGCCCCGTGAAACATTTTTCAATTGGGCAGATGTGATCTTTGATATACAAAATGTGATATGAACGATGTTGTCTTTGAACTGGTATCCTCGGCGCTCCGGGAATCCGTCCGGTCGCCGACCTATCATTGGGACAATGCAAAGAGGGTCGGCCTTGGCGTCATCGTTCAATTCACATGGCGCGGGGAAGGGCGGCTGCGAAGGGGCGGTTCTGTGCTTTCCTGCGCGGTAGGCCAGGCTCTGCTGATGCTGGAAGGCACCCCGACGGAATATTATTATCCCGCGGAACTTGACCGCCCCTGGGAGTTTTCCTGGGTGAATTTCCTTGGGGCGAGGCCGGTGATTGCGGATCTGATCCAGGCTTATGGGGATGTGGTGACGCTGGATGCCGGGGGCGAGACGGCCGGGGAGCTGATGTCGATCGCCCGCCTTTACGAGTCGAAGGGATTCCGGGACCGTTATCATACCAGCGAAGCACTGTCCCGGCTTGTCTGTGCCTTGGCCCGGGAGCTCTCCCGGGTTCGCGCGGAAGGGGAAAGCCCTGTGCGCCAGGCGGAAAACTACCTGCGCGATCATCACCGGCGTCCGATCAACATCAAGGAGGTGGCCGCCGGGTTCTCGATGTCGCGCGAACATTTTTCCCGGATTTTTCATGCGGAGACGGGGGTGACCCCGGCCCATTATCTGCGCGATCTGAGGCTTCGCACGGCGAGGCAGCTCCTGTGCGGAACCGGCATGCCGATCCAGGAGGTGGCGGTGAACAGCGGTTTCGGCAGCGCCACCCATTTCTGCCGGGCATTCCGCTGGGCATTTGGCGAATCACCGGGCACGGTCCGTTCCACAAATTTCAGGGCCGCTCCAATGTGACGACGCATTCGAGGTGCTTGGTCTGAGGAAAAAGATCGAAGGGGCGGACCCGTTCCACCCGATAGCCGGCCGCGACGAAGCGAACCAGATCGCGCATCTGGGTGGCGGGATTGCAGGACACATAGACCACGCGGCGCGGACGGAACACAAAAAGCTGGTCAAGGAACAGCCCATCGCAGCCTTTTCGGGGTGGATCGATGATCACCGCCGATTCGCCGCCCTCGAAATGCAGGCCCGCAAAAATTGCCTCCGCCGTCCCGGCAAGGAAGGTGCAGTTGACGATTCCATTGTGTGCGGCATTGGCCCGGGCGGACAGCACGGCCCGCTCGCTCACCTCGACCCCGGCGACCCGTTCGAAATGCTTCGCCGCCGCCAGCGCAAAAAGTCCGCTGCCGCAATAGGCATCCACCAGAAACCGGGCATGGCCGCCGGAGGCCTCGGCGACGACATGCCCGACCAGCAACGGCAGAATGAAGGGATTATTCTGGAAAAAATCGCCCGCCCCGAACCTCAATTCCAAATCCCCGACCCGCTCGGTGATTGTTGCCGCCGGATCGCTGGTCACGCCCCCGCAACCCTCGCGCAGGAGCAGGGTGGCCCCGGTCTTGCGCCCGGGCATTTCCCTCTTCACCCGGGCACGCAGTTCCGGCAGAGCCGCATTGATGGCCTCGGTCGCCAGCGGACACTGCGGCACATCCACGAGGCTGTGGCGCTTGCCGGATTCGAGAAATCCGATGGGACCGGTGGAGCCTTTGGGACGGTCGAAATGGGGGGTAATTTTGGATCGGTACCCGAATGGACGGGGCGAAGCCACGACGGGTTCGACCGGCGCCCCGATCCGGGCGAGCCGTTGCAGCACCTCGGCGACATGCCTGCGTTTCCATTCCAGTTGAACCGGATAGGCAAGATTCTGGTATTGGCATCCGCCGCAGCATCCGAACAAAGGGCAGACGGGGGCGATCCGATCCGGAGAAACCCGCAGCACTTCAAGCAGATCGGCTTCGGAAAAGTTGGAGTGATTGCGATACACCCGCACCCGCACCCGCTCGGCGGGCAGCGCGAAGGAAACCATCACCACCCAGCCGTCGTGCCGGCCCAGTCCGCACCCCTCGTTGGTGAGGGTTTCGATCTCGAGTTCGATCTCCTGGTGGTAGCCCAGCGGACCCGGGTGCATCTTTGGTGTTCTCGACATGACCGCGATTATGGCGAAAATGCCGGACAAAAGACACCCTCTTGATACAAAAATCTCCCGGACACCCCGATGAACACACCGAATCCTTTCCTTCCCGCCAAAGCCGCCGAGTATCCGCGCGGGGCCACCGTGCCCATGCTGTTCCGCGAAGTCGCCGCCACACAACCGGATCGTCCCGCCCTGTTGTGGGGGGGAGGCTCGCTGACCTTTGCGGAACTTGACCTCGCGTCCGATGCGCTGGCCGCGCGCTTGTCGGAGCGTGGCATCGCCCGGGGTGCGCTGGTTGGGGTGAGCGGCGAGCGCGGACCGAACATGGTCATTTCGCTGCTGGCCACGCTCAAGGCCGGAGCCGCCTACGTGCCGCTCGATCCGGATTATCCGGTGGAGCGGCTGCGCTTTCTGGTGTCCGATTCCGGACTGAGTCTGATCCTCGCCCCAGCCTGCGGGGCCGAAGTGTTCGCCGATCTGGGTCCGGAAGTGATGAATGCTTCCGGAAAGTCCTGTCCCGCCCACGTTGAAAAACGGTCAAGCGGGGACGCTGACCCTCCATCGGACACGCCCACCCGTCCGCTTGGAGGGACATCCTCCGGCATGTCCGGGGTTCGTCCCGCTCCTCCCGGAGCAGGCTACGAGGCAAGGTCAGGCGGGGATGCAGACGCGGAAGATCCCGCCTACGTGACCTACACCTCGGGTTCCACCGGCCGCCCCAAAGGCGTGGTGGTGCCCCATCGCGGCATGGTGTGCCTGGCACGCGCCGGCGGGGTGTTCGATTGGTCCGGAGAGCAGAGATTGCTGCAAATGACCTCCCTTTCCTTCGACCTGGCCGGATTTGAAATCTGGGGCGCTCTGCTCAACGGCTGCACACTGGTATTGCTCGAAAGCAGTGCGATGGATCTGCCCGCACTCGCGTCGGCGATTCGCGCGCACCGCGTCTCCATCGCAAACATCACGACCTCGCTGTTCCACCGCATCGTGGAGGAAGATCCCGCGCTGCTCGCGGGCGTGCAGCAATTTCTTGTGGGTGGTGAAGTGCTCTCGCCCACACTGCTCCGCCGCTTTCTTGATTCGCATCCCGGTGTCCGGATCGTGAATGCCTACGGCCCCACGGAGAGCACCGTGATCGCCACATTTTTTCCGGTGCCGCCCGATTACGCCCCCGATGCCGACGTGCCGATCGGTCTGCCTGTGCCCGGCACGTCGGCCTGGGTTTGCGATTTGGACACACTGGAACCGGTGGCGCAGGCAAGTGAGGGCGAGTTGTGGCTCTCGGGGGACGGACTTGCCCTGGGCTATCTGGGGCGTCCGGACCTGACCCGTGAGAAATTTATCGTCATTCCATGGACGGGCTGCCGCGCCTATCGAACCGGGGACCGGGTGCGAATCGGTGGGGACGGACAGCTTCATTTTCTGGGGCGCATCGACGGACAGGTGAAGTTGCGCGGGTTCCGGGTGGAACCCGGAGAGGTCGAATCGGTCCTGATGCGGCATCCTTCCGTGCGGCGCGCCGTGGCGACGGTCCGGGAGACGGGCGGAGATCAGATCCTGATGGCGCACGTGATTCCCGCCGGAGACGGCGGCATCGATCCCGGGGCGTTGCGGGATTTTCTGGCGATGGAATTGCCCGCGCATCTTGTTCCCGCGCACATCGTGCCGGTGCGCGAGTTTCCCCTCACGGCGCACGGCAAGCTGGACGCCGCCGCGCTTCCTCTGCCGGATGTCCCCTCCCCGCCACGCATCACAAATGGTCCCCGATCGGGTCTGGAAACCCGGATGGTGTCGCTGTGGAGCGGGGTGCTGGGGGAAGAACCCGGTCTGGAAACCAATTTTCTGGAAATGGGCGGCAGTTCCCTGCATCTCGCAGCGATCCACCGCCGGTTGTGCGCAGCCCTCGGACGGGAGTTTCCGATTACGGATTTTTTCCGGTTCACGACAATCCGCGCCCTGGCGGCTCACTTGGAGGGCCCAAAGAATCAATTCTCCGATGTCAGCGCCCGCGCCACCCAGCACCGCGCCGCCGCCACAAGGATGCGCGGAATGCGGGAGGGTCAGTAGGTGTCTCAACAGGTTTGTCCAGTCTAACTTGCTCCGTCATTTGTTCTACCTGTGTGGCCGCCACACCCTCACTGCGCTGACAGACTCCGGGAATCCCATCAAAAGATCCTGATAGAACTAACGCGGGAAATTAGCCTTTGTTGCGTGCAGATGTCGATGTGGGCTGCATCAATGCCAGAATGGAAGCGGCACCAACAGCATTGTGAGAAGCTGACAAAACTTTTGATGAAAAGGCAACACTACCTCCAGACAATCTCAACCACTGGAACCTCCCACTTCTTGCAGCGGTAGTTTGCAGTGTATTCTGGATCAACGTTCTCAAGGTGCCTGACGACCATGGCCACAACGCTGATACGGCGAATCTTATCAATCCGACCCATCCACGACTCGCGGGCTTTTACTGAAAGGCCCGCGACAGCCGTCCCTGTTGAATTCAAAAGCTCAACATGTCCCTTTGGAGTGACTATGGGGTAAAGTTGGGAACCGGGAATCAATTCCCCGAGGCATTTGTGAATTGGGTGGTTGTCCGGTTGTTTGCCGGGGAATCCAAGAAAAACATCATCGAGCGCAAGCGTTTCATATCGCAAGTCTGTGATTTCCTGCGGCAGATCATCGACCAGCCCCGGGCCACGGCGCACGGAGTAGTCGTCTGTGAGCAACCCAGTGTACGGGTCGGGGTCGTCAGTGCGTTCAAACATTGCCAGCGTTTGACGCGCCCGAGTCATTGCAACATAGCAGAGTCGTCTTTCGTCCTCCCGGTTTCGATCTCCAACCGGGTGTTGCCAGCCGCCGCCGGAAATGAAAACATGATCAAACTCCATGCCTTTGGCTGAATGAATAGTGCTCAGAAATACACCGTCCCCGAACGCCGGCTCGCGTCGTCGTTGTTCGAGGGACTCGTAAAAAAAGTCGATTGCAGCCGAAACCGGTGTTTCCGCGTTGCTGGATTCCTGCCACCATTCTGCCGCAATTTCACGAACGAGCCGCCACCAGGGATTTGCACCACCTCCGACCGTATGTTCCATGCGATCGATTTCGCCCAAAAATTCACCGGCTCGATTCAAATCGTGGATGTGGACTTTGAGGAAATCCAGCCATTGTGCGACCTCGCGAATCTGGTGGAGCGAAGGCAAATTACTCCGATCCAACCCCCAGTTTACGGGGATTCCACAATAATCGAGTGCGGCGCGAATCGGCATGAGTTCATCCCGGGTGCGGCCCAAAACAGCGCAATTCCTCCATTCGAGGTTGGGGGAGAGGCGTTTCATTCGCTGCAATTCAAAGAGCAGAGCAGCCGCTTGTTCGTGGGCATTTCCAACTTGGAGAATTTGCACCCGCCCCTTGGTCACGGAATCAAGTGCCTGCCATCTGCCGCCCTCTGCGTCATCTAAACGGGATTTGTTCGGCTCAATCGGCCGATTTGTTTTCATCCGGTCATGGTTGTGCGCGATCAACGCGTTGGCAGCATCAATGATATGCCGCGTGGAGCGGTAGTTCTCAACCAGGAAATGATTGCGAGCCCGGTAGTCCTTTTCAAACTGGCGGATAAATTCGATGTTCGCCCCCCGGAAACTGTAGATGTTTTGGTCGTCATCGCCCACCGCAAGAATGGACAGCTTGGTGTCCGGGTCGGCCAGGGTGCGCCCGGCGATTGCCGAAACCAATTCATACTGGTCCGCATCAATGTCCTGGTATTCATCGACGAGGATATGGCGATACCCCGCCAACAATCGGT
>DYRR01000109.1 GCA_020718605.1 Chthoniobacter flavus | reverse complement strand
GGTTCATCACCGTCGTCATCGATTGGGAGAGTGGACAGGTGCTGTTGTCGCCAAGGGGAAGGGCGAGAACGCCCTGCGGCCCTTCTTTCGCTTCGGAAGGCAAAAGCCCGTATCCAAGCCCTAGCCAAGGATTTGAGCGCGGCCTATGCCGCCGCCATGATCAAAAACCTCCCCGGTACCGCCTTGGTTGCGGACCGGTTTCATGTCAGGAAAACCGGATCAGCGCTCGTTTCTGGCGTAGGGGTACTTGGAAGGATTGCCAAGTTCCGGCGGGAATTCCGTGTATCCATTCGAGGGCCAAATGGTCGCGTCCCGATAGGGTGCGCTGTATTTCCCCTTGTAGGTCGGGAACGGGAAGGTCACCACTTCGCGGACGCCGTATTGCAGGCGGTCGAGCGTGCGTGCGGCTCCTTTGATGACCCCATAACTGCAGGCGGCATTATTGCCTTCGACACTGTTGACCTTGCCAATGGTGACCGGAACCTCGGCCACGCCAAATGCAATATTAGAGATTCCACGGCCCAGTTTTTTGGTGGGACCCTGGTCGGCGGCGGGAGGAAAATGGATGTCGGCCTGGCAAAGACCGGCGAAACCAAACGTGAGGAGGAAGCAGGTGAGAAGTTTCATGACAAATCACCACTACTCCAGAATGCCGCACGAATGCAACCGGGAAAAATGAAATATTTACGGTCGCCCCAGAGCCCCATGAATCCATTGTTGAAAGGAAGGGGGGCCGGATCACCGGCCGGGCGCCATTTCCAGCACCAGACCTTTGAGGTATTCCGACTCCGGCACACCCAGCAGCACGGGATGATCCGGCGCCTGCCCCGGACGCGCCAGCACATGCGCACTCCGGCGGGCGTCCACCAGAGCGTCATTGACCGTCTCCTCGTAGTCCCGGGCGCTCACATGATGCGAACAGCAGAAGCCCGCCAGCACTCCGCCGGGAGCGAGCAGTTTGGCGGCGCGCAGATGGATTTCCTTATACCCGCGCAGAGCATCCTGCAGTTTTCCCTTGGATCGGGTGAAGGAAGGCGGATCCAGAATCACGAGCCCAAAGGGATTGGCGGCCGCCTCGGCTTCTTTGAGGTAGTCGAACGCATTCGCCTCAATCACCTGCACCGACAAACCGTTGCGGTTCGCATTTTCACGGGCCAACGCCGCCGCCTCGGCGCCGATTTCCACCGCGATGACCTCGGAGGCGCCGGCCCTGGCACAGCAGAGAGAAAAGGCTCCCTGGTTTGCGAAGCAGTCCAGCACGCGCCGCCCTTTGGCAAACCCCGCAACGAGCGGATAGCTGGCAGCCTGGTCGAGATAAAACCCCGTCTTGTGTCCCTGAAGCAGGTCCACTTCAAACTCCAGATCCAGCCAGCGCACCACGCGGCGAGCGATCCCCTCCCCCGCGAGCACGCCGGTGCGGGGTTCCATGCCCTCGGCATGGCGCACGGGCGCATCGTTGCGCTCTACGATGAGGGCGGGCGAGAACACGTCCATGAGCGCGGACACAATCTCCGGCAGACGCTGGTCCATCCCCAGCGTGAGGGTCTGCACCACCAGCGCATCCCCGTAGCGGTCCACCACGAGCCCCGGCAATCCGTCACTCTCGCTCCACACCAGACGGCACACGGAAGGATCCACCCCGCGGTGCACCCGATATTCGGCGGCCTGCGCCAGCCTGCGCCTGAAAAAATCGGCGTCCAAATCCTGTTTCCTGCGGGAAAACCGCCGCGCCACAATCTGGGATTTGGAATTGAAAATGGCGGACCCCATGGGTTTGCCCCGCACATCCATGAGCGAGATCACCTCCCCGTCGGCGGGTTGTCCGCGCAGGCTCGCCACTTCCCCCGAGAAGACCCATTCGTGGCCATGAAAAATGCGGGATCTGGGTTTGATTGAGAGCGTTGCCATGCGATGGATTAGGAGTAAATGTAGTCCTCGAACAATCCGTCCGGCACCGTTTCCTGCAGGATTGCGGGGTCGCCCGCCTCGGGATACTCGAAAATTTTGCCTTCGAAATTGCGGAACACGACTTTTTCCTTGTCGTGATAAATCACGTAACCGGGATTCACGGGCACCTTACCGCCGCCGCCCGGCGCGTCGATCACAAATTGCGGCACGGCATAGCCCGAGGTGAATCCGCGCAGCCCCTCGATGATTTCGATGCCCTTGGACACCGGGGCGCGCAGGTGGGCCGAGCCCCTGATCAAATCGCACTGGTAGAGATAATAGGGCCGCACCCGGCACTGGAGCAGCTTGTGGACAAGTGCCAGCATGGTGGGCAGGTCGTCATTGACCCCGCGCAGGAGCACGCTCTGGTTGCCAAGCGGCACCCCATGATCGGCGAGCCGCCCCAGTGCGTCACGGACTTCCACCGTGAGTTCGCGCGGATGATTCACATGCACACTCATCCAAAGCGGATGATGTTTCCGGAGCACGGCGCACAATGCCGGAGTGACGCGCTGGGGAAGAAAAATCGGAACCCGGCTCCCGATGCGCACAAACTCGATATGCGGGATCGCCCGCAACCGCCCCAGCAGATAGTCCAGACGCTCGTCGCTGAAGAGAAGCGCGTCCCCTCCGGAAAGCAGCACATCGCGCACTTCCGTGTGCTTTTCCAAATACCGGAAGATTTCCTCAAAGTTGGTGTGCAGTTCCTGATCGCCCGCCCCGCTCACCACCCGGCTTCGCGTGCAGTAGCGGCAGTAGGAGGCGCACCGGTCGGTCACGAGAAACAGGACGCGGTCGGGATACCGGTGTACCAGGCCCTCGACCGGCATGTGCGCATCCTCACCGCACGGGTCGGCCATTTCCTCGGGCGACGTGGTGGCCTCCTCCATGCGCGGAATCACCTGGCGGCGGATGGGACATTCCGGATTCTCAGGGTCAATGAGATTGAAAAAATGGGGCGTGACACCAAGGGAAAGTTTGGTGCCGGAGAGGATCACTCCCGCCCGCTCGCCGGGCTCCAGCGGAATGAGTTTCTCCAGTTGTTCCACCGTGGTCACGCGATGGCGCATCTGCCATTTCCAGTCGTTCCAATCCTCCGGGGAAACGCCGGGCCAGTGGCCGGGAAAGTGGGAAACGAATGTCTTGTCTGGGTGCTGGTCGTCCTGGTGCATGACTTGGAAATGGCGACACTAGATCAGAACCCCGCATTGTCAACCGGACCCCCGTGGTTCCGCCACACCGCGCCGGGGGGGCATTTCGATTGCGGCGAGCCCTCGTTGCTGATAAGAAACCGGGCCATGAAATTTTGCATCTTTGGAATGATCGCGGTTCTCACGCAATGCGCACCGGTTTCGGCGGGAACCACCGACTGGACGGCGGAGCCTTTGCGCGGAGTCCAGATCGAAACGGTCGCGTTCCGCGGCTGGGTGCCGGATGACAGCGAACCTCTGCGCGGCACGCTGGTGTTGATTCCCGGAAGGCACGGGGACGGACGGGGAATGGCCGAGGATACCCGCTGGCAAACACTCGCCGCATCCCTGCGTTTTGCAATTCTTGGCTGCCAATTTTCCAACGGAGACAAGGGACTCTATCAGAATGACGATCGGGGCGAAGTGGCCGCAGCCATCAATGCCGCCGTGGAGCATCTCGCCACTGAAAGCGGACGCCCTGAACTTGCGAATGCGCCGCTGGCATTCTGGGGAACTTCCGCGGGATCGAATGTTTCCTCCATGTACTGCAAGCACCATCCCGATCGGGTGGCCGCCTTTGCCAGTTCGAAGGGAACGTGGGGGCCGGGAGGCGACGTTTCACGGAACTCAGCGGAAATTCCGATGCTCTTTGCCATCGGACAGAATGACAATCCGGAATGGGTTTCCTTTTCGATCGGGTGTATTGAAAAGGGCAGGAAGACGCAAACACCATGGATCCCCGCCGTGTGTCCCAAGGAAGGGCACGAGGTCGGAGCCAGCCTCGATGTCGCCATTCCCTTTTTGGAGGCCGCTGTGAAGCAAAGGCTGGGAATGGGCGCGGCGGCGGGTGGTTCCAGCAGTTTTTTCAAGACCCAAGCCCCCACGATGGGCACTCAATCCATGAACGGCACGACTCCTGCCAAACTTCAAAAAATCAATTTCGCCGCGGGATGGCTCGGCGATCCGAAGACCGGGGAGGTCGCACTCGCGGCCCGGTTCAAAGGATCAAAGTCCAAGGCCGTCTGGTTGCCCGACGAGACCACGGCCATCGCCTGGCAAACATACATCCGCCCCTGAGAGCCGGGTCCCGATCGATGGGGTCGGCTCGGCGGGACTCGAACCCGCACGGAGTTTCCACCAGGAGATTTTAAGTCTCCTGTGTCTGCCATTCCACCACGAGCCGGAACCGGGATGCTTCCACAACAAAAGCCAGAATGCCAGCCCGGGGATAATTGTCCAATTGGAAATGGATCACATTGGAAATGGATCACAGGGCGTTCGCGGGCGCATCTCTAAGTTGCAAAAACGCTTCGTGAAGGGAACGTGGGCGTCTCGCCCGCTTTCTCCACCAAGCGGGCAGGATGCCCGCGCTCCTTTGGTTTGCAACAGAGATGCGCCCGCCGTTCGCCGCGCAATAAGAACGGCCTTGCGGAACGGCAGCCCGTTGGGTACACCATCCGGTCATGCTCCGAGTCCGCGCTTTCCAAGGTCTTCGTCCCGCCGATCATCTCGCCCACAGGGTGGCCTGCGTGCCCTATGATGTTGTGGACGCCGCCGAAGCCGCCGCGTTGGCCGGCGATAATCCGCACAGCCTTCTCCATGTGGACCGGGCCGAGATCGATCTGCCACCCGGCACGAACCCCTACTCCGACGCGGTCTATGCCAGGGCGGTGGAAAATTTCCGGACCATGCAGACCGACGGCACGCTCCGGCGCGAGTCCGCGCCGTGCGTGTATCTCTACCGTCAGACCATGGGAAGCCACGTCCAGACCGGGCTCGCGGCGGTCTGTCACATCGGGGATTACGAGCAGGATCTCATCAAAAAGCACGAGAAAACCCGCACGGACAAAGAGAACGACCGGACCCGGCTGGTCGGCGATCTTTCCGCGAACACCGGCCCGATTTTTCTCACCTACCGCGACCGGCCCGGGATCGACGCACGGATCCAATCCATCCAATCGTCCGATCCTCTCGTCCGCTTCACCGCTCCCGATGGCATCGAACACGAAGTCTGGCGTGTGGAAGACGGGGGTCCGCTGCTGGAAGAATTCACGGGCTCGGTGCCCTGCGCGTATGTGGCCGACGGACATCACCGCACCGCGAGCGCGGCCCGCGTGGGCCGGGAGCGGCGCGCGGCGAATCCCAACCACACCGGCGACGAGGAATACAATTGGTTTCTATGCGTCCTGTTTCCGGCCAGTCAGTTGAAGATTCTGCCCTACAACCGCGTTGTCCACGACCTGAACGGACACTCCCCGGAATCCTTTCTGGGGGAGGTTCGCGCCCGGTTTGAGGTGCGGGAAAATGCCGCCGCCACGCCGGATCGCCCCGGAGAACTGTCGATGTTTTTCCAGGGACATTGGTGGGGTCTCACCGCCAGGGTGAATCCCGCCGCCGATCCCGTGGCACGTCTGGACGTGAGCATTCTTCAGGATCAACTGCTCGCCCCGGTGCTTGGCATCGAAGATCCGCGCACCAGCCACCGCATCGAGTTCATCGGCGGCATCCGGGGCACCGGAGAATTGAAGGACCGCGTCCACCAGGGCCGGGCGGCCGTGGCCTTCTCCATGTTCCCCACCACGGTGGGGCAGCTCATGGAAATCGCCGACGCGGGTCTCATCATGCCGCCCAAGAGCACCTGGTTCGAGCCGAAGCTGCGCTCCGGCCTTTTCATCCATACGTTCTAAGAACCGTCCAGCCCCAGGAGTCCGAGAATTTCATCGCGATCGGGCCGGGCGGTGAGTGCGCGAAAATCGTGATGGTCCACAATGTCGGGATCCTTGAGTCCGTGCCCCGTCACAGTGCATACAATTTTCGCCCCGGGCCGGAGTTCCGGAAGCGGACAGCCCGCACAGCGGTCCTTGCCGGCGCACTTGAGCAGACCGGCGATGGATGCCGCGCTGGCGGGTTCGACAAAAATCCCCTCCTTCTCGGCCAGCCACCGCTGCGCGGCGAGAATCTCCGCGTCGGTCACGATGTCAATGGCTCCGCAGGATTCGTCCAGAGCGGCGCGGGCCTCGTCCCAACTCGCGGGGTTGCCGATGCGGATGGCCGTGGCAATGGTCTCCGGCTTGTCGATCACCCTTCCGTGGAAAATTGGCGCCGATCCCGCCGCCTGAAATCCGGTCATGCGCGGCAGGCGGGTGGAGCGTCCGAGCGCGTGGAACTCCCGGTATCCGAGCCAGTAGGCGGTGATGTTGCCCGCATTGCCCACCGGCAGGATGTGCAGATCCGGGGCGTCCCCGAGGGCTTCGATGATCTCAAAGGCGGCGGTTTTCTGGCCCTGAATGCGGTGGGGATTGATGGAGTTCACGATGGCCACGCGGCCGCCCCGCCCGATTTCGCGGACCAGACGCAGGGCGTCGTCGAAGTTGCCGTCGATGGCGACCACCTTGGCACCATACATGAAGGCCTGGGCCAGCTTACCCTTGGCGATTTTCCCCGCCGGAAGCAGCACGATGCACTCCATCCCCGCCCTCGCGGCGTAGGCGGCGGCGGCGGCGGAGGTATTGCCCGTGGAGGCGCAGATCACGGCACGCGCACCGTCCTCGGCGGCCTTGGAGATGGCCATGGTCATGCCGCGATCCTTGAAAGAACCGGTGGGATTGAGGCCCTCGTATTTGGCGAACACCTCGAAGCCGCCGCCGATCTCGCGGGACAACGCCGGACAGGGAATGAGCGGAGTGGAGCCCTCCTGGAGCGAGATCACCGGCGTGGCATCGGTGACGGGAAGAAAGGCACGATAGCGTTCGATCACGCCGCGACGGGTTTCGGATGGCATCGGAGGATTCACAGGCTGGAGCGTGTTTCCACGCGGAGGAGGGCGGGTTCGGCCTTCACGCAATCGAGTCGGCGCAAGCCTTCCACGGCGCGTCCGACCTGTCCGAAGGAGGCATCGTGAAGCATGAGCACCAGCGGAACGCTGTCCCCCTCGGCTTCGGACTCCGGTTGGATCACGGACGAAATGCCGATGGTTTCATCGCCGAGCAGCGAGGCGACCCTGCCCAGAACGCCGGGACGGTCTTCCACGGAAAGACGCAGATAAAACTGGGAAACAATCTCCTCGATCGGACGGCAGCTTCCGTAGAGCGCGTGCGCCGCGAACGCCGGAGGCATGGCTCCGCCGAGATGGGTGCGTCCCGCTTCCACGATATCGGCCAGCACGGAGCTTGCGGTGGGATCCTGGCCGGCACCGCGTCCGTAAAACAAAGTCTCCCCCACGATATCGCCCCGCACCGCGACGGCATTGAAAGCGCCGTTGACCGAGGCCAGCACGTGATCCTCGGGAATGAGGGCGGGTTCCACCAGCACCTCGACCCGGCGCGATTCGTCGGCACGGATCAAGGCAAGATGTTTGATCCGATAGCCCAGCAGGCTGGCAAAACGGATGTCATCGGCCGTCACCCGGTCGATGCCGCGCACCCGGATGTCGGAGGCGGGCACCCAGAATCCGTAGGATAGCGAGGCGAGGATGATGGCTTTGTGGGCGGCATCCCATCCGCTGATGTCGAGCGTGGGGTCGGCTTCGGCAAAACCCAGATCCTGCGCCTCCCGCAGGGCGTCGGCAAAGGGCAGACCCTGCGCCGTCATGCGGGTGAGGATGTAGTTGCAGGTGCCGTTGAGGATGCCCCGGATGGAAAGGATATGGTTGCCGACAAAGGCTTCGCGCAGGGCTTTGATGATGGGAATGCCCCCCGCCACAGCGGCCTCGAAAAAGACCGGCACCCCGGCGGAGGCGGCGAGCCGGAAAATTTCCTCACCGCGTTCCGCCAACAGGGCTTTGTTGCCGGTCACGACAATCTTGCCGGCCGCGATCGCTTTGGAAACAAAGTCGAACGCCCGATCCACGCCGCCCATCAGCTCGAGGACAATCGGCAGATCGGGGTCGCGCAACAATTCATCGGGATCGGTGGTGAGCAGGCCCGGGGGGACATCGACGGAGCGGGCTTTGGCAGGATCGCGCACGGCGACGCGCCGGACATCGAATTCGAGTCCGGTTCTTTCCCGGAGTAGGGTGCGGTTCTCAACGAGGTGCTTGAACACCCCGGTGCCGACCGTGCCCATCCCGGCCAAACCTAGTGGGATCGTGCGCATAGTGGAAACGGGGATGCTTCCAGAAAACCCGCCTGCGTGTAAAGGCCCGAATCATTACGATCCTCTGGAGAAAATGGGGGGATTGTGCGGTGCGCGTTCCCGCTCCTCCCGGAGCGGGCTACAGGCTGCTTCGTAGCCCTGCGCGGGAGCGCAGGGATCCGCGCCAATCCTAACGATTGGGGTGTAAAGGCGG
>DYRR01000241.1 GCA_020718605.1 Chthoniobacter flavus | reverse complement strand
TGAAAAAAGTGCTTGACTAAAGAAGAGATGGCCCGGAATATAAACGCTTATATGAAAACACTTCCCCGCATTTCAGACCTTGAATTCCAGTCCCGGCTCCAAAAAACCATCGAAATTCTTCGGGATTCGAAACTGGACGCATTGGTGGTGCATTCCAACGAGGCGGATTTCGCCAACGTGCGCTACCTGTCGGATTACTGGCCGTTGTTCGAATCGGCAGGGGTCGTAATTTTTCCCAACGGCAGGCACGCCCTGCTGATCGGGCCGGAGAGCGAGACATTCGCGCGTCACCGGACCAAGATTGACTCGGTGCGAAAGCTCGTGGAATACCGCGAGCCCGCCGAGCCGGATTATCCGGGGATTGCCGTGGATACGTTCCCGGAGATTTTCACGGAGATGGGGACACCGGCTCCGAAGCGCATCGGCTTGGTTGGCTGGGCTGTCTTTCCCCTGCCGGTATACCGGAGCTTGCAGGAGGCGTTTCCCGAGGCCGAGCTGGTCAAGGCCGACCACATCCTCTTCGAGCAGCGGGCGGTGAAATCACCGGCCGAAATCGCGTGCCTGAAAGCGGCTTTTGCCATCACCCGGAAAGCGACCGATGCCGCGCTGGCGAGAATGAAGCCGGGGATGACCGAGCTGCAGATCGCGGGGATCGCGCAGGAAGTGATTTACGCCGAGGGAGCGGAGTACGAGGGTCTGCCACAATACGTGCTATCCGGAGAATGCAGCGCACACGCCATCGGGCGGGCGGGCTATCGCGTCTTCTTGAACGGCGACATCGTGCAACTGAATCTGAGCGCCCGCGTGCACGGGTATTCGCCGAGCATTGGAATTCCCGCCGTCCTGGGGAAAGCCTCGGACGCCCAACGGGAATTGCTGGAATTCGGCCTGAAGGCCCACCACTTCACTTATGATCTCATGCGGGCGGGCACTTCAGCCGGCGAGGTCGCGAGGCGTTTCGACGAGTACATTCGCGATAACGGCTACTCGGAATACCAGCTCTATGGCCCCTGCCACGGCCTCGGCATGATCGAGGTCGAACGCCCATGGATCGAATCCAGCAGCACCTATGCGTTGCAGCCCGGAATGACATTCCAGATCGATACGTTTTTCTATACGCCAAAAGGCAGCGCGCTGGCGGAAAAGCACGGCTCGCCGTTCGGGCTGCGCTGGGAAAACGGCGTGCGGATCAGTGCCGAAGGACCGGCCGAATGGCTCAGCCCGAAACATGAAGCCCTGGTGGAGGTGCCGGTATGACGGTCGGATCGAAAGTGTGGGTGTTTCCCGACGGCGACCTCCCGCCTCTCCAGCCTGCCGATCCCGCGTTGAGAAACCCGGACACACACGGTCACGAGTCCCTGGTCATTCTCAATCCGGGCGATCAGGAGGTTCAGCCTGTGTTGACGGTCTTCTTCCCGGACGCCGAGCCATGGGTTGTGCATCTGGAGTCCATCCCCGCACGCCGCGTGAGGTGCTATCGCACCGACGAGCCTCTTGGAAACGAAAAGATGGTTGTTCCTGCCGGCCAATACGCTTTGATGGTGGAGTGCCAGAGTCCCGTAGTCGCTCAAATCGGCAGAATGGACATCCGGCAACCGAACCTCGCTTACTATACTACGATGGGATACCCGGCATAATCTGACGGCCATGAACACATTTGAAGTTCTTCTCGGCTTCGACATGGAAACCGATGTCGGTTCGTGGACGCCTTTTCACGAGGGGCTGCGGCACGGCACGCCAAAAGTGCTGGAGATTTTCC
>DYRR01000108.1 GCA_020718605.1 Chthoniobacter flavus | reverse complement strand
TCGGTAAGCCAACCTTGACCCCGAACCCGGCTGCCGTCCAGAGAAAGATGCGGGCACCTTCCCGGAGATCGCCGCACTGGAGATTTTGTCGGGATGGGCTAGGGTGGGCACTCTGTTTCGAATGACATCCCAGGCCCTCCCAGAAAAAACCAGTCTTCAGGCGCGGCTCCGCGAGGTGCCGCACAAGCCCGGAGTGTATCTCATGCGCGACCGGTTCGGGCGGGTGATTTACGTGGGCAAGGCGCGGGATTTGCGCAAGCGGCTCGGCAGTTACTTCATGCCCTCGCGGCGGACGAGGGCCGATCCGAAGACGCGGGCGCTCATCGAGAGCATCCATGCTTTTGAAGCGCACACCGTGCGCAGTGAGCCCGAGGCGCTCATGCTTGAAGGTCGGCTCATCAAAGAGTTCCGCCCGAAATACAACATCAGTTTCCGGGACGACAAACGCTTTCTTCTGGTGAAAGTGGATGAGCGGGAAGAGTGGCCGCGATTCCGCCTGGCTAGGTTCAAAAAGGAGGATGGCGCCCGCTACTTCGGGCCTTTTGTGCATTCGAGCGCACTCCGGCACACGCTGGATTTGCTGCGGCGCAAGTACGGCATTCTCACCTTCGGACGCGGATCGCCCACGCCGAAGGAATTGAAATATTCCTGTTATCAGGTGCCGTCGCGCCTTTCCGATCTCTCTCCGGAGCAATACCGCGAGCGGGTGGCGCGGGCTGCGGCACTGCTGGATGGCGGCGAGGCTTCCCAGGAATTGATCGCCTCGCTGCAGACCGAGATGGAAACCGCCGCAGGGAAACTGGATTTTGAAAAAGCGGCCCAGCTTCGCGACATGATCTCCGCCCTGCGGGAGACCACCCGGCGGACACGCAAGTTTTCCCGGGCCTCCCTGCCTTCCACCGTCGATCCCGTGCGCGATCTTCAGGTGCTGGCCGACGCGCTGGATCTGCCCTCCCTCCCCGTGCGCATGGAGTGTTTCGATATCTCCAATATTTCCACCACCCATGTCGTGGCATCCATGGTGACATTCCGCGACGGATCCCCCGACCGCTCCGGCTATCGCCGCTTCCGCATCGCCGGAGTGAGCGGGCAGGATGATTTTGCGAGCATCGCCGAGGTGGTGCGGCGGCGTTACACCCGTGTCCTGAACACCCCGGCCAATGAGCAATTCGCCGGACGCCTGCCGGATCTGGTGATCGTCGATGGAGGCCGCGGACAGCTTTCCGCCGCCTGCCGTGAGCTTGGCGCCCTGGAGATTTCCTCCCTGCCAGTCATCGGTTTGGCCAAGGAGTTCGAGGAAATATACCGGCCCGGAAAAACCCGTCCCCTGAGACTGCCGCCCGACTCCGGCGCGCTGCGCCTGCTGCAGCGCATCCGGGACGAGGCGCACCGGTTTGCCAACGGCTACCATCAACTCCTCATGAAACGCCGGATCTCGGAAAGTCTGCTGGACGACTGCCCCGGTGTGAGCGAAAACCGCAAGCAACAACTTCTGCGGACCTTCGGCTCGGTGACCCGACTGCGCCGGGCGACCGCCGAAGAAATCGCCTCCGTGACGGGCATCGGCCCGAAACTCGCGACCACCCTCCACCATTTTCTCCAAAGCCGCCCGGTATGAACCTTTTCCGAATCCCCGCCCTACTGCTTCTGTTTGCGGCACCTGTCGTCCGTGCCCAGACCACCGCCGACCCCGCACCGATCACGGCCACGTGGGAAACCCAGAAGCAGGCACGGACCTTCATGCTTGGAATCCCGGCACCGCGCGGCCAGATCACCGATCGCAACGGGGCTCCGCTGGCACAGAGCCGCATGGCCCACAATCTTGCCATGGTCTTCCCCACACCTCCCACGCTTTCCGATGTGCAGGTCCTCGCCCATGCCCGGAAGGAAATCGCCGCCGCAGAGCGCCTGCTCTCCCGCAGGATCCCCGTGGAGGACGATGCCATTCTCAAGCACTATCACAATCGTCCGCTCCTCCCGATGGAACTCGTTCAGGATCTGCTTCCGCCCGAGATCGCAGTCCTCAAAAACCCGCCCGCCGGGCTCATGGTGCGCCCGGTCTACCAGCGGTTCTATCCGAACGGACGCCTCGCCGGACATCTGCTCGGGTACTGCGGACGCCGCTCCGGGCTGCCCGACCGTCCGCTCCAGAACAACGATCTTCTCTGGCCGGACTCCGAGGGGCGCGAGGGCATCGAGCAGACCTTCGACAAGCAACTGCAGGGCAAGGTCGGCCAGATGAACGTGACCTTCGACGAGGCCGGCAACAAATCCTCCGAGTCCGTCGCCATCCCGCCCGAGCCCGGCCAGAATGTCGTCACCACGCTCGACGAGGCGCTTCAGCGGAAATGCGAGGAGTTGTTGGAAAAAAACACCGAGCGCGGTGCCATCGTGGTGATGGATCCCAACAATGGCGACATCCTCGCCATGGCCTCGTGGCCCGTGTTCAACCCCAACGATTTCATCCCGTTCATCAGTGCGGACAAATTCAAGCGCCTCCAGGAGGACCCCGATGTGCCCCTGCTGCCCCGCGCCTATCGCTCGGCGTATCCGCCCGGCTCGGTCTTCAAGTGCTTCATCGGCCTCGCCGCGCTGGAATCCGGCGCGATCACGACCGACTCGGAATTCGAATGCCCGTCTTCCTTCACCCTGGGGCGGCTCACCTGGCGCAACTGGAAAAAGGACCATGCCGGCAGCCTCAACTTCGAGCAGGCTCTCACGCAGTCCTGCAACACCTGGTTCTATCAGGTCGGCCTTCGGACAGGGGCCAAGTCCATCCTGGAGTGGGCCAACTCCGTCGGGTTCGGCAACAGGACGGGCATCCCCCTCGCTTCGGAAAGCATCGGGCGCATCCCCTCCGACGAGTTTATGTTGCGCACCCACGGACGCCGCATCCTGGAAGGGGATGTGGTGAACATGTCCATCGGCCAGGGAGACATCCTCATCACTCCATTACAAATGGCCCGGGCCATGTCCATCCTCGCCAATGGCGGCACGGTCTATCAACCCCGTCTCGTGAGCCAGGTTCAGACGGTCGGCAACGAGGTCTCCTCGGGCTACTCCGTGCGGGCCGTCTCGAAACTGGCGATCTCCCCCAAAACACTCGCCGCCATCCACGAGGGAATGGTCGATGTGGTCTCCAGCGGCGGCGGTACGGCGGCGTCCGCGCGGGTGAAAAAAGTCCGGGTTGCGGGCAAGACCGGCACCGCGCAATGGGGCCCGAAACGACGCGAACGCACCGCCGCATGGTTCGCGGGATTCGCCCCCGCCGAGGAGCCGCAATTCGCATTTGCCGCCGTGTATGAGGGCGGACCGGGCGATGACAGCATCCATGGCGGCAGCCATGCCGCCCCTCTCATCGGCAAGCTGCTGCGGGAAGTCTTTGCCAAACAGAAGGAAGAAAAAAAGGACGCGGAAAAGGCCGCCGAAAAAGAAGCGGAAGAAGAGGCCGCCATGGAAGACCAGTCCAACTGATCCCGGCAAAACCTCACGCGTCGAGCATCCCGGCCCGGTCCAGCGCGGCGAAGGATTCTTTCTCGGCACGGTAGCCGAAGTGGCCCTGATTCACCCAGAGCAGACGCGCGCCTCCCCATGCGTCGCTCATACGGGCTATATCCTGGCCGCTGGCAAGCCGGTCGTGGCGTCCGCCGACGAGATAAATCCGGTCCGGGGCGGTTCGCGGCACTCCGTGCAGCGGGGAGGTGAGGTGGTTGTGGCGGGCCACGAGTTCCGGTGTGATGCCTGAAGAGGCCAAACGGCGGCGCAGGGTGATCGAGGCGGCACTTTTCCACATGGTGTGGTTGGCGTTGGCGATGGGCACCATGAGATTCATGAACCGGAACTCCGGCTCCAGAAAACTTGTCAGGGCTCCGATCCACGCCCCGTAACTCGCGGCCCAAAGCGCAAACTCCCGGCATCCCCGCGCCCGGCACCAGGCCAGCGCCTGCCGCACATCCGTCACCGCCTGCCGCAGACCCTCGCCCGTTCGCTGGAGATTGGGCCCGATGGCCAGCTCGCCATTCAGATGTCCTCGCGGGGTGCGGCTGTAGTGGTACGGCAGATGCACAAACAGCACATTCCATCCACGCCGGTTCAACTCCCGTCCGATCCGCTCATACCCGGCCGAACTCGAGGACATGAGCGCGTGCAGCATGATCACCGTCGGCGCGCCAGGCCCGCCGGGACCCGCAAGCAACTTCATCGCAACCCGGTCATTCTCGGGAAATTCCGTGCGGATCGCGCTCTCCCAACGAATCACGCCCTCCGCATCGGGCGCACTGTCGGGCGGCGGCGCGGCGGCGAAGAATGTCTCGGGTGTCATGGTCTCGCACCTCGCGATGTAGCACTCGAACTCCGCAAGAGTCGCGGGCCGGTGCGAGGAGCGCAATTGGATGGCGTTCATCGCGGCGCACAGCACTCCGTCGGTGACGCGGGCAAGAACGCACTGGATCATGGCTCCCGCATCCTTTCCTGCGGAGATTTGGGGAGATCGTCCTCACCGATTGGAAAATGGGCGCGCAGATCGGCCAGCACCTTGCGCAGCGCCTCCGCCACCGTCCGCGCGAGGCACTCCCGGATTTCCGTCCGGTCGCCCGAGTAATCGGGACGGATCTCCTCCCCGATGCCGATCCACACGGGGATGTGTCCGCGCCGGATCCACACGTTTTTGTTGTACAGACGGTCCGTGCCAAGAATGACCGCCGGCACCAAAGGCACGCGGGCAAGCTGGGCGATGGCGGCAAATCCGGGCTTGAGCGGCGCCCCCCGGAGCACGGACCGCCCGCCGTCGCGGATGCCCCCTTCGGGGAAGATCCCGACCGGACGGCCCTGCTTGAGACGCTGCAGCGCGGTTTGCAGAGAAGCCTTGTCGGGCCGGACCCGATCCACGGGAAAGGTGTTGATGCCGCGCATGAACGGCCCCGACCACCACGTGGAAAAGAGCACCGCGTCGGCCATCCAATCGATCGGCCACGGACTCCGCGCGCTCAGGATCGGCGGATCGAAGTGGCTGATGTGGTTGGAGACAAATAAAAACGGGCCGCGTCCGGCCGTGCCGGGCGAGCGCAGGATGTGCGTCTTTGCCGCGACGGAAACAATGGCTTTCGTCCCGACGCAGGCAAGGTTATAGAGGAGCGTTCCCAAACGCTCTACGCCATAATGACACGATCCTCCCGCGAAAAGACAAAAATCCAAAACCTTATGCCGCGCGCCACTCCTCGTGGCCTTGCTTCCGAGCCATCCATCCATCCTCCATGGCCTCCGAAAACCAATGCCGAATCCAATCGCCTTGAACCAACAGACCGCCCTGTTCACGATTGGTATCGGTTTGTCCTTTCTTACCCCCCGCACTTGGTGCGAGTGTACGTTGGAAAATTTGGCATCTCGCCGAATTAAGACCGCTTCTGCGCCCTGGAGCATCCTTGGCTTATGTGGTGGGCGATCAGGCATCCTATCTGCGTGTGATGATCCGCACGGGACAAATTCTGGCTTCTCTTGCCGAAGAACTCGGGTACACGGTGGAGGGGATAGATCTTTTTCGAACCCGTTTGGCAACGGCCACTCGGGAACAACTGCGGGAGGAAGTCGTTGTCCTGCGGTGGCCCGGAAAATAATCACCCATGACAGCAAATCGTTATACAAAAATCTTGGAGCGCATTTTCTTTGCGCACTTCAAACCAGGCGCGAAGTCCGTTTCTTTTCTCCGCGAGGAGATTGAAATCGCAGCGAAAGATCTCAATATCAAGCTTCCAAAAAATCTTGGGGATCTCGTCTATTCTTTTCGCTTCCGAACAGAAATGCCGGAGTGCATTCGGGCGACCGCACCCGGAGACAAATCTTGGGTTATCAAACTTACGGGAAAAGCCACCTACAGTTTTGCGTTGGAGAAACAATGGATCATCGAACCGAATACCGGTCTTATGCGGATTAAAATCCCTGATGCCACCCCTGGAAAGACGCCTCCTGACCAGAAAAGACTTTTTCCCATGGATTGAGTTTCTTTCCATCGTGCTTTTGGGGGTATTTGCCCCGCCCGAGAACTTCTCAATCCGCCTTCATGAAACAAAAAAATTTCGCTCACCGCATCGGGACCTGGCTGTGGTGGCTTTTCCTCGCCTGGACCGCCGTGGTCGCCTGCGTGATGCCCTTCGAGATCGGCCCGCACACGGTGGACGCGCTCGTCCGGTCGGCACCCCTGAACGCCCTGCTCAAGTATGTGCTTTCGGTGGCCGATGCCGTCTGGATCGTGCTCGGGGCTTCGGTGGTGTATCTGGGGGTGATCCGGGATGCCGGGGCGTTGGCGCGGGTCTGGAGCGGGATCATCCTGGCGGGATCGGCCCTCATAGGGACGGTGGGAGCCAGGACCGATTGTCCCTTCGGCCCCCTCGAGTTCACCGACAACATGGGCGCACGGCTCTTCGCAGTGCTGCCGTTCACGATCCCGCTCCTCTGGCTAATCGTGGTGTTGGCCGGACGATATCTCGTGCTCTGGAGATTCCCCTGCGCCAACCGCTGGCAGATCGCATCGGCCACAGCGCTTCTCGCGCTCCTCACCGATCTAAATCTGGAGTTTGTCGCATGGAAAGTGCGGGCCTATTGGATCTGGTATCCGGCGGGCACACCCCTCGCCTTTAACCCGCCCGCGTGGCCGCCCTGGCAGAACTTCGCGGCATGGTTCACCATCGCCTTTTTGCTCACCGCCCTGTTGCCGGACGTCACCCGCCCGCCCCGGGCCGGTGTGGCAAGACCCATCCTGATCCTGGTCGCCTTGAACGCGCTCTTTCTGCTCGTCCATGCCGTCCGGTGGATGCGATCGTTTCACTGACCATCCGCCCCGGCCATCACAAAGCGTTCACGGCGGATGGTGCCCAGGCGTTCGATCACCTTGCCCAGGGTTCACTCCCGGTGAATCGCGCATCAAGCCCGCAAAAAAGACTCAAGCCCGAAAAAATGAATTTTCCCGCACGTGTTTTATATTGACTTGCGTACGTGCATACAATATTTCTTACGCATGACGATTTCCAGCACAAAGCTCCGGGAGAATATCTATCAGATTCTGGATGAGGCATTAAGAACCGGGCAACCGATTGAGGTGCGCCGGAAAGGGCGGTTTCTTCGGATCGTGCCAGAGGTGGCGGTTTCGCGGATGGCGAAGCTCCGGCGCAGGCCAACCATCAATGGTGATGCCGGGGATCTTGTTCATCTGGACTGGTCGGAGGAGTGGAAGGCTTGATCGCCTTGGATACGCATGTGGTGGTGTGGTTGCATGCCGGGGAGACGGAACGCTTTCCTTCTGGCTTATCGCAGCGTCTGGATGTTGAGACACTGGTAATCTGCCCGGTGGTTTTGCTGGAGTTGGAATATTTGCACGAAATCGGCCGCCTCTCGGTGAATGCCGACCGGATCTTTGGCGACCTCGCGAGCGATATCGGACTCACCGTATGTCCGCATCCGTTTTCCAAGGTGATCCGCGAAGCGCTCAAGCAGTCATGGACACGGGATCCCTTTGACCGAATAATTGTTGCCCATGCGATCTCTGCGAATCTCGGTCTGGTCACCAAAGACGAGACCATCCGTGCCTATTGCGCCACGGCCTTCTGGGGTTGACGGCGATTGGGGCGGAAACCAAGTAAAGAATCCTCGGGGCAAGCCCCGAGGCATTTTTGGGTCAGGCTCCCGCCCTGACCGGCTTGAGAAAAAACAGGGCAGGCGAGGACGCTGCCCCTCCAGAGATGCAGGAAAGCCGAAGCAAGCTTCGGGGTATGGACCCAACGGGAATCAACGCGTGCTCCACGGCCCATGGCAGACAGGCCCTATTGATGAAAAGACAGTGCGTTTTGGGGAGGGAAACCGGTGGCCGGGCGTGGAGAATCCAATCCGCATGGAACTGTTCAAAAACTTGATCAATGTTTTGATGGACAACCCAGAACGGGCGCGTTATAAAAGAGGCACATTCGCAAAACCCTCCGTGCGTATCCCCCATTCCATCCGACTCCTCGTCGCCGTTGCTCTCGCGCTCGGAACCGCTTCCGTGCAGGCGGGGATTGATGTGGCGTCGAATGCCCCCTACACACCGACATGGGATTCGGGGGATAATGGTGGTTCGGGGTTTGGTGCTTGGGTCTTGAGCGGCAGCGGCGGAACGGGGGGATTTGGTGGGGCGGAATTAAAGGATCCCACTGCGGTATCCATAACAGGGATGGGAACAACGGCATTCACCCTTTATGCTGATCCCGGCGGCTCAGGTGCTTTTTCAAATGCCGATCGCGCCTTTTCCAGCCCCTTAAATATCGGCGATACGTTCAGCATTCAGCTTGGGATCAATTTTGATTCCGGTGCAACCGGCAGCAAGGGATTCAATGTTTACTCGGGAGGAGTTGGGGGCACGCAATTGGTCAACATTAATAATTTCGGCAGTGCCGCCATCACGATTAACGGCAATCCCATGTTTGCAAATTATGGGACCAATGCCATGACGCTCAATTTTCAGCTCACCACCGCCACCAATCTCCACGTTTTCGGAAACGGACGGGACGGAAGCGAATCCTATTCGGGTAATTTCACCGTTGCGGCCGCTCCCGATGCCTTCCGCCTGTATGCGTCTAATCTTCAGACAGGGGATATCGCAAAGCCATATTTGAACACCCTCCAAATCGTCCCCGAACCCAGCACTCTCCTCCTCATCACCCTCGGCTCGCTCCTGACTAT
>DYRR01000240.1 GCA_020718605.1 Chthoniobacter flavus | reverse complement strand
CGGTCGAATACCGGATTGACAACATCCGTCAGGTGCAGCTCAACCAGAAGGCGGGCATGACCTTCGCGGGCGGCCTGCGTTCCATTCTCCGGCAGGACCCGGACATCATCATGGTGGGTGAAATCCGGGATGCCGAAACGGCGGCGATCGCCATTCAGGCCGCCCAGACGGGCCATCGCCTTCTGAGCACGCTGCACACGAACGACTCCGCCGGGGCGATCACCCGCCTGATCGACATGGGCATCGAGCCCTTTCTTGTCTCCTCCGCCCTGCTCGTCTCCTTTGCCCAGCGGTTGGTGCGTACCGTCTGCCCGTATTGCGCGGAGCCCTACCGTCCCCCGGAGGAAGCCCTCGTCGCCTGGGGGCTGGACAAGGCGGAGAATCCCCATTTCATGAAGGGCAAAGGCTGCTACCAGTGCATGAACACCGGCTACAAGGGGCGCACGGGGATTTTTGAGGTGCTGGTGAACGACGAAATGGTACAGGAGATGATTCTGCAGCACAAATCCGCGCAGGAAATCACCCGGGCAGCCGTCGCGGCGGGAAAACTCCGCACACTCAAGCAGGACGCGGCGGAAAAGGTTCTCAAAGGGATAACGACGCTGGAGGAGGCCGCTTCGGTGGTTATGGTGTAACGCAATGGCCAGTTTTTCATATAACGCGATCAACGAAAGCGGGAGGAGCATCACAGGTTCACTCGATGCCGAATCCCCCGAAGCGGTGGAAAGCATCCTGCTTTCGAAAGGATATATCCCCACCAGCGTCATTTCCCTCTCCGGAGGCCAGGGCCAGTCATTCCTGGCCAGGCTCAAGGCGAGTGGCGGTATCCCGGTCGGCGATCTGATCCTCTTTACCAAGCAGTTTCGCTCGATGATGCAGGCGGGGGTTTCGATCCTGCGTATCCTGGAGATTCTTGCCAACCAGACCGCGAACAAGGCGCTGAAAAAAGCCTCCGTGGAAATCGGCGAGGACATCCGGGTGGGCAACACGCTCTACCAGGCGATGGTAAAGCACCCCTCAATTTTCTCGCCTCTTTATCTGAGCATGATCGACGCCGGTGAAATCAGCGGCACCATTCCCGGCATCCTGGAACGTTTGATCACAATGATCGAGCACGAGGCGAAGATCAGATCCGACATCAAATCGGCGCTTCAATACCCGAAGCTTGTCGTGGGCGCCCTCGCCGTCGCCTTTTTCGTTCTGCTGACCTTCGTCATCCCGAAATTCGCCGGCATTTTCGCGAAAGCGGGCCTTGGTCTGCCGCTTCCCACCAGGATCGCCATGTGCATGTACCAGGGAATCGCCAATTACTGGCACATTATGATCGGCGTGGCGGTCATTCTTTTCTTCGCCTTGCGCGCCTATTTCAAGACGGCAGGCGGACGTTTTAATCTGGATACCTTTTTGCTGCAGCTTCCCCTGGTGGGCCCCCTCTACCAGAAGGCGGCGATGTCGCGTTTTGCCAGCATTTTTGCGATCCTGCTGTCAAGCGGCGTGCCCGTGATACAGGCATTAGACGTCCTTTCCTCGACCATCGGCAACTCGGCCATCTCGCGCGAATTTGACAAAGTCCGCGATCGCATCAAGGAGGGGCATGGAATCGCCAGCCCGCTGGGGCAAGCCAGATATTTCACGCCGATGGTTGTCAGCATGGTTGCAATCGGCGAGGAATCGGGGCAGATAGATGATATGCTGCGAGCGGTCGCCGCCCATTACGACGATGAGGTGGGCTACGCCGTGAAAAAACTCTCCGACAATATCGGCCCCATCCTGATTGTGGGCCTGGCCG
>DYRR01000107.1 GCA_020718605.1 Chthoniobacter flavus | reverse complement strand
GCCTCGCAATCCACCAGCACGCCGGACTCGACGGCCTCCTGCAATTGGATGGATTGCTCGATGGCGATGAGCGCTCCGATCTTCACCTCGGAGAGTCGCTCGACGGTTTGAATGATGACCTCGATGTTCTCCCGCTGCTCGTGGGTGCTGGTGAACAGGGGGAGGTTGCCGAGTTCGGCGAGCATCCGGCGGAGTTCGGGCTGAAAGATGACGAGCACGGCGAGCGCGAAAAAGGCGGAAAACGCCCCCAGCAGGTATTTCAGCACGTTGAGCTGGAGCAGGAGGGTGACCAACACAAAGGCCAGCAGCACGAGCATGAAGCCGGTCACCACAGGCGCCCCGCGCGTGCCCCGGACAAATCTCAAGGCGTAATAAATGCCCACCGCGAGGATCAAGACCTCGAGCAACGGCCTCCACGCAAAAAGGAGCAGCGCCCGCAACGCGGGCAACACCCCTTCATTCGCCTGCCAAATCTCAGTCATTGTTTATTCTCGAACTCTTTCCGCCGCCAAAATCTCCTCCGCCATCCGAACCGCGCGCAGCGTCTCCCGGACGTCGTGTGTCCGAATGATGTTCGCGCCCCGTTGGACAGCCAGGCAGGCGCAGGCCAGTCCGGCTGGCAAACGTTCCCCGGGGGGCGCGGCATCGCGTCCCGCCAGAAACGACTTTCTTGAGACGCCCACCAGCACCGGCCTGCCAAGCGCGCGGAGCGCCCCCAGGCGGGCCAGCAGCTCGACGTTGTGCGCCGCGGTTTTGCCGAAGCCGATGCCTGGATCAATTATAATTTGGTCGCGAGGCAATCCGCAACCGCCGAGTTCCTGGATGGCGTTTTCGAGAAAGCCCAAGACCTCCCCTGAGACATTGCTGTATTGGGGATTGATATGCATGGTCTGAGGGGTTCCCCGCATGTGCATGGCCACGTAGGAGCAGCCGGTCTGGGCGGCCAGACGCCACATGCCGGGCTTATGCTGGTTGCCGCCCACGTCATTGATGATCGAGGCGCCCGCCGCGACCGCCGCCCGCGCCACACCCTCCTTCATTGTATCAATGGAAATAGGGGAACGAAGCAGGCCCGAGAGTCTCTCGATAATGGGCATGACACGGCGGAGTTCCTCGGCCTCGGTGACCGGCACGGCTCCGGGCCGGGTGGACTCGCCTCCGATGTCTATGATGCCCGCGCCCTGGGCCTCCATGTCGAGAGCATGGTCCGCGGCCTTTGACGCGTCCATGAAGTTTCCGCCGTCTGAAAACGAATCCGGCGTGGCATTCAGGATGCCCATGACAATGGCGGGGGATGGGAACGAGAATTGGAACTGGCGCGCGCGAAGCTGCATCAGTTTTTGGCTCCGCTCCTTCCGGCGAGTTTTCGCAAGGTTGCGAGGTTGGCGACGTCCTCATGCAGGTCCGGCGATTTGCGGGTTTCGAGCGAGGCGGGGTGTTTGGCGAACCGGGCGTCGCGCACGATGCGCCGGAAGCCATCGAGCCCGATGTGGCCCTTGCCGATGTGCTCGTGGCGGTCCACTCGGGAGCCGAGCGGGGTTTTCGAGTCGTTGAGGTGAAAGGCGAGAATCTGGCGGATGCCGATGAGTTTGCCGATGCTCTTGATCACCGCGTCCCATCCCGCGGCGGCGCGGATGTCGAACCCGGCTTCAAACAGGTGGGCGGTGTCAATGCAAAGGCCCAGGCGTCCGGGATTGTTCACCTTGTCAAAAATGCCCGCGAGATGCTCGATTTTTCCGCCGAGGCTGCTGCCCTGCCCCGCTGTGTTTTCGAGAGCGATTCGGACCTTGGATGTTTTCGTCGCGGCGAAGGCCTCATCGAGCGCGGCGGCCGCGCGGCGGATGCCCTGCTGCTCGCCCGCGCCAAGGTGCGCCCCGGGATGCAGGACGAGGAAGGGCACGCCCAGGACCGCGGCAAACTCAATTTCCTGAATGAGTGACTGGATGGAGCTTGTCCGGTTTGGCCCCGCCGGCGAGGCGGGGTTGATGAGGTAACCTGTGTGGCCGAAGACCATTTGGATGTCGCCGCGCCCGAGTTCCTCCTTGAAGAGCCGGGCGTCCTGCTCGCCCGGCGGCTTGCCCAGCCACCGCATGTTGTTTTTGACAAAAATCTGGATCACCTCGCACCCGGCCTGTCTGCCGCGCTGAACGGCCTTGTGAAAGCCTCCCGAGGTGGACATGTGCGCGCCAAATCTCATGACTGCGCTCCGGGATGCAGGACGAGGAAGGGCAGACCCAGGACGGAGATCAGAGTGATTACAGAGACGAACGTCCGTTTGGGCCGGAGGTAACGCAGCCCGAGCAGCATTTCAAACGGCAGTCTCGACATGCGGTGAAGGCTAAGCGGCAGAGGAACGGGTGTCAATGTGATGATCCCCGGGGCAGTGCTTCCCGAGGCCTCGGGGATGGGTGGGATGAGCTGATTTGATACGATTTGGGCCGATTTGATACGAAAAAAAAGCGGTTTTGCGGTTCGCTCACGGGGGAGTAGGGGGGACTGACGGTGTTGACCGGATTGACCGGGTTGACCTCAACTGGATAGCATTCGAGTGAGGCGAAGGTGAATGTGGGGGATTTTTCGCCGATGACGCCGCTCATGGCGATGGAGCCGAATGCGGGGCGGACGCCGACCCTGGCGGGGCGGACGGTGCCGCGAGTGATTGGGTAGGAGGACATGGCCTTGCGGACGACGCCGAAGGAGGAAATGAGCTCGCGGATTTCGCTGGTGAAGACTGAGGGGAGCGGGACCTCGGTGGTGGTGAGGGCCGCCCTGGGCTGGATGTTGAGGACATCACGGGCGGTGTTGATGAGGGCGTCGCGCTCGTGCGCGCTGGAAACGAGGGCCTCGATTTTGCCGCTGCGCTCGGCGTGGGCGATGAAGGACGCGGCGAGGAAGGCGGCGCAGTCATCGGAGACGTCGCGGATGGGGCCGGGTTGGCGGTGTCGCGGGGTGCGGCTGGCGGCGAGGCCGCGACGGAGTTCTTTGAAGTCGCGCTCGAGGGTGGAGAATTGATCGGGGAGCTGGGCGATGCCGCTCCAACTGGATCGAATATCAGTGAGGAGTGTTTCCATTTCCTGTGTTTGGTTTTCCATAGCTATGGTCTTTCTGCTTTTGGTCCGGCTGTGCCGAACGGCTTTTTTACACGGGAATAGTTTAGGCCGGGAAGGAGGGGGCGGGGTATGGACAACTGGGGACAAGTGAGGACAATAGCGGACAAAATGTCGCACCAAAAGGCTAAGGGCTAAATGCTGAAGGCTGAAGTAAAGACCAATGGCGGAAGGGGAATCCGAACTCCAAAAAAGGGAACCGCGGATTACGCGGATGGGGGACCATAATTCCGGATTCCGAAAGGGGAGTGACTTTATTGACCGGGGTGACCGGATTGACGGGGACGGACGGAACGGAGCCGGGATTCGGGAGCGGGCGGCGTTGGAGGCGCGCGAGGTGATCGCGGCGATTGCCTGAGCTACGATTTGAGCGAGCAGGCTTTCAACACTTTCCCGTATTCGTGTCCCTGCTCGCGGGCGGAGAGCAGGATGCGGGCGCAGGCCCGGGCGTCGGATTCGGCGTCGTGATGGTTCAGGGGGATGCGCAGGCGCTGACACACATGCGCCAGGGTTGTCGGGTAGAATCCCCAGAGTGAGCGCGCGGCCCGGACCGTGCAGACAAAGGACTGTTTGCGCCAGGGGATCGCCGCCGCCTCACAGCAGGCCCGCAACACAGAGCGGTCGAATGGGGCGTTGTGCGCGGCGACAAAATCCATTCCTTGCAGCCGGGAGCTGATTTCCCGCCATACTTCCGCGAAGCTCGGCTTGTTTTTCACATCCGTCCACGAGATGCCGTGAAGGTATGTGAAAACGAAATCGCGCCGCGGCGGGCGTATCAGGCTGGTCCACACGTTTGTAATGGTGTCGTTCTCCACAGTGACGATTGAAATGGCGCAGGCGCTGTCGCGTCCATAATCCGCGGTTTCAAAGTCGAGAGCCGCGAAACGGACTGGCGGTCTGGGGGCGGCGGAGATTGCGGATTGAACGGGGAGCGGCGGAATGGGCTGGTCTGCGGGAATGCCCGGAGCGGCGCAAGGAGCGCTCTGGGCGGCCGGGTCTCGCAATGTGGAAGCATGATTCACGCGGGCATTTTAGAGACCCGAAGCCGGGATTCAAGCTTGGCATCGGCGTGGGCATATACGCGCTGAAACTGTGACACTCCAACCGCGAACCGCGCGGAATACGCGAACGAGACAAAACCAAAATTTTTCTTTTCCACTTTTGCGTGGTTGGTGTGGCTGGCGGTTGAGAATCCGGGTCTGTTTGGCGCCGCCGTCCTCGCGCCGCTCCCAGCGCATGTTGTCGGAGCATAGCGTCAGGAGGTTGGCTTGGGAGGGGAAAGCGTCGTTGGGGCCTCGGGAGGTGCGGGGACTTGGATGGTGCGTGTGGGCTGTGTTGGAGCGTAGGCGTTGCGGCGGGGGATTTCCAACCGGTTGAATGGCTTGTAATCCTTGATCGCTCCGACGCGGGCGATGCGCAGAGATTTGCGGATCAAACCTTTTCCGTTGTTGCTGTCGCTGAATTTCCCTTCTCCGTAGCCAACGCCCTTGGACCCGGAAAGGTTCGATGAGAAGTATTTCATCCCGATGATCTGGTTGGTTTCGCCCCGGAGCCAGTCAATGAACACCACAGAATGGCCGCCGGGCTGCGTGGTGTCGTAGGAGAGGAAATCCCCTGGACGCGCCTGATCGAGGTCTTCGATGGCTTTGCCGAGTCCGTAAGAGACGATGGCCCGGCGCTCGCAATCGCCTTTGCCCTCGATGTACCAAAGTTGGAGCGCGTTGAAGAGGTCGTGAAAGGTCATGCCGTTGAAGTCATCGGGGTCCAGGCCCTTCTGGATGTTGCGGAGCTGCATGGCGCGGAAGAAGACCTCGAAGGTAAATCCGCAGCAGTAGCTGCATCGCGAGCCGTCCGGGTACGCCTTGGCCACCACGAGACCCTTGAACCAAAGGTTCTGCGTCACGCCATTGTAGATGTCATACTCGCGCGGGTTCCAGCCGCAGTGATACGGGTGCGAGCCATCGAGCGGATAGGCCGACACCACCTTGAGCACGTAGGGATTGAGCGATTCATCGGCATCCTCCGCGATCAGCTCCTCGCGCGCGAACGCCTTGGCCAGCGCTTTGTCCACCGGCGAAAAGCCGCGCTCGTCCACGGGATAAACCTGGGGGGTGTAGGTGACGCGCCTCGGGGGCGGCTGCCCGATTGCGGCGCCCGCCTTTGTCGCGCGAGCGGGGGTCTCCGGCTTGCATTCGCAAATTGCGGCCTGCCGCGGGTGCTGACACCCGGTGGGCGCGGCCGCGAGCGCGAGCGCCAGAAGAAACTGCGGCGCCCGCGCATGGTTCAAAAGGTTCTGCTGTGACATGGCTCAAAGATGGCTTATGCCGCCGTCATGTCAATCAATCGCAAACCGGCGAGCGGGTGGGCTGGCGAATTTGGTGTCGAGCGGTGGGAAAAGCCCTTCGTTTCCCGGGTCTCCCCCATTGGCCCTGCTTGATACGGGGCGTGTGTTTGGATACAAGATGCATGTGCCGACGAAAGTAATTGCTGTTGCGAACCAAAAAGGGGGTGTGGGCAAGACCACGACCGCTGTGAACCTGGCCGCCTGCGTGGCGGAAGCGGGCCAGCGGGTTCTAGTGTTTGATCTGGACCCGCAGGCGAACGCGACGAGCGGGCTTGGCCTTGAAAAGACGGAGGGCGCCAGCGCCTACCGTGTGTTGCTGGGAGAGGGCTCGTTGAAGGACAAGATCAAGAAATCCGCCTACAAGAACCTCGATGTGGTGCCGAGCGAGGTGGATTTGTGCGGGGCGGATTTTGAGCTGGCGCGGGCGGAGAATCATCTTCATCGGCTTGCGGTGGCGTTGAGGCCAGTGGTCGAGACGGGCGCTTACGATGTTGTTTTTGTGGATTGCCCGCCCTCGCTGGGTGTGCTGACGCTGAACGCCTTCGCCGCGAGCGACGGGGTTCTTGTTCCGCTGCAATGCGAGTATTACGCGCTCGAGGGCATCTCGATGCTGAATCGAGTGATGGCCCAGTTGCACGAGAACGGCGTCAACCCGCGCTTGGAACTTGTGGGGGTGGTGATGACCATGTACGATGGTCGCACGAAACTCTCCCAGCAGGTGGCGGGGGAGGTGCGCGAGCATTTCGGCGAGAAGGTGTTCGAGACGATGATCCCGCGCAGCACGCGGCTGGCCGAGGCGCCGAGTTTTGGGAAGCCGATTATCCATTATGACAAGTACAGCCCTGGTTCGGCGGCGTACGAGCTGCTGGCGCAGGAGTTTTTGGCGCGGCTGAGCGGATCGAAATAGGGGGGCTCTGGGGCGGGAGCAGAGCCGCCCGCCTGCGTATTTCACCCGGGCAAACTCCCGAAAAATCCGGATGACTTTTTGATTTGTCACCGATGAGAAGTTCATTTACGTTTATTACAGTCGTTGAGGTTGTATGTGTGAGGAATCCAAAGAGTCATTGTCCGCCAGCGAGTTGCTGAGGAACTCATCCTTGTACCGGGAGTTTCAGGCCGAGCGTGAGGAAATACTGAGGCACAAGTGGATCGAGTCGGAAAAGCTCGGCACGGACATTGGTTTTGAGCAAGCGTTGACGGACTGGATCATGAAGCACCGGACCAAATGGCGCAGGGGGCGTCAGCAGCAGATGGCGGCCTCGCGGTAATATATTGTTGGTCAACATGTTGTTCCTTTAAGCCGACCCGGTGAGGCAGGCAAGGGCCATGAACAAGAATGAATTTGAATGCGGGCGGATCGGGGAATTATCCCCGGTTCGCCCGTTTTTTTATGGGCGAAACCATCACTGTTTTAAATGAGGGAGCCATCCAGCGGGCGCTGACCCGTGTGGCGCACGAAATCGCGGAACGCAATGAATCCGGCGCCAACGTGGTGCTGGTGGGCATCCAGCGCGGCGGCCTGCCGCTGGCCAACGGCCTCGCCGAGACTCTCTCGGCCATTTGGAAGGCGCCCGTCCAGACCGGCAGCCTGGATGTCTCGATGCACCGGGACGACCTGAGCCATAGGATTGCGCCCAACGTCCAGCCCACGCACATCCCGTTCGATGTCACCGGCAAGACGGTGGTGCTCGTGGATGACGTCCTGTTCAGCGGGCGAACCATCCGGGCGGCCATGGACGCCCTGAATGATTTCGGGCGTCCGCAGCAGATTCAACTGGCGGTGCTGATTGATCGCGGGCACCGGGAGCTGCCGATCAAGGCCGATTTCGTGGGCAAGAACGTTCCAACCGCCCGGTCGGAGTCTGTTAAAGTGAGTTTTTCCGATTCGGGCGCGCCCGTTTCGGTCGTTCTTCGGAAAGGAGCCTGACATGACCTGGACACGCAAACACCTATTGGACATTGAATCGCTTTCGCCCGAGGAAATCATCACCGTGCTGGACACCGCCAAGGCATTCAAGGCCGTGGGCGAGCGCGCCATCAAGAAAGTGCCGGCCCTGCGCGGCAAGACGGTGGTGAACCTGTTTGTCGAGCCGTCCACCCGCACCCGCACCAGTTTCGAGCTTTCCGAGCAGCGGCTCTCGGCGGACATCATCAACTTCAACACCGAGGCCTCGTCGCTTAAGAAGGGCGAGACACTCAAGGACACCGCCCGCAACCTCGAGGCGCTGAATGTGGATTTCATCGTCATTCGCCACAGCGCGTCCGGCGCGCCGGCTTTTCTCTCGCGTGTGCTGCAGGCCAGCGTGATCAACGCCGGGGATGGCGCCCACGAGCATCCCACCCAGGCATTGCTCGACGCCTTCACCATTCGCGAGCGCAAGGGGCGGATTGCCGGGCTCAAGGTCACCATCCTGGGCGATATTTTGTACAGCCGGGTGGCGCGGTCGGATGTTTGGGCGCTCACGAAGCTGGGCGCGCAGGTCACCTTGTGCGGCCCGCCCACGCTTGTGCCCAGGGAGTTCGAGCAAATGGGGGCGAAGGTCACTTGTGATGTCGAGGAGGCCATTCGGGACGCGGACATCATCAACCTGCTGCGCATCCAGCACGAGCGGCAGCGCAAGGCCATGTTTCCGAGTCTTGGCGAGTACACCAGCTTTTTCGGGCTGAGCAAGGCGCGGTTGGCGCGCACCAAGCCCGACGCCCTGATCATGCACCCCGGCCCGATCAATCGCGGTGTGGAAATAGACAGCAACATCGCCGACTCTGACCGTTCCGTGATCCTGCAGCAGGTCACCAACGGCCTGGCGGTGCGCATGGCCGTGCTCTTCCTCGTCAACGGCGGCAAAGGCCCGGCGGAGGTGGGCGGGTAAGCCTCCTCCAATAATCAACTTGCCCATGCCTGTTCCGGCGTTTAGGTTCTGCCGCCAAGCGGGTTCGGTTTGGCGTTCCTGAGTATGGAGAGAACAACCACAGAATACGGATACAATTCCAAGGTCGAGGGTGACGTGATTGTCACCCGGGTGGACGCGGCTTTGAATTGGTTCCGGAAGAACTCGCTCTGGCCCATGCCGATGGGGCTGGCCTGCTGCGCCATCGAGTTGATGGCCACCGGCGCAAGCCGCTACGACATCTCGCGCTTCGGCGCCGAGGTGATGCGCTTCTCCCCGCGTCAATCCGACGTGATGATCGTCGCGGGCACGGTGACCTACAAAATGGCGCTGGCGGTTCGGCGGATATACGATCAGATGGCCGAGCCCAAGTGGGTGATCGCCATGGGCGCGTGCGCCTCGACAGGCGGGATGTACCGGAGCTACTCGGTGCTTCAGGGGGTGGACCGGATACTGCCGGTGAACGTGTATGTGGCTGGCTGCCCGCCGCGTCCGGAAGCGCTGCTGG
>DYRR01000239.1 GCA_020718605.1 Chthoniobacter flavus | reverse complement strand
CACAAACAGCGTGGCGGGTCCATCCGGGGCTAATGGCGGGAATCCCTTCGGGATAGAAGGCGGTTCCCATCCGCGTTCATCCGCGTAATCAGCGGTTTGAAAATCGTTTGTTTGTTTCTGTGGAAAAACAGAGGGGATTTGTTTCAGCCGTTCGTTCGGGACAGGCGGGGGGGCTTGACGTGGATGGGCGGGCTTCGGGTGGTGAGGTTTCAGGTGCGCCCGGTCTGGATCAGGGGAATCAGACCGCGGAAGAAATCGTGCGACCAAAGGTGGATTTCACGGGGGTCTTTGAGAAACGGTTCAATGTCCTGCCTGGCTTGATCAAACTGGATGTTGGCGAATCGTTCAGAGAGCCGGTCCCGGAGCGATGTGGCGGTGAGAGGCGTTTCCCAAGGCCAGTCTCCGGACTGGCGCATCCGTGCCTCCAGATGCGCGAGGTTGACCGGAATTTGGCGGCCCACATACCAGACGAGGTCGTAGAAATCCCGGCCCTTCACGCGGCTTTTCCAGTTCCGGCACAATACGGCATGGAGCTTGCCAGCGAAAAGACTGGGGAGACCGTAAACACGAACCTGATGGGGCGTGGGCACAAGCCGGGTCAGCGTTTCGGTCAACGCCCCGGATGGCGGATCGGTGTCGATCTCCAGCTTGATGCGGATGAGTTGTCCCTTGGGAAGCAGGCCGGCGATTTCCGGCGGCGCTCCGATGCGAAGCAGATTAATGGCCGTGCCGCCTTTCAAAAAAGCGGATTCAATCTGAGAGGGCTGGGTTTTCTCGATGACTTCCGGGCGGAATTCAAAGCCCCAGGCGGCAAGCTCTTCTCCCACGACGCGGAGATACGTTTTGAGCGAAAACCCGGGCTCGGGCCGGAGCAGCGAGAAATCCAAGTATTCCGAGAACCTTTGCAGGCCGTGGAAGATGCGCAACGCGCTGCCGCCGTAAAACGCCGCGTGCTTATAAAACGCGGTCCGTCCGAGGCCGAGCAGCGCAATCTCCTGAACAATCTCGCGCACAGCGTTTTCGTAATCGCGGGAGGATTGCGGCTGGTAGCGCGCGACCAAACTGGTGAGGGCGGGATGAATCATGAGACGGACGGGGTTTTCAAGAGATGCCGGCAGAGTTGGCGCACGGACGGGCGTGCGTAGCGCTCGGCACAGGCGGCAAGTTGATCACGATCGAGCGCGGGCAGTTCCCCGATGCGCATCACCGCCAGCCAGGTGTGGACATCCCGCTGCGAGCGGATGGTGGGGTCCAGCGCGATGGTATCGCAGAGGGCCTTTGCCGGAGAGGCCAGCAGCCAGGGCAGCGAGGCATCCTCCACCCGTTCAACGCCGATGGAAAAAACGCGGGCGGGGACATGCCGGTAGCGGTAGCGGCCCACGGGCGTCTCGCAGGCGGCCGGGCGCTTCAGGGTGGCGCTTAGGATTTCCTCAACGCGCTCCGGAATCAGCCCGTGCCATGCCAGGGCGGTTTCAAAACTCACGTAGGATGGCCCATAGATTGGCGCCGCCAGAGCGAGTGGATTGGCTGCGCGGTCCCGCAGGTACAAACCGCGCCGCAGGGGAGTCAGTTCGCCAGCGGCCAACATCCGGGAGATCTTCATTCTCGGATTGCCATACGCCGCCAAGGCATCCTTGAGCTGGCCATGGGAAAGCAAGGGACAGCCGACTGGAAAGGAGAATGGACGCTTTATTGGCACGGCTAAGTATCATTAAACGATACTTTCGAGAATAGCAAACCGATTTCATGCGTGTTTTGAGGCTTTATGGGAATGTGGGTTTGCGGACCCGGGGTGGCTCCGCCCTTTCACATGAAAGGGCGGAGCCACC
>DYRR01000238.1 GCA_020718605.1 Chthoniobacter flavus | reverse complement strand
CCGATATCGTGATTCCGCGCCGGAGATAGCTCAAAGTCGGTCATTCTGTCAATAGGGCTGTTGATGGGGCTTACTCCAAACAGACTGGCCGCTCCCTTAATTCATCATCAAGAGCCATATATCATTTTGACCCAGCCGCCCTCACCGCCGAAGAGCGCCGGGCCGCCTTCGACTCCTTCGCAAGCCTCCGCGAGACCATCGAGAATTGCCTCAACCCGTCGGAGGCGGGAGCGCCAGAGAGCTAAATACATTGAAAAATATGCCGATTACATCCATCTGGACGTGTTCGAATGGCGCAAGGCGTACGCCGATCAAGGAGTTTACCTGTATGAACCAACGCAAAATCGCGTAAATGACGGAATGATTTCTGATGTGCCCCAATTAGGAACCCACTGCTAAAAAAAGACAAGCGTTTTTTATTATTTGATGATCTCCCCATTGACATCGCCTTGCGGAGTCGCTATAGCCGTCTGTCGCCGGGCACGTTGTTCCGGCCCGCATCCCGGCCAGGATCGAGAAGCGCCATGAAAAAGCATGCAGCCATTCCCGGCGATTCACCCGCATCAGAAGGAAAAAACATGGAAAGCGAGAAAAGGGCATCCCGGCGCGCTGGGGGGGGCGAGGAGGTCGCCGGGCGCAAACAGGCGGAGGAGCAACTGCGGCGGAGCGAGTCCCTCTACCGCCTGCTTGCCGATAACGCGTCGGACGTCATCTGGACGCTGGGGATGGACATGCGGCTGACCTACATCAGCCCCTCCGTCAAAGTGAATTCGGCCCTGCAGGCGGCCGGCAAAGCGGCCGGGGTGACCGGACAGATGCTGATTTATCTCGGTCATTCGTTCGAAAAACGGGGACGGCTCGACCTTTCCGCATTTTTTCGCGCCGCCGTCCCCGCTTTCCGGGCATCCCTGCCCGACAACGTGACGCTGGAGACGGAGATCCCTTCCGTCTTGCCCGCGATAACGGCAAATCCGGCCGAGCTGTAGCACGTCCTTCTCAACCTGATCGCCAACGGCCGGGAGGCCATCGGGGAGGCGCAAGGCGTCATCCGCCTGAATGCTGCGGACATTCCCCCCGCCCCCCGTTTCCCCGCCGGTTGGCAGCCGCGGGAAACCGACTATGTCTGCATCGGGGTGACGGACACGGGCGGGGGGATCGCTCCGGAGGATATCGAGAAGATCTTCGATCCATTTTTCTCCAGTAAATTCGCGGGACGGGGGATGGGGCTCGCCACGGTATGCGGCATTGTCAAGGCGCACAGCGGGGTTGCGACGGTGGCAAGCGAACCGGACCGGGGAAGCGATTTCCGGGTTTTTCTGCCGGTTTTTCGCGAAGAGCCTCCGGCGTAACGGATGCGGCCCGCACGGCGTCCCCGTTTATCCCCACAACCCGTTTGCCCGATTTGACGGCAGGAAGAGGAGAAAACCATCCTCTTCGAAAGGGATCGTGAACGGCTCGAAGAGGCGGTTGTAGAAACTGTTTCTACAATTGGAACAATAACAGGAAAATCAATAAGATCAGTCCAAAAATTGCTGGCATTTCTGGAACGGCCGCTGATATTCAACGACCTTTTGACCACGCACGCATGACTGGCGCAGTATTCCTCTTCCAAAACAGTGTTTTGAGTCTGACTGGCGACTTTGCCCCCATCGGCTGTGGCATCCCGCGCATTGACGCACAGGTTGGTCAGAATCTGGTCAAGCCGGGTCGGATTGGCTGAACTTTCGGCGGCCTTGCGAATTTCCAGCAGGCGCTTGCGGAGAGGTTCGGTCTGGTCCATCCTGTGTATCGCCGCTTTTCCGCCCGAATACGATTGGAGACGCTTCGCAGCACCGCCGGGTAAATT
>DYRR01000106.1 GCA_020718605.1 Chthoniobacter flavus | reverse complement strand
AGGATTGGCTTGAGTTGGGATTTTCGGGGCGATATTCTGCGCGGCATGGATGAGCCCATGGAAATGTTCTTTGATTTGCCCGAGTCGGCCATCGCGTCCCGGGGAACCCTTGATCCGGTGTTTGAGGATTGCATGCGGGTCGCCGCCGAAATTCTTGAGCGGGAACGTTATCTGACGTGGGCCGAGCGCGAGTTTTTGGAGAATGTGGCTCTGGGCAATCCTTTCGATGAATCGCGGATGCGGGCCATCGCCTCGAACTGGGGCGTCTTTATGTGACGCCATGGACAACCCGCTTCCCATCGAAACGAGTCTCGCGGCACTTTCCGCCGCCCGGTTTTATGGCATCCTGGACTTGGACTACACGGACGCCGGAACCCTGGAGGAGGTTGTGTCCGCCATGCTCTCGGGCGGCATCCAGTTGATCCAGATTCGGGCCAAGAACCACCCGCCATCGGGGATTGCGGGCTTTGCGCACAGGGTTCACCCGTTGACTGCGGACGCCGGTGTGCCGCTCATCCTCAACGATCATCCACACCTGCTCGCGGAGATTCCCGCCGAGGGGGTGCATGTGGGGCAGGATGATCTTCCGGTGGCCGAGGCGCGACGCATCGCGGGGCGTCCGGTTTTGGCGGGCAAATCCACCCACAGCGTGGCGCAGGCTCTTGCATCCATGGGAGAGACACCCGATTACATTGGGTTCGGTCCATTGTTTGCGACCCCAACCAAGCCGGATTATCCGGCCATCGGGACGGACGACATTCGCACCGTCCGCCCACAAATTTCCGTGCCAGTCTTCTGCATCGGGGGAATCAAACGGGAGAATCTGGACACGGTGCTCGCTGCGGGAGCCGAGCGGGTGGTGATCGTCTCCGGTGTCCTGCAGGCCCCCGACATCGCGGCCTATTGCCGGGAAGTCCGCGCCCGGCTGGGGTAGGGGACGGGCGTGGGGGGCGATTTTTTTCATTTATTTCTTGCCGGACGGCTGCAACCCGCTACCTTTGCCACTCTTTTTCCCCCGCAACAGACCGGTCCGAGTGGCTGGTCCGGGTGGATTGAAATCGTGGCAACCCGTGGCGTGTAACTACATATTAATATGATCGAAATGAAGGAATTGATCGCGAAAACGTTTCGCGACTATCGTGAGGGCAGCATTGTCAAAGGACACATCCTCGAAATTCGTCTCCGAGAAGTCCTCATCGACATCGGATACAAATCGGAGGGCATCGTTCCTCTGTCCGAATTTGATGAACCGGACCAGATCCAGGTCGGCGACGAGGTGGAACTCCTGCTGGAGCGCCTCGAAAACGACGAGGGCATGGTGGTCGTCTCCAAGGAAAAAGCGGCCCACAAGCAGAACTGGGACAAAATCGTGAAGGTCTTCGAGGGCGACGCCCTCATCAAGGGCAAGGTGAAAGCCGTCGTAAAGGGCGGACTCACCGTGAACATCGGGGTCGAGGCGTTTCTGCCCGGCTCGCAGGTGGACATCTCCCCGCCCAAGGATCTTTCCCAGTACGTGGGCAACACCTACGAGTTCCGCATCGTGAAGATCAACAACGACCGCAAAAACGTCGTGTTGAGCCGCCGCGAGCTCATCGAGCAGGAACGCGCCGACAAACGCGCCAGCTTCCTGGACAACACCAAGATCGGCGACCGGGTGCGCGGTGCCGTGAAAAATCTCACCGATTTCGGCGCATTCATCGACCTCGATGGCATGGACGGACTGCTCCACATCACCGACATGAGCTGGAGCCGCCTCACCCACCCGAGCGAAATGCTCAAGGTCGGCGACGAACTCGAAGTCATCGTACTCGACATCAACCGCGAGAAAGAGCGCGTGTCGCTCGGACTCAAGCAGACCCAGCACAATCCCTGGGACAAAATCGAGGAACGCTACCCCACCGGACGCGAGGTCGCGGGCAAGATCACCAATCTCGTCCCCTACGGCGCGTTTGTGGAACTCGAGGACGGGGTCGAAGGCCTCATCCACGTTTCGGAACTCTCCTGGACCAAGCGCATCGCCCGCCCGTCGGACGTTCTGGCCCTCGGCCAGGAGGTCAAGGCGGTGGTGCTCGGCGTCAACAAGGACGAACAGAAAATCTCCCTGGGTGTCCGCCAGCTCGAAGCCAATCCTTGGGACGAGATCGAACAGCGTTTCCAGCCCGGCATGCAGGTGAAGGGCAAGATCCGCAACATGACCGCCTACGGCGCTTTCGTCGAACTCGAGGAAGGCATCGACGGCATGGTTCACGTCTCCGACCTGAGCTGGACCCGCAAGATCAATCACCCGAGCGAGATGCTCAAAAAGGGCGATGAACTCGAAGCCGTGGTGATCGACATCGACAAGGCCAACCAGCGCATCAGCCTCGGCGTCAAACAGCTCGATACCGATCCCTGGAAGGAAATCAACGGCCGCTACAAGATCGGCGATCTCGTCAAGGGCACCGTCACCAAGCTCGCCAGCTTCGGCGCATTCATCCAGCTCCAGGACGACATCGACGGCCTGGTCCACATCTCCCAGCTCAGCGAGGATCATGTGGCCAAGGTCAAGGATGTCATCAAGGTCGGCCAGGAAGTCGAAGCCCGGGTCATCAAGGTGGATGCCCTCGAGCGCCGCATCGGACTCTCGATCAAGGCCGCCAACTACTCCGAAGAGGAGATCAAGCGCGAGGCCGAGGCATTCGACAGCCTCAAGCCGGGCGAAGACATGGTCGGACTGGAACAGGCGTTCCAGGCCGCCATCGAGGAATACCGCCCCGGCGAAGGCCGCAAGAGCTGATCCGTCGGCGGACTTTCCACCGCAATCATTCACAAAGCCGTCCGGCCCCCAAAGCCGGGCGGCTTTGTGCTTTGTGCGGTGCCCCCGTCCCCGTGGCCCGCTCCGGAAAGTGCGGGCTTGTCCCAGGCTCCCAATTCATTGTATCCATATCTAGCAGCCTGTCGGACTTTTCCAAGCCTGACGGTTTGAAAAAGTCCGAGGAAAAAAGTAATCGGGAGCATGGCCGCCCGATCGTGACAAAGCGAGGGAGCCAGGCCGCCAACGACAAGCAGGAACTGGTGGAAAATGTGAGGGCCATCGACCCGGTGATCCAAAGTGTTGGGACAGTGCTCATCGATAGCGGGTTCGTGAGCGGGGCGGCGATCCAAGAGGTCGAACGCTCGAGGGAAGATGGCGGGGCTGCCCCGGTGGTGCTCGCGGCCATCAAGCGTGAGCACCATCATCGCAGCGTGGCCGACTTGGAGAAAAAAGAGGATCCGCCCGCAGTCCGACAGGCTGCTAGAACATGGAGTTGTTGGGGAGTTGGAAAGCGCCCTTGATGAGATTGAACACCGGGGTGCCGCCGTCGTCCAACACTTCCACCACATCGAACCGGAACGCCACTCCGGGATCGTCCAGGAGGCGCAGCCAATGCATGGCGCCCCGGATGATAAGCCGTTGTTTTGCGGCATCGACTGCGGCGGAGGGGCGGCCCCATTCCAGCGAGGAACGGGTTTTCACCTCCACAAAGGAAAGCACCCGGTCGGGTTTGTCGCGGCACACCAGATCGACTTCTCCGCCGCCGGGTGCCCGGAAGTTGCGGCGCAGGATGCGGTAATGCTGACCGCGGAGGTATCGGGCGGCGAGGAGTTCGCCCCGCCGGCCCAGGCGGTGGCGGGGATCAGAATCCGAAGTGGCATTGCGCCACGGGTTCAAACGTTCGGCGATGGATCTCACAAGGCCCATGGGTGCGGAGCATAGCAAGATGTTGTGCGGTCGCATAGCCTTTGTGGCGGGCGAATCCGTAGGCGGGATGGCGGGCATCGAGTTCGAGCAGAAGCCGGTCGCGGGTGACCTTCGCCAGCACACTTGCCGCAGCGATGCTGAAGCTGCGCCCGTCCCCGCCCACCAACGCCTCATTGGCCACGGGAAACGGGCGCACGGGCAGGCCGTCGATGAGGGCGAAGTCCGGCACTGGGGAGAGTGCCTCCACGGCAAGGCGCATGGCTTGGTGACTGGCCTGCAGGATGTTGACGCGATCGATCTCTCCGGGTCCGACCGATGCGACGGCCCAGCAAACGTCCGGGTGTTCCGTCAGCTCCCGGTAGAGGCGTTCCCTGGCAATGCGCGACATTTTTTTGGAATCGTCCAGGCCGTGCAATACCATGCCGTGCGGCAGAATCACAGCACCGGCGACCACAGGACCCGCCAAACAGCCGCGCCCGGCTTCATCAACCCCGGCGATGCGGGTGAATCCCCCGGCCCGCAGGGCGGTCTCAGCGTCAAAGGAACACGGCACGGGAATGGTGTGGGAGAGTCAGGCCGCCTGATCGGGTTGAGAAAGGCGATTGTTGAAAGTTGAAAGTTGATGGTGGCGACGCGGATTTGTTGGAGGGTCAGACTCCTGTCCTGACCGTTCCTCTCCCCCGGTCAGGCGAGGACGCTGACCTTCCAGAAATGCATCAAGCCGTGGCAAGCTTCGGGGTATCAAACCCAAGGGAAAGAATTGCTAGGGCACCTCCATTGGAAGACGCACCCGACTGCGAGTGGAGCGAACTCAGGAGGCCGAAGACGTCTGCTGCAGTTCCTTCACCGCCATGGCCTGCTTGCCTTTGCGTCCGCGCAGGTAGGTGAGCTTGGCGCGGCGGACGGATCCGGGGCGGTCCACTTCGATCTTGGCGATCCGGGGCGAGTTGACCGGAAACACACGCTCCACGCCCTCGCCATAGGAGATGCGGCGCACGGTGAAGTTGGAATTGATGCCGACCCCTTTGCGTCCGATCACGATCCCGGCGAAAATCTGGATGCGCTCCTTGTCGCCCTCCACCACTTTGGTGTGGACTTTCACGGAATCCCCCACGCGGAAGGGGGTGCGGTCGGTTTTGATTTGTTCGTTTTCGATTTTGTCGATGATGTTCATAGTGGATGCTTCCCGGCGGGAGATTTGGAAAAGGGTGTGAATTTGTAGGGGAAGCTGCGGGGGTTTGCAAACGAAAATCGCAGTTATTTTCAAATGCGGAGGAGGGGTGAAGAAGGGTTGCGTCCGGCACGCGACTGTGAAAGAAGGAACAACGCATGTCCCGCCCCATCCAACCCAGGACCAGACGTCCCCGGCCCCGCAGGAAATTTCTGTGGGTGTCGGTGCTGCTTTTGCTGGTGGTTGGCATCGCGGCGGCGGTGATCGGATGGGGAAAACTGCAGCCCTACAAACTCCGGGCGGCGGAGTTCGATCTCGGACAATTGCGCGAGATGGAGTCCGCGACGCTTATATATGACCGCAAAGAGGAGTTGTTGGGGCGGATATTCATTCAGAACCGCGACACGATTCCACTGCGGGATCTTCCCTTCACCCTGGTCCAGGCCGTGATCGCCGCCGAGGACAATCGGTTTTATCATCATCATGGCGTGGATTACGTCGGGATGGCCCGTGCGTTTTTCAAAAACTGGCAGGCCAGCCGGATCACGCAGGGGGGCAGCACGCTCACCATGCAGTTGGCGCGGAACACCTTTTCCCTGCGCGAACGTTCCTACGAACGCAAGCTTGTCGAAGTGTTTCTGAGCATGCGGATCGAGGAACATCTCTCCAAGAATGACATTCTCGAGCTGTATCTCAACCGCGTCTATTACGGCGCGGGATTCTACGGGGCCGAGGCCGCCGCCCGGGGTTATTTCGGCAAGTCCGCCCGGGATCTCACGCTTCCCGAGTGCGCCGCGCTCGCCGGTCTGCTCAAGAGCCCCAACAACCTCTCCCCGTGGAGCAACCGCAGGGCCTTCGTCGAAACCCGCAATGTGGTGCTGCACAAAATGCACGATTTGAAAATGATCGATGCCGCCGCGATGGCGTCCGCGCTTGCCGAGGATCCCGACGTAAAAAACCGGCGCTCTGTCCATGCCGAGTCCTATGCGCTGGACGCCATCCGCCAACAGGTGATCGCGGAGATCGGGTTCGAGGACGCCTCGGCGGGAGGGTATCGGGTCCATACCACCATTGACTCCACCGTCCAGCGATCCGCCGAACTGGCGCTCGAAACCCGGATTTCGGCCATCGAACGCCGCGAAGACTACGGCCATCCGAAACGCGAGGATTATGAAAACATGCTCCGCCGCAGCAAACGGACTCCGGAAACGGATCCGGCGCTTCCCGATTATCTGCAAGGGGCGGCGATCGTGATGGACAACCGGACCGGCGCGATCCGCGCTTTGGTGGGCGGCCGGAATTTCCACCACAGCGAATACAACCGGGCACTCTACTCCAAGCGTCCGCCCGGCACGGCGTTCATTCCGCTGGTGTATGCGGCGGCTTTTGACAAGGGGTATTTCCCCGGAACCCCCGTGGACGATTCGCCCATGGACAACCGGCAGGTGATGATCGGCGGCACGACGGGGATCCTCGGCGAGTGGGGTGCGGAGTCCGCCGACAACCGGTTCGAGGGCGTCATTCCCGCCCGGGAAGCCCTGGTGAAATCCAAAAACGCGGCCACGGTGCGTCTCGGGTTCCAGACCGGACTGGAGACGGTCGCCGACTTCGCGCGCCGGGCGGGTATTGGCACGGAATTGCGGGCGTTTCCGTCCACCTTTCTGGGCAGCAGCGAGGTCACCCTGGCCGATCTTGCCCTGGCCTACACCGTGTTTCCCGGGGCCGGGATGCGCCCGGCGAACTCTTTTCTCATCAACCGCATCGAATCCAAGGACGGTCAGCGGGTGTATCAGGCCAGGCCGGCGCAACAATCTGTGATGCGCCCCGACACGGCCTGGCAGGTGCATTCATGTCTGGCCCAGGTTCTGGAGACCGGCACCGGGGATGCTGCGGGGCCGGACTATGGGCTCAAGCGCTTTATAGCCGGCGGAAAGACCGGCACGGCGTACAACTTCACCGATACTTGGTTTCTCGGATACAGCAGCGAAATCACCTGCGGCGTGTGGATGGGCTTTGACAAGCCGCGCACGATCTATCGCGGCGCATTCAGTCGTGAGACGGCCCTGCCCCTCTGGGTGGATGTCATGAACTCGGCAGTGGAGGCGTTTCCCGCAGGCGATATTCCCAGGCCCGCCGGGCTTGAGCGCATCGAGATTTGCCGCAAATCGGGCTCGCGATCCTGCCCCGCCTGTGCCGCCGCCACCACCGATTCATCCGCCATGTCGTATTTTGAATGGGCCAACACCCGGCAACTGGGCGTGGGTGAGTGTTATGTGCATGGCAACGGGCAGCCTCCCAAAGTGATCGCCGCCGGAGCGTCAACCGACGAACCCGGACAATGGCCCCGTGCAGAGGTGGCTTTTTCCCCGGGTTCGCTCAAACCAATCATCATCGGCTCGCCTTCTGTGCTCGGAGAGGATCCCTACCGCGCGGTCGTCTCCGCGCAGGCCACGGCGGACACGATTCGGGATTTGAGACAGCAGCCCACCACCGAGGTGCGCCGGGCCGAGCCGGTGCGTCCTTTCGATCAGCCCCTGGACACTCCCGTGCTCCATCTCGATGCTCCGGCTCCACTCAAGTTTTAACCCATGACCCGAATGGCACTAACTTAAGCAGCGATGCCCCAAAGGGGCAAAACATGTCAGCCCAGGGCAACGCCCTGGGAATGAAGTAGTTATAAAACAAAGCCCTGAAGGGGCGACATATACACGACCTCCAAAATCCCCCTTAACTTAGTGCCATTCACCCATGACCCTGTTCTCCGCCGCCGGACTGCTCGCCGCAGTCACCTCATCCACCCTTGCCACCGAAGTGACATTTTATCTGGGCACCTACACGCATGACGGCATGAGCAAAGGCATCTACGTCGGAACACTGGACGCCGACACCGGCCGGCTCGGACAACTCCAGCTTGCCGCCGAGGCGGTGAATCCCAGTTTTCTGGCCCTTTCGCCCAATGGAAAAAATCTCTACGCCGTGGCGGAATCCGATGGCGGGGTGGTGACGGCGTATGCGGTGGTGGCCGACGGCACGTTGAGCCCGCTCAACCAATTGCCCTCCGGTGCGGGAGCCTGCCATGTCTGGGTGGATGCCGGCGGACGGAATGTGTTGTCCGCCAATTACAGCGGAGCCAGTTTCGCGGTTTTTCAGACATTGCCCGATGGATCATTGCGCGAACGCACCGCGCTTGTGCCGCTCACGGGTTCCGGCCCCGATCCGAAACGGCAGAGGCAATCCTACGGGCACGCCATCTACACAGACCCGGCGGCCCGGTTTGTCTATGGATGCGATCTCGGCAGTGACAATGTGTGGGTCTATCGTTTCGATGCCGCCCAGGGATCCCTTTCTCCCGCCGAACCGCCCTCAGGAAAAGTGCCGCCGGGAGGAGGACCCAGGCATTTGGCGTTTCATCCGGGCGGCGGGTTTGTGTATGTTGCCAATGAGATGGGAATGAGTGTCACCGCATTTGCCCGGGATCCGGAGAAGGGTGTTCTCACGCCCTTGGAAACCGTGTCCACTCTGCCGCCGGAAACTCCGGTGCATGGCTCGTCCACGGCGGAAATCCTGTGTCATCCCGGCGGCAAATGGCTTTATGTCTCGAACCGTGGGCACGACTCGATCGCGGTGTATTCGATCCGCCCCGACGGGAGGCTGGATTTGCTGGAGGTTGCTCCCGCGCAGGTGCGGGTGCCGCGGGGAGTGGGCATGGACCCGGGCGGCAAATGGCTCGTCGTCGCGGGCCAGGACGATCACCGGATCACGGTTCTTGGCATTGACCAGACCACCGGGAAACTCTCTCCGACAGACCAGAGCACCCAGGTCGGCAGCCCTGTGTGCGTCATTTTCAAGCAGTAGCCGGGGCGCACAAAGCATTACGATCCCCATCCTCCCGGAGCGGGCTACAACGCCGAACTTCCAACGCCGAACGCCCAACTTCGAACTTCCAATGTCAATGCGAACTACAGCCTGCCTCGTGGCCCTGTGCGGGAGCGCAGGGACCTGCCGTTCGTGTTGATTGGGGTGGGAGCGTGCAGCAGGGTGGTGACCCTCCAAAAGCAAGAGCCGAAGCAAGTTTCGGGGTGGATGGCGCGAAGAGCCGCCCCGTTACTTCCCCGCGCTCGGGTGCCGGGACATGCCGCAGTTCAATTGCCAATCAAGGTTCAGGGACGTGAAGTGGATGAGGGAAAAGTGCGATGGCTCTGC
>DYRR01000010.1 GCA_020718605.1 Chthoniobacter flavus | reverse complement strand
GGCTGGAGGAGATCTATCGAGATGTGCGCGACCGGGAGATTTTTTAAAGACACTTTGATGAAAGAACTGGTACCTTTGATTATTTATTTACAGATCCTTAATCCGGATTTCCGAACGGGAATCGTTTGACATGCTACAGGGCGGCTTGTTTTGTCTTCGCGTGCAAGTTTGCGCCAACAGAACCCAACGCCCGCCACACAGATCCCTGTGTCCGGCGTGGCTTCTGTTGCCCGCCGCGCTGCTGCTTTCCGGATGCGCGGGCGCCGTGAAGGACACCCGCCATTCTTTCAAGACGGTGGTCATCGACGCCGGACACGGCGGCCAGGATTCCGGGGCGCACAGCCGCCGGGCATTGCTGGAAAAAACCGTGGCACTCGATGTCGCAAAACGTGTGGAGGAAAAAGTGCGCACGGCGGGATTTCACACGGTCATGACCCGTTCCGACGACCGTTTCATTCCACTCCCCGGGCGAGTGTCCCTTTTGAATCGCCAGACCAACGCCATTTTCGTGAGCATCCACTTCAACTGCGCCCGCAGTTCGCGGCCACAGGGCGTCGAGACGTATTACCATCATCCCTACGGACGCGATCTGGCCAACCGGATCCAATCCAACCTGCTCCGGGTCGCCGGCCCCGACCGGGGAGTGAAGCCCGCCCGTTTCCACGTGCTCCGCAACGCGCGGTATCCGGCGGCATTGGTGGAATGTGGCTTTCTCACCAACCCGAGGGATGAGCGCCTGGCACGCTCCGCCGACTATCGGGATCGGCTGGCCACCCAGATCACGCGGGGAATTCTGGATCTGCGCGGGAGGAAACCCTGATGTCCCGACTGATCCTTGCTACGCGAAACGCGCATAAGACGCGAGAGATTGGCAGGATTCTCGGCCCGGGTTGGTCCGTCGCGGATTTGAATTCCTTCCCAATGGCGCCCGATATCGAGGAAACCGCAGCCACATTCGCCGGGAATGCCGCCCTCAAGGCCCTCTCAATTTCGGCCGCACACTCCGGATGGGTGTTGGCCGACGATTCCGGACTGGAAGTGGACGCCCTCCACGGAGCGCCCGGCGTGTTCTCGGCGCGGTTCGCCGGGGCGGATGCCGATGACGCGGCCAATCGCGCCAAACTCCTGCAAGAACTGGACCGGGTCGGGGCCTGCGGGCCGCAGCGGGCGGCGAGGTTCCGCTGCGCCATGGTCCTGGCGCGGGATGGCCGGGTCGTGGAAACCTTCGAAGGCACGATCGGGGGTGCTATTCTTTCCGAGGAGCGCGGACAGGGCGGGTTCGGATACGACTGCCTGTTTGTGCCGGAGGGTTTTTCGCAGACCTTCGCCGAACTTCCCGAGGAGGAAAAAAACCGGATCAGTCACCGGTCCCGCGCCCTGGCCGGCGCGGCAACTCTGCTTGCAAAAATCGCGGGCTCTCCGGCCTGAGTTTGTGCCGCGATCATTGGGGGATCCCGGGAGGTCATGGCCGCTATTACCCAGCAATTCTCATTTTGATTTGAATGGTGGGGGTGGCATCACCTGGAGGGTCAGCGTCCTCGCCTGACCGTGGCTCCAACCCAGGTCAGGACAGGAGTCTGACCCTCCACGATCCTCCGCAATGATCGGTCTTGGAATCAAAATGAGAATTGCTGGCTATTACCATTTTTTACAGGTTGCTTGCTTGAACAAGAAACCATATTGCCGTATTTTCACCCCATGAAGACGACCATTGATTTACCGGAAGCTCTGTTGCGCCGAGAGCCAAGGCTGAAGCCGCACTGCGCGGGCGAAAATTGCGTGAGCTTGTGGCGGAAGGTCTGCACATGCGTTTGGATGTCGCGGAAAAGCAGAACCAAGCAGGCGATATCCGGCAGCCTTTGGAACGGAACTTCCACGAACTGCCCCTAATTCAGGGTAAGCCGGGAGCCTCAAAATTCGCCGTTACTCCCGGGCGAATTCACTACGTCGAGCAATACATTGAACCCGAGGGAATGCAAACTACTTGGTTGCGTCTGGCCATCCACAACCATTTGCATTTGATCCATTGCGCAAGTGGGTCATTATGCACTCATGCCCCGCAAATCCACCAGTCCCGATGCCGCGCAGCCCGTCCGCAGGGTTGGGCTCAAGCCGGCCAAGGGGTGGCACAAGCGGAATTTTGTGACCGAAGTGCTCATCCCCAGCATTTTCACCAAACGAAAGGGTGACCGGAAAAACCCCGCGTTTGCCAACCTGGAAGATGGGCAGATCTGTCTCACTTGGATCGGGCACGCCTCTTTTCTCCTGCGCGCCGGCGGGATGAACATCCTCATCGATCCGAACTGGGCGAACTGGCTCAAGGTGGTCAAACGCCAGCGGCATCCGGGACTGCATCTCCGCGATCTGCCCAACATTGATCTGGTGCTGGTGACCCACGCGCATTTTGATCATCTCGACCGGAAAACTCTGCGGTCCATCGCCGCCGAGCAACCCATCGTGGTGCCCAATGCCGTTGGCAATCTCGTCCACGATCTTGGCTTCAACCGGATCGATGAACTCGATGTCTGGCAATCCTGTCGCCACGGCGCGGCGGAGATCACCCTCACACCCTGTCACCATTGGGGGGCGCGGATGCTTCACGATTCCCACCGCGGGTTCGGGGGATTTCTGATCCGCATCGGCGGGCGCACCGTGTTTCATTGCGGCGACACGGCTTATTTCGACGGGTTCAAAGAAATTGGCGGACGGGCGGACATCGATCTCGCGCTGCTGCCCATCGGTGCCTACGATCCGCCGAGCGGGCGGGAAGTCCACATGAACCCCGAGGAGGCCGCCCGGGCATTCATCGATCTCCGGGCCGGGACGCTCATTCCCATGCACTACGGCACTTTCCGGCTCAGTTATGAACCACCCGACGAACCGCCGCAGCGCCTGCTCCGCCATGCGGAGGAATTGAATATCCGGGATCGCATCCGGATTCTTACCGAGGGGGAGTCGGTGGTGTTTTGACCTGGCGGGCCGGGGTGGATTCCTCCTTGCCGCGCAGCTCGAACCGGACCGGAATGCCGGGGAACGGCGAGAGATCCCTGCGGAGACGGCCTTCGAGAAATTTGGGATACGATGGTGCGAGCAGCGTGGGGTCGTTGACAAACAACACGAAGCGGGTGGCTCCGGCCGCGTGGTCGGCGGCGCGTTCGGCCTGTGTGGCGTAATAGATTTTCAGACGCCTGTTGTTGCGCATCGGCGGGGGATTTTCCGTGAGACACGTGTGAAGGAATCGATTCAAGACTCCCGTGCCAATGCGGGTCCGGGCCCCGCGCCGAATTTCTTCGATGGCCCGGAAGACGCGCCCCACCGATTCCCCCGTTTTGGCGGACACGGCGAGCAGCGGTGCGTAGTCGAGAAAGAACAGGCGGGAGCGAATCTCTTCGAGATTCTCATCGCGCGCTTCCCGGACCCCGTCGCGCGGCTTGAGCAGGTCCCATTTGTTCATGAGGAGCAGGCACGGTTTGGATGCCTCCTGGATAAGCCCCGCGATTTTTTTATCCTGGGCGGTCACGCCTTCCTGGGCGTCCAAAACGAGGGCGCACAGGTCCGCGCGGCGGATGCTGCGTTCGGCGCGCATCACACTGAACACTTCGACCGAGCTGTCGTGTTTGGACCGGTGCCGGATGCCCGCCGTATCGATGAGCATGTACCGATCCTCGCCGCGCGAGTAGGGAATGTCCACCGCGTCCCGGGTGGTGCCCGCCAACGCGCTCACGATGGTGCGCTCGTCCGAGAGAATGGAGTTGATGAGGGAGGATTTGCCCACATTGGGACGACCGACCACGGCAAGCTTGAGCGGTGGCAGGGATTCGGCGACCGGGGCGTCCGGGTCGGTGGTCGGCAGCAGGGCCTCGATGCGGGAGACGAGTTCGCCGATCCCGCGTCCGTGCGCGGCGCTCACCGCGATGGGGGCGGGGAAGCCCAACCCGGCGAAATCGGATTCCAGATTGTCATGGGATTCCGTGTCGATTTTGTTCACCACGAGCAGCAGCGGTTTTTTTGCGCGCCGCAAAAACCTCGCAAGCTCCTCATCGACCGGCGTGAGTCCGTCGAAGGCGTCCACGACCAGCACAATCACCGAGGCGGCTTCCAGCGCGATTTCCGCCTCCAGCCGCACGCGTTTGGAGAAATCCAGATCGGGTTCGCTGCCGATGCCGCCCGTATCAATGATGTCAAATGGAAGTTCGCCGCGTTTGCACGGCGCACTGATCCGGTCCCGGGTCACCCCGGGCTGGTTGTGGACAATGGAGATGGTGCGTCCCGCGAGACGGTTGAAGAGAGCGGACTTGCCCACATTGGGACGGCCCACGATGGCGACGGTGCGATCGGACATAAAATCAGGATTGGGGTGGGGGCGGGGCGGGCGTCTGGAGGAGGCGGATGCCGGTGAATACATAGCCGACCCCGGAGGTCAGGGTAAGCAGGCCGGCCAGGACCACGGAATAAACAGAGTGGGGGAGTTGCAGCATCACCCATGCGATGGCCAGCATCTGGGCCGCTGTCGCGGCTTTGCCGGTCAGGGTGGGGTGTACCTCAAAGGTGCCGTGCAGATAGTGCAATACCGCCGCACCCACCAGGATCACGGCATCGCGCGCGATGACCAGCACGGGAAACCACAGGGGAAATTCATAATGCCAGCCGCTCAGGCTCAGCGTGATGAGCGCGGTGATGAGAAGACCTTTGTCGGCAATGGGATCCAGAATCGCCCCCAGCCGGGAGCGCTGGTTGAGGCGGCGGGCCAGCCAGCCGTCGAGTCCGTCGCTGGCCGCCGCCACCAGAAACACCAGGATTGCACCGTATCGCAGCCATACCTCCGGGGTGCCCGCTCTCACACTCTGCCCGTAATAGACCGCCAGCAGCACAAAAAACGGAATCAGAAGAATCCGCGCGATGGTAATCTGGTTGGCCATGGTCATGAACCGGGCAGACTATGCCGCCGAAGCAGGTGCCGCAAGAGGCGAATATAGCCCTGATTCTGATTGCCCGAATTGGCGCCCGCGCATAGGGATTTGGATCGATAGGGTTATCTGGATTTCTTGCGGGCACTGTAGCGGACGGGCTTTTTGGGGCGTGGTTCGATCTTGGAAATCCCGGTGCCTTCCTTGAGTTCCCGGATCTGATCCCGCAGGAGCGCGGCTTTTTCAAACTCCAGGTTGGCGGCGGCGGTCTGCATTTCGTCCTGAAGTTCGCGCAGCACTTCGCTCACACTGAAATCGCCGCCGGTCTCCCGGATCACCGATTCCTCGATCTCGCGTCCCTTCAACAGGGTATGAAGACTTTCCTGCACGGCGCGCGACACGCTCACGGGCGTGATCCCGTGGGTCGTGTTGTATTCGGTCTGGCGTTTCCGGCGGTAATCGCAAACCTCGATGAGGCGTTTCATGCTGCCGGTGACCGTGTCGGCGAAAAGAACCACCTCGCCGTCCACATGGCGCGCCGCGCGTCCAGAGGTCTGGATGAGCGAGGTCTCGCTCCGCAGATAGCCCTCCTTGTCCGCATCGAGAATGCACACCAGGCCGACCTCCGGCAGATCGAGGCCTTCCCGGAGGAGATTGATTCCGACCAGGATGTCAAATTCCGCGGCGCGCAGAGCCCGCAGGATTTCGACGCGTTCGATGGTGTCGATGTCGCTGTGCAGATAGCGCACGCGCAGCCCCACATCCTTCAGGTACTCGGAAAGATCCTCGGCGGTGCGCTTGGTGAGAGTGGTCACCAGCACCCGCTGCCCGCGTTCGATGCGGTCCCGGCACAGCTCGATGGTGTCATCGATCTGGTTCTTGAGCGGGCGCACCGTGACGGCGGGATCGAGCAGCCCCGTGGGACGGATGATCTGTTCCACCACCAGCGGGGCGCCGGGTTTTGCGGGGTCGAAGTCTGCGGGTGTCCCGGCACTTGCATCCGTCGGCGGGCGAGGCGGGCGGGGGGCGTCCTTGATGCGGGGAATATAGCCCGTGTTGCCCACGATGCTGTTGGTGAGTTCGAACGGGCCCGGGGTCGCGCTCACATAGATCGTCTGGCCCGTCATTTCCATGAACTCGGGGAAATTCAGCGGGCGGTTGTCCAGGGCGCTCGGGAGCCGGAAGCCATACTCGACCAGGACATTTTTTCGCGAGCGATCCCCCTCGTACATGCCGCCGATCTGCGGCACGCTGGCATGGGACTCATCCACCACCAGCAAAAAATCTTTCGGGAAAAAATCCAGCAGGGTGAACGGACGCGACCCCGGCGGACGTCCGCTCAGATGGCGCGAGTAATTTTCGATCCCGGTGCAGAACCCCATTTCCTGCATCATTTCCAGATCGTATTCCGTGCGCATTTTGAGGCGCTGGGCCTCGAGGAGGCGGTTCTGGGATTCCAACTGGACAAGGCGCCGGTCAAGTTCCTCCCGGATGCTCCGCAGTGCGCGCTGGAGTTTGTCGGCGGGAGTGACGAACTGTTTGGCGGGGAAAAAAGTGAAACTGGGCAGGATTTCCTCCACATGTCCCGTGAGCGGGTCGAACCGGGAGATCCGCTCGATTTCATCCCCGAAAAATTCCACCCGAATGGCGTGTTCATCCACACTGGCGGGATGCACTTCCACCGTGTCGCCCCGCACACGGAATTTTCCGCGCGCAAAGGCGATGTCGTTGCGTTCGTAGAGCATTTCCACCAATTTTGAGAGAAATGCCTCGCGTCCGATGGCCTGCCCCGTGGCGACGGGCATGAGCATGTTGAGATAATCTTCCGGCGACCCCAGGCCATAGATGCAGGACCCGCTGGCCACCACGAGCACGTCGCGGCGGGTGAGCAGCGAACTCGTGGTGGAGAGCCGCAGACGCTCGATCTCTTCGTTGATGGAGGAATCTTTTTCAATATAAGTGTCTGTCCGCGGGATATAGGCCTCGGGCTGGTAGTAATCGAAGTAGCTCACGAAGTACTCGACGGCGTTGCGCGGGAAGAATTGCCGGAATTCCGAGTACAACTGTGCCGCGAGCGTTTTGTTGTGCGAGATGACGAGGGTCGGGCGGTTCAGGGTCCGGACCACGTTGGCCACGGTGAATGTCTTGCCCGAGCCGGTCACGCCCAACAAGGTCTGGTGGCGGTTGCCCGCTTCCAGCGAGGCGGTGAGCTGCCGGATCGCCTCCGGTTGGTCGCCGCACGGCTTGTAGGAGGACTCGAGTTCGAAAGACATGGATGCCGAACATAACCGATCCCGCGAAAAAGAAAACCAACACGCTTAGGCCTCCACAGACCCAACGATGTGCCGCCTGTCCCAGAGTCTGGTCAGTATGGGCAAAAGAATCGCGATTTTCACTTGCCATCCCCTGATGTCCGCCGTAAATGCAACTGTCCCAAGCGTCGCTTGGCCAGCCCCTTCCTTCTTTGGCTGCGCGATGTTCCGGGCCGAATTTTTCCTTACGAACCAAAACAACCCGAACCGGAGATACTATCGTGGATGGACCATTGATGACTGAAAAAATTGTGGCGGATCGAAAAATCTTTTTTCTCGATCTCAAAGAGAACGAGCGGGGCCGTTTCCTGAAAATCACCGAAGACGTGAACGGCCGCCGGGACACGATCATGGTGCCCGTCGAGGCGTTTCAGGACTTCGCCCAGGCACTGGTCCGGATCATGGATTTCGAGCAGACCCTGTAGAAGGGCGGACCGCCAGCAGGATCACCAGTTGGCCGCGTCCCCACTGGGGGCCGCGGAACAGAATGGGAGTATCTCTCCCGAGGATGGCCTCGGATTCCACCAGCAACTTTTGTCCGTGGAATAATTGAAGATTGAGCCGGTGTCGTCCCTGCGCCTCGCGCAGCCGGGTGACGCGGAGGAAAAACTCCCTGCTTGGGATCACCCAGGCCTCCTCCGGGCCGGAGAACGGGTGCTCGCTCTCTCCCATGAGATCCAGCCGATTGTGGCCAAACACCCGGGCCACGGCTTTCTCATAAGGCCGCAGCGTTTCGGGAACCGGAGGCGGGTCCTGCTCGGTGGTTCCCAGCACCAGAGCCCCCCAGACGACATCATCCGCCCGGGCTGGCAGAGCACCCAGACACAGCAGCAGTGCCGCGATCCATGCCGACAGGCAAAAAGCCGCCCGTCGTGAGGGGGCACCCGAATCATTGCGATCCACTGGAGGCCGTGCGGAAATGGGCGTGGCTGTGACAGGGGCTGTCCCGCTCCTCCCGGAGTGGGCCGCAGGCTGCTTTCGTAGCTCGGGGCGGGAGCGTTGGGATCTTCCAATGCTGATGATCGGGGAGGTGAGGAAGAAGGCGTTCATTGCACCCGATGACCCTCCGGGAGATAATCCAGCCCGTCGATCCACACCACCGCATAGCCCTGCTTGGGATCGATGAAGGACGAGGCCTGAATGGCGGGATCGTCCGACCGTGTGGAAAGCAGTGCCAGGATAGGAAGTGCCGCCGGGACGGCGGACGGTTGCGGGTTCAGAAAAAATGCCGCAACAATCACGGCCACACCGGCGAGGCCGGCCCAGCGGAGGATCCAGGGAAGACTCCAGAGGCCCGGACCCGGAGGGGGGGCGGTGTCCCTCGGGCTTTCGCGGCGGATCCGATCCAGGATTCCGTGGTTGAAAAAGTCCGGATGTTGCAGGGTCGGCGTGGGATCGGCTCGCAGCCAGTCGGCGGTCTTCGTGATGCGTTGTGCCTCGGCGTTGGCGGACGCCAGATCGGGATGGTCCCGCTCGAACCGAAGGCGTTCTTCGGAGGACAGCGTGCCATCGACCCAGGCGGTGAATTGTTTTTCAGGATTGTCCATGGAGGTCGGCCAGCATGCGCTGGAGTTTGCGCCGGGCGTGGAAAAGCCGGGACATCACGGTCCCGATCGAACAATCCATCACCCCGGCGATTTCGTGGTATTGGAGCCCTTCGATTTCTTTGAGAGTGATCACCGCCCGGTGCTCGGGAGAGAGCCGCTCCAGTGCCGCGTCGATCCGGATGCGCAGCTCCGCCCGCTCCAGTTCCCGGCGTGGCCCGGGAGCATCGGACGCCGGGGTGCCCACTTGCGGGTCGGAGTCGATGGTTTCATCAAACTCCTGTTCCGGATGATTTTTTTTGGAGCGCAACCAGTCGATCGCCACATTGGTCATGATCCGGTGGAGCCAGGTGAAAACATTCGCCTCACTTTTGAAGCGGCCGATGGATTTCCAGGCGCGCACAAAGCCGTCCTGGGCGAGATCCCAGGCATCCTGTTCGTTTCTGACAATTTGATAAATCATGGCAAAGGCGCGCTGCCGGTATCGCGTCACCAACTCGTCAAACGCGGACATGTCGCCCTGCTGGCAACGCAGGACAAGGGTCGCATCCGTCGGATCGGTATGGGGTGTGGGCAACTCGGGATTCGACGGCTTCACGGCGGTTTTTATTCAAACGGATTGCGTGGGGGCGTCGGAACCGGTGCGCAATGCCCGTTCGGTCTGGAGCCGGAGCTGACCGCAGGCCGCGTCTATGTCGTGCCCCTTTTCCCGCCGCAATGTGGCCAGTCCGCCGCCGGCTTTCACTGCGGAGAGAAACCGCTCCTGCACCGCCTCCGGGGGGCGCACCCAGGACAGGCCCTCCACGGTGTTGTAGGGGATAAGATTGATCTTCGCTCCAAGCCGCCGGGAGTGGGAGGCGAGAAGACGCGCTTGATCCAGTGCGTCGTTGACGCCGGCGATGAGGATGTACTCGAAGGTGATTTTCTGTTTGCGCAGGCGGGAGAATTTTTCGCAGGCGGCCAGCAGGACCGCGAGCGGATACCTGCGGTTTACCGGCATGATTTCATTGCGCACGGCATCCGTCGCGCCGTGGAGGGAAACGGCCAGGCGGACTTGCAGCGGTTCGGCGGCCAGAGTCTCGATCTGTGGCGCGAGTCCGCTGGTGGAAATGGTGATGTGACGCGCCCCCAGTCCGACCCCCCAGGGGGCGTTGAGGATTCGGATGGTTCTCAACAGGTTCGCATAGTTGGCGAGCGGCTCGCCCATGCCCATGAATACGAGATTGTTGACCTTTTCCTTTGCGGCATTTTCCACGGCCAGGAGCTGGGCCACGATCTCTCCGGGCGACAGGTTGCGGGTCCAGCCGTCGAGACCGCTCGCGCAGAACTTGCATCCGTAGGCACAGCCGACCTGCGTGGAAACACACAGCGTGCGGCGATCGGAGGGTTCGCCGTAAAGGGCCGGGGACGCCGGGATGAGCACCGACTCCACAAACCGGCCGTCCGCCAGGGCAAACAGATATTTCCGCGTGGTGTCGGCGGCACCTTGAACCCGTGCGACGGACGGTGGTCGGCCCGGAAACTCCTCCGCAAGACGCTCCCGCAGGATTCGCGGCAGATCGGACATCTCCGCCGGATTCGCAACCCGCCTGCGATAGACCCAATCCATCACCTGCCGGGCCCGGTAGGCGGGTTCGTTCCATCCGGCCATTGCCGCAGTCAATCCTTCCAGATCGAGCGAAAATAAATCATTGGGCGGGGCGGGCGGCATGACGGGCGACTATCGCGCCTCCTGCGGCAAGGCGCAAGAACGGCGTGGAGCTTCCCACGCGTGGCCGCCCGGTTGAATTTGCCGAAAATGCCTCGCCAAAAGTAAAACGCCCACATACACTCGCCCGCCCATGGAAGAAGATCTTCAAAAAGCTGTTGCCGCTGGAAAACTTGCCGAATCCGATGCCGCCGCCCTGCGGGCACTGCTTCCCGAAGCCTTTTGTCTCCACAAAAGCTGGGGGTTCGGCCGGGTCGCCGAATGGAATCTGCTTCTGAACCAGGTGGTTATCGATTTTGTCGCAAAAAAGGGCCACACGATGCAGATCGAGTACGCGGCGACCACTTTGCAGGCACTGCCCGCCGGACATATTCTCGTCCGGAAAGCCATCGAACCCGACGCAGTGAAGGCCCAGACCAAATCCGCTCCGCTGGATCTCGTGCGGAACATCCTCGAAAGCCTCGGAGGCAAGGCCAATCAGGATCAGATTGCAGCCTGTCTCATGCCGGAGATTTTTGACGCGGCGGGGTTCAAGCGCTGGTGGGATTCCACAAAAAAGGCATTGAAAAAAGACGGGCACTTCGAGTTGCCGGCCAAGCGCACCGACCCGGTTCTGCTCCGGGAGCAGGCGGTTTCACGCGCCGAGGAATTGCTCGCGGTGTTTCAGTCCTCCAGCCAGCTCAAGGATCGCCTGGCCGCCACGACGGAAATCCTCCGCAGCCCCGAGGCTTTCGACAAGGCTGTGGAGCAACTCACCCCGGTGATCGCCGCCCTTGAGGATGCCGCCTTGAAACACCAGAAGCTCCAGCCGGCTCTGGCCGCCCAGTGCGCCATCGCCTGCGGGGAGCTTGCCTCCAGTTTTCCCGGTCTTCAGTCCAATTCCACGGCGCTCTTGCAGAACCTGCTCGCGGGATCGGGCGGGGGATTGTCCGATATGCTGGAGAAACTTCCCGCCGCAAGCCAGAAAGCCTTTTTGCGGGCACTGCCCGACGCGTTTGGCGAAGCTTGGGTGGAGACCGCCTACAGGCTCATGCTCCGTGGCGGTTCGCGTTCCTCGCTGGAGATTGCCCGGTTGCTCCAGGAGCAGGGGCACGGCGACGCACTGGTCGATAAATTGAGGCATTGGATCCGCGAACGCTCCATAACCAGCCCGATCCTTTGCTGGGTCGCCAAGGATCGCAAGGGAACTCTGGCGTCGCTGGCCGACCCGGGTCTGCTCGGGGCGATCTTCAGCAGCCTGGAGCGGGATCAGTTTTCGGAAAAGAAAAGCAGCCGACTCCACGATATCGTCATGGAAGACAAGGAGCTTGTGGGGGATCTGCTGGCCGGGGCCGACCGCGAGTCGGTGCGCGAACTCACCCGCCGTCTTCTGCTCACCCCGGTGTTCGACGAACTCAACAAACGTTCTCTCGCCGCCCGGATCATTAAACTCCATCCCGAGATGAAGACCCTGCTCACCGGGGATGCGGACAAGGAAACCAAGGAGGAGGCGCTGGTGGTTTCGTGGGCCAGTCTCGACGCGCGGAAAAAGGAATACGACGAACTGGTCAACAAAAAGATTCCCCAGAACAGCAAGGAAATCCAGGTCGCCCGCGAGTATGGGGATCTGCGGGAAAACTTCGAATTCAAGGCCGCCAAGGAAATGCAGGCCGTTCTTTCCCGGCGCAAAGCCGAACTGGAGCACGATCTTGGAAGGGCACGCGGATCTGCGTTTGACAATCCCGACACCACACAGGTTTCCACCGGCACGGTGGTCACAATCCGGAATGCTGAAACCGGCGACACCGAGTTCTACACGATCCTGGGCGCATGGGACGGGGATCCCGAGAAACACATTGTCTCCTACCTGACGGCCATCGGCCAGGCACTGCTGGGAAAAAAAATCGGCGACCGCGTCGAATTACCCACCGAGCATGGCACCCGCCATGTCGAAGTGACCGCCATCGCGGCGTGTGTCCCGCCCCCCGTGCCCGCGCATTGAGTTCGGATTCCGTTGCACAGAAGACCAAAGGACCTGAATAATCCGAACGAGGCAGTCGCCCGGCGGCAGGGTGAGTCAGGGGCCGTGGAGCCGGAATGCCGCCCCTGACCAAATCCGACTTCAAGTCGGCCAGCATTTTGGTCCCATTCGTCCTCGGATAGCCCTTGGATCATGACGGGGCAGCCAGATCTGGAACCTCACGGCCTGATCGGGTTCCGGGCGAACCAGAGAGTCAGGAATCACTTTTCCGGGCCCGGCCCTTTCAAAGAATGACGTCCAACGCCAAGCGCACCTGCTTCGAGGCAAATTTCTCACGGTCGGAGTCTCCCCGGAACGATTCCCAAAACAACCGTGCGGCAATTTCCGGAATTTGACTCGACCCCGGCCCCGCTTTGCGGCAGAAAGCGGGGAAACGTTCGGGATGCACACTCCACCAATAGAGAGTCTTCTCCGGGGGACGCACCCCGCGCCCCTCCACCATGCGCCGTGCCCAGGCCATGGGATGCACGGGCTTGGCATGCCCGCCCAATCGCCCATTAAATATTATTTGTCCATTTTTTCTGCTCATCCTCGAATATCCTTCCATTGATGTGACTATACAACGTTCGGCAAGGAGAAAAAGATGAAGAAACTGATCACATGCTTTGCCATGGTCGCGCTTGTCGCAGGCTGTGGAATCGGTGGGCGCACCCATGACGTGGCCGACGTAAAAAAGCCGGAAACCATCCTCCTGCAGAAGAGCGCTGGACAAGGCGTGATTTATTCTTTGTCGGTCATCGGTTCGGGGGAAATTCACGGCAACGCGGAGATCATTCTCATCCTCAACGGCGGCCATTACAAGACTGAGAAACTGTCAGGCAAAGTCGAATTTCGCTGGGGTGGTGACTGGTATTCCGATCAAGCGGAAATCCGCTATACCCCGACATCGGTCACGGGCGGTAGACTAAGGTTGAAGTACGAGTTCGGTGATTGAAGAATTTCGTTCATAGACCGTCGAGACTATGGAAATTTCCAACCTCCCGCCAGTGGTGCTAGAAATGACGCTTACTCTGTTTCGGTCAACTCAGCGATTGGTGCGGTGGCGAGACATGCCTCGGAATCCGGAGACTACGGAGGGTTGATCAGGCTTATGGGCATAGCTGCCGGGATCCCAATTGTAGCATCTGCAATACTCCTTCTTCTTTTCGCTGCTCAATTGAAGAACAGGCAGAGCAAGAACTTGGACGCTTGACACGTAATGAGCAATAATCCGGGCGGGGTGCCCGAGTGCGCAAGCAGCCGAGGTGACAGTGCTGCCGTTGTACGATTCTGGTTGCCGTCGGCTGAATGGCGATTGGGCTGCGGAACTCGCTCCGGTCCAGTGCCCGTCGAACGTGAAGATGAGAGGCACTTGCATTCGGATGAGTGCCTCCAGTTCTACGCTGAAGGCCATCAGGATGGCCGGGCGTGTTTCGGGTCACATTTCTCGATCCATTCCATCACCATGTCCGCCGCGGCCTCGGAGTTGAGAATCGGGATGCCGCCGCATTGTCTCACCCGCCCGGCGTCGGTCTGTTCGAACACACGCACGGCGGTGGGCACGCCCGGCGCGAAGCGCAGGACTTTCACCGCATCCTCCACGCGCCGCATCGAAGCCAGGATGAGCCGGGCCTCGCGTGCGCCCGCTTTGGCCAGCACCCGCGCATCCGACCCGTCCCCGCGCAGACAGGGGATGGCGGCCCGTGTGAGCTGGCCGATGATGGCTGGATCATCGTCCACCACCATCACGGACATGCCTTTTGCCAGCAGCGGTTTTATCATCCACATGCCGCCACTGCCAAAACCCAGCACCAGTACGTGGCCGGAGGGAGCGCCCGCCGGATCGATGCGGCGCAGCACGGGATGGTAATGCAGCAGCCGCCAGGTCACGGCATCCGTTGCGATAAAGGGCGTGAGGGTGATGGTGATGGCGGTGGTGAGCGCAAGCAGGGTGAAAAGACCGGTGTCGATGTGTCCCATCGACAATCCGGATAGGGCCAGCACCAGGGTGAATTCGCTGGTCTGGGCGAGCAGCAACCCGCTCTCGATGGCCGTGCGCGAGGTGAGCCCTTTCCATTCCGCAATCACGGTGACGAGCGGCGGGGTCACAAGAAACACCAGTCCGGCCAGCACCAGGGCGCGCCACACCGTCACGGCGTCGGGCACCTGGATCAGCGCCCCAATGGCCGTGAAGGTGACCGCCAGAAAAAAATCCGACAGCGACCCGATGAGTCCGCGCGTGACGCCGTTGGTCGGCGTGGAAGCCAGTGCGAACCCCGCGAAGAACGCCCCCGCCACCATGGGCAGTTCCAGTGCGACCGCCAGGCCTGCAAATCCGAACAGCACCCCGAGGACGGTGAGAAGCAACGGCTCGTCCTCGGTGCCCAGCCAGCGGATGAGGCGGGGCATCACGAATCGGTTTCCGCCGAAAGCGAACGCGCCCAACAGCGCGGCACCGCCCACACCGCGGACCATTGCGGCGGAGCCCTCATCCAGCCTGGACATCGCGACGATGGCGAGAATCATGGCGACATCCTGCAGCAGCAGCACGCCGGTCACGGTGCGTCCGAAGGGCTCGAACATTTGCTGCCGCTGTTTGAGGTGACGGACCACCACCAGCGTGCTGCTTGCCGACAACCCAAGACCGAGGTAGAGCGCCGCCCGCCCGTCGAAGCCCATGGCCCGGGTCAATCCGAACCCGATCAGACCCACACACAGGAATTGCACGGACGCGACCCAGAACACGGGCCGGCGCTGTTGCGCAAACCGTGCGGGGTTAAGTTCCACCCCGGAGGCGAACACAAGAAACGTAAGGCCCAATTCGCCGATGCCGCGCAGGCCGGCATCCGCCGGAGTGTGTCCCGCGACCGAGAGCAGCCAGCCCGCCCCCAGCAGAAAGGGAATCACCGGCAGACGCAACCAGCGCGACATTCCGTAGGCGCCCGCCGCCGCCAGAAAAAGAAGGGCAAATCCTGTCATGGCGTCAGAAGTCCGAGCCGGTGCAACTCGCGGGTTTGGGCTTTGATTCCGTCCACTTTGGGGAAGATGAGATAGGCGACATCCATTTCCAGCAGTCCGTCCACACCGTGCATATCCACCGCATGGATCGCGCATGGGACTCCGTGGCTCTTGCAGAAATAGGCGAGAAAATCGTTGGTATCCTCGATTTGCAGCGCCGAGATGAGCAGTCTGGCAGTGGGCAGCCCGATCTCTTCCAGCAGGCTTGCATAGGAGACATCGCCCAGCACTTTTTCACAGGGCAGTCCGTCGAGTTTGGCGGGATCGGTGTCCACCGCCACCACGACCTCACCCCGCTCGTGCAGCCGCTGCACAAGCGAACGGCCCAGCGAATTCATCCCCACGACGATCATATGTCCCCGCCGCACCGAATTCACCGGTGCCGCCCCGCCGCGACCGCCGCTCGGAATATGCCGGAACACCCCCGTCCGGTTCAGCCTGCGGAACATGCCGTCCTGAAACAGAATCAGGTAAGTGCTGACCAGGATGGTGATGAGTGCCGCCCCGGTGGTGTCGCTCAGGATCTGTGTGTCGATGAGGCCGGCCCGGACTCCCATGGCGGCGAATAACACGGAAAACTCGCTTACCTGGCAGATGGGCACGGATGCGAGAAAGGCCGTGAGGGCGGCGTGCCGCATGAGAAGAAGCGTCCCGAAAACCACCAGGGGTTTGAACAGAAGGGCAAAGAGCGACATGGCGCCGATCTGCCAGGCATGTCCCAGCAATTCGCCGGGCCGGATGCCCAGTCCCAGCGCGATGAAGAATATCGCCACAAAAAAATCCATCAGCGGGCGGATCCTGCGCCGCATGTCGAAACTGTAGGGCAGTCGTGCCAGCGACAGACCGGCGAGAAATGCCCCGACCTCGATGGAGAGATGCATCCCGTGGGCGGCGGCCACGACCACCAGACACCAGGCGAGACTCCAGATAAAAAGCGTGTCGGGGGAACGCGCCGCCCACGCCATGGGCCGGGGCAGCAGCCAGTGTGAAGCGCCGAGCGTGCCCGCCAGCAGAATAGTCATGCCGACAAAGGCTTTCACCACGGCCAGCACCAGGTCCGCGCGCCCGCCCTGGGTGGAGGATGCAAGTCCGTCCAAGAGTGTCAGAGCCAGGACGACCACAAGATCCTGCAGCAGCAGCACTCCCACTGCGATGCGCCCGAAAGCGGTGTCGAGTTGCCTGCTGTCCTGAAGCATTTTGATCACAACGACCGTGCTGCTCACGGCGAGACCCAGGGCCAGGAACAGGCTTTCCATGGGCGAAAATTTCAATCCCAGACAGAGCGCAAATCCGGCGGCCACGGTGAGTCCCACCTGCACAACGCCGGCGCAGAGGGCGGTTTTCCCGAAGCCCCGCACCTGATCCACGCTCAATTCCATGCCCACCAGAAACAGCATGAGCACAATGCCCAGCTCGCTGATGAGTCCCGTGGCGTCTCCGGATTGCACAAGACCCGTCATGGGCCCCAGCAGCAGACCCGCTCCGAGATAGACCGCGATGCTCGGGAGTTTGATGCGGCGGGTGAGCAACAACAACACCGCCGCCACTCCGATCATCCACCCTAGATCGTGCAGATGGGACGACCCGGACATCTCACCTGGCGTCCTCCGCCGTCCCGCCTTTCAAAAGCCGCACCGCCCGCGCCGCGTCGGGAGCTTTGAACACCGAGGTTCCCGCGACCAGGACATCCGCTCCGGCGGCCACTGTGAGCGGCGCGGTGCGCGGGTCGATGCCGCCGTCCACCTCGATCCGAAAATCCAGCCCGCAGCGGGAGCGTTCCTCTGCGGCGGCCCGGATTTTCGGAAGCACATCTTCGCGGAAAGGCTGTCCGCCGAACCCCGGATGAACCGTCATCGCGAGCAGCAGGCCGATCTGATCCAGATAGGGCAACACCCGCTCGAACGGCGTGTCGGGATTGAACGCCAGCCCCGCTATGCAGCCGGCCGCCGAAATCGCCTCCAGCGTTTTCGCCACATCATGATCCGCCTCCACATGCACCGTGATCACCGAGGCGAACGGAGCGAACCTCGGGAAATAATGATCCGGACGTGAGATCATGAGATGCACGTCGAGCGGGAGGGTCGCCGTGCGGGCCACGGTCTCCGCAAAAGCGGGTCCGAAGGAGATGTTGTCCACGAAATGGCCGTCCATCACATCGAGATGATGCCAGTCGGCTCCGGCGGCTTCCGCGCGCCGGACCTCGGATTCGAGCCGCGCCCAGTCCGAGGCGAGCAGGGACGGGGCGACAAGCACCGGGTGGGACTGGGGGATTTCGCGGGCCGGATCGGACATGGCCCGATCATGGGGATAACCCGGGGTGGCATCGATAAAAAAATGCGGGGGCATATCCCGGCCCGGGGCGCTCGAACTCCTAGTTTTGATAGACACTTTTTTTGTCCGGGGGAGGCTCAAAATATCCGTGAGCCGTTCCTGGGTGCGGACGCAATCCATGCGGAAATCAACGACGACAAGAGCAAGGGAGCGGAAAATCGCGGGACGCACACAAGTGTTCTCCACGGAGTGAGTTCCCCCATATTTTTCTTGCAAGGGTGTGCATGGAACGCAAAATCGACCCATGCAACGCCAAGGACGCAGTCTGCACTTCGGTGCGGCATTTGTAGGAGTTATACCGCACGCGGCATTTGTCGGTATATTGCCGCGCGTGGCTCAATAATACTGTTCTGCAAGATAAGATGCATCAAATCCTTTTCCGCCCAATAAGTCTGTTCAGTGCGCTGTTTGCAATGCTATCTTGCCTTGCACGGGCTGACACCGCCGTTGAAAGAGCGGATTGGGGAGCGTTCTTCAGCCGATTCAAGGCCGAAGGAACGATTGTGATCTGCGACGAGCGGACTGCAACGAAGGGTTACATGGCATTCAACAGTGAGCGGGCCGGAAAGCGGTATTCACCAGCATCAACATTCAAGATTCCGCACGCTCTTTTCGCCTTGGATTCAGGTGCTGTTCACGATGAGTTCGAGATAATCATTTGGGATCGAACCAAGAGATCGGTCTCGAGTTGGAATCAGGACCAGGATCTCCGATCCTCCATGCGACATTCCGTTGTCTGGGTTTACGAAAGGTTCGCGGAAGTGATCGGCGAACACAAGGAACGGGAATACTTGGGACGGATTCAATACGGGAACCAAGATCCCACGGGGACGAGTCCCTTTTGGGTTGAAGGAAATCTCCAGATCACAGCGCATGAACAAATTGACTTTCTCAGGAAACTTTACAGGAACGAGCTCCCCTTTAGCATCGCACATCAACGATTGGTTAAGGATGTCATTCTTATGGAAGCGGGCCGTGAGTGGATACTGCGAGGGAAGACCGGATGGAGCGGCACAATTGGTTGGTGGGTCGGCTGGGCCGAGCATCCAGCGGGACCGGTTTTCTTCGCTCTGAATATCGATACCCCTGGGAGACTGGAGGATCTTCCGAAGCGGGAAGCAATTACACGAGCCATTCTTGCTTCCTTGGACGCACTCAAACCGGACGCAGAACAAGACGGCGGTGGACAACCGGCTACCCGCCCCGAGTCGAAATGACCCTCTTGACTACAACCCTTAACCCTGGTGCGGAGTGGCGCTCCCGGTAGCCGGTGCCACACCTCGACGTTCTTGTTATCGAGTTGGCGGCTGCGGCGGGATGCTCGTACATCGTCACTTACAACGTCAATGATTTCAAGGGGTCCGAGTCTCTGGGGATTCGGACAATCACACCAGTTCAAGCACTTAAACTAATTTAACCATATGACCACCATGTCGATCCGTGTTCCGGATTCCCTCCACAACGCAATCAAGGATCTTGCGACCAAGGAGGGATACTCAATGAACCAATTCCTCATTACCGCCGCAGCGGAGAAACTATCCTCCCTGGACACGGTGGATTATCTTCGTTCACGGGCTGAGCATGCGGATTTGGCTGCATTTGACCGCATCATGAAAAAGATTCCGAGTGGTCCTCCCGATCCGGGTGACGAACTTCCCCCGAAATATAAGAGGAGCCGTCGCACCGAATGACCGCCCATCCCATCTCATGATCAAATTCAAACAGGACCAAGTCTGGAAATCAGACGCGGGCTACATCCGAATTGTCCGCCTGGAGCGTCTCTCGGTGGCTTACAAAATTCAGCAGGATCTCTCCACCCGGGACGGCACACACCATCAGGCAACCAAGAAGGAGTTCACCCGCCTCGCAAAATCCGCGCGGTTGCTGGCTCCGGAGGAGGCGGAATTGCTCACCTACGGAAGTCTTCGGAGCAGGGCGGACGACGTCCCCGAAGCACCGCCCGCCACGGATCAGACCTAAGGGCGGTAGGTTTTTTTACGCCCCAATCGTTGGGATTGGCAGATCCCTGCGCTCCCGCGCAGGGCTACGAAGCAGCCTGTAGCCCGCTCCGGGAGGAGCGGGATCGCGCACCGCACAATCCCCCCATTTTTCCATTTCCTCCAGAGGATCGCAATGATTCGGGCCTTACGGCACGGATTCGCCGGGTGCGCCGGATTCCTGGACCACGGAAAGAAACACTTTTTCCAAGGCGCCGGATTCGTGGCTTTGATGCCGCAGTTGGGCGATGGTTCCAAGGGCGACCAGGCGTCCGCGGTTCACAATCCCGATCCGGTCCGCCATTTCCTCCGCGATGCCGAGACTGTGCGTGGAAAGAAAGATGGTGGTTCCGGCGAGGCTGCGCCGTTTCAACTCGTCCTTCACGATCCGGGCGTGGGTGGGATCGAGCCCGACCATGGGTTCGTCGATGATGATGACCCGCGGATCGTGCAGGAGCGCGGAGGCAAGCACGACCCGCTGGCGGGTGCCGTGGCTCAGGTTCTCGATGGCCTGATGCCGGTGCTCGTCGAGATGGAACTTGCCAAACAGGGTGTCGGTGCCGGAGCGGATCGCGGCGGGATCCATGCAGAAAAGCTCGCCGACAAACCGCAGAAATTCCACCGGCGTGAGTTTGTCGTAAAGGAAGGGAAAATCCGGCACATACGCGATGTGGCGTTTGGCCGCTGCGGGGTCGGTGACAATATCGTGCCCCGCCACGAGAGCCCGCCCGGAGGTGGGCCGGAGCAGGCCGGTGAGCAGTTTGATCGTGGTGGTTTTGCCCGCGCCGTTGGGGCCGAGAAAGGCAAAAAACTCACCCTGCGGAATGTCGAGATCGAGGTCCCTCACCGCATCGAATGCGCCGAAGGATTTGCAGAGGGTATGGGTTTGGATCATGGGAGTGTGGAGCCTCAGCGATCGAGTCCCTGGGCCAGCAAACGGATGTCGAAGGGGGTGTCCACGCGCAGGACGCGCCCGATTTGGTTCACGGCGATGCGGATTTCACCGGATTCGCCGTTTTTGATGATCAGGAAAAACACCGCGATTTTTTCACCGCCCATCCGGAGTTCTCCGGTGCGGGCCGTAAGTTCCGGGGCATTGGAGAGCAGTTGGGAGGCGCGGGCCTGGATTTGTTCCGGCCCGATCCCGAAGGATTCCAGCGCGGGCTCCGCCAGGAGCGAGTCGAAGGTTCCCGAGTGCTTCGCCGCCAAAGTGTCGCCTTCGAAGGTTTGCGAGTGATAGCTGCGCCCCACGGGATCGATGTGGATGGCGATCCGGAACGCGGGACGCCGCAGGCTCAGGTCGATGTCGAGTCCGCGCAGGCGGTTGTCGGATTCCATTTGAAAGGAAAATCCAAAATAGGCGCGCTGGGATTCCATGCCGGGAATGCGCAGCAGAAAATCGCCGCGCAGATCCAGATGGCGCAGTCCGTCCTCCGGGATGCGCGGAACCACATGCAGCACTCCCAGGGGCGTGCCCCCGGAGTGGATGAATAATTCGGAGTTTTCCTGATGGAGAAACAGCAGATCGAGCACTTGTGCGGGCGGGATTTCCAGCCAGGCGGCCCTGCGTTCCGGATACAACTCCGTGCGCAGGAACAAGGCGGTCATGGCCAGCCAGAAAACCACGATCCCTCCCGCCACCGCCCGGTAGATCATCCGGCCCAGCGGTGTTCCACAAGCGCGTAGGCACTGTGGTTGTGGATGGACTCAAAGTTTTCCGCCTCAACCCGGTAGCCCAGAATGCCGTGCTCGGCGTTGGCGCGGGAGGCGATGTTGCGGACGAGATCCTCGACAAAGACCGGATTATCGTAGGCGTGTTCGGTGACGACTTTTTCATCGGGCCGCTTGAGCAGGCTGAACAACTCCGAACTGGCGCAGCTCTCCACGAGCCGGATGAGATCTTCGATCCAGATGGGCTGTTCCGAGCGCACGGAGAAAGTCACCTGTCCCCGTTGATTGTGCGCACCCCGGTCGCTGATGGCCTTGGAGCAGGGGCACAGGGTCGTCACGGGCACCACCACGGTGGGCACAAAATCCTCGCGATCCCTCTGGGACACGGCGCTCAGGCGGACCAGATAGTCCATAAGCCCTTTCGCTCCGGTGGACGGGGCGGTTTTCTCAAGAAAAAATGGGAACTCGAAGTCCACATGCGCCGCATCGGAATCAAGTCTCGCCCTCAGGGACCGCAGCAGCGCGCCCATGTTGCGCACATGCAGCACCGGCCCGTGGGCATGGAGTGCCTCGACAAACCGGCTCATGTGGGTGCCTTTGAAATGATGGGGCAAATCCACCGTGAGCTGGACTGTGGCCACGGTGCTCTGGGTGGAGTTGGCCTTGTCCAGGATCTGGATCGGGTAACGCAGATTGCGCACCCCGACCCGATCGATCGCGATCCGCCGATGGTCGCGTTCGCTCTGTGTGTCGGAAAGCGTGGTGAGGGATTGGATTTTCAAGAGGTCCATTGTCTTCCAGTCGGAGGCAAGATTCAACTCCTGAAAGCCGCGCAAATATCTTGGCGCACCGCACCTCTCCGTTTACAGGTGAAAGGCATGTGCGATTCCGAATATTTCCGCCTCCTGCGTCTGGTTCTGGAGTCCGGCCAATCCAAGGACGATCGGACCGGCACGGGCACGCTCTCGGTGTTTGGAGCCCAGGCCCGGTTCGATCTGCGCCGGTATTTTCCGCTGCTCACCACAAAGAAGGTCCACCTCAAATCGGTGATCTACGAGCTGCTCTGGTTCCTGCGCGGCGACACCAACGTGCGGTTCCTGCGCGATCATGGGGTCACGATCTGGGATGAATGGGCCGATGCCGATGGCGGACTCGGACGTGTCTATGGGGCACAGTGGCGGGACTGGCGCACGGCCGACGGACGCTCCATCGACCAAATCCGCGCCGTGGTGGATCAGATCCGGTCCAATCCCGACAGCCGGCGGCTGGTGGTGTCCGCCTGGAATCCCGGAGAGATTGGAGGCATGGCCCTGCCGCCCTGTCATGCGCTGTTCCAGTTTCAGGTGATGAAGGGGGATTTGAGCTGTCAGCTTTACCAGCGCAGCGCCGATTTGTTTCTGGGCGTGCCCTTCAACATCGCCTCCTACGCGCTCCTCACGCTCATGATTGCCCAGGTTTGCGGGTTGCGTCCAGGCGATTTCATCCACACCTTCGGAGACCTCCATCTCTACCGGAACCACCTGGACCAAGTCCGCGAACAGCTCTCCCGTGAGCCGCGCACCCCGCCCCTGATGCGGCTCAATCCCGCAGTGCGCGAGATCGATGCGTTTCAGTATGAGGATTTCACACTGGAAAACTACGATCCGCACCCGGCGATCAAGGCACCCATCGCGGTATGATCGTTCACCCGCACTGGAACGCCATCGCCGCCATGGCCGAGAACCGGGTCATCGGGCGCGGCGGGGCGTTGCCCTGGCATCTGCCGGAGGATTTCCGATGGTTCAAACAGACCACACTGGGGCATCCCGTCGTGATGGGCCGCCGCACTTTCGAGTCGCTGGGACGCCCGCTGCCCGGACGCCGGAATCTGGTTTTCAGCCGCAGCGGTGTCACTTTTCCCGGAGCGGAGACGGTGCCCACCATGGAGGCCCTTGGGGATTTGATGCCCGACACCAGCCTTTTCATCATCGGCGGGGCCGAGGTGTTTCGGCAGCTTCTCCCCTTTTGCGGCACGCTGTATCTTTCACTGGTTCGCGGGGCTTTCGACGGCGATGTGTTTTTTCCGGACTTCGACCCGTGGTTCGAATTGGACGTGGTTCTGGCCGATCACGGGGCGTTTGAAATTCGGCGCTACGCGAACCGCGTGATTCCGTCTGGCCTTCGAAATCAAGCAGCCGACGAATCCCCGGCCTGAGTTCCGGGGTTTTTATCAAAAATTATAAACTGAAGTATGATAACCCGAAGAAGAGATTTGACAGGGTGGAGCATAGTGTAATAATTGCGTCTGTAATACAAACGTATATGAAAACACTACAAATTCGCCTATCCCAAGATCTCCGTGATGAAGCGGATTCCGTGCTCGGAGCCATAGGCCTCGATATGCCTACCGCTGTCCGTCTCTTTCTTACAAAAATTGTTCAGACGCGCAGCATTCCCTTTGCGCTCGAAGCCGGGCCTGTGGAATCCATCTCTGTTGACGAAGAAACTCAGACGGCTGTTGCGTCCACTCTACGACAGAAACCAAAGAGAGAATGAGAGAAGCATCTCTTGACTAGCACTGCGCGACGAATACAGTCCCGTGACATCCAACATCCCAATATCATGTCTGAATTTCCAAACTCCACGCCCCCCGGTCCGCCCGTTTCTCCCGCGCCTCCACAGACCTCCGAAACCACCGGGCTGCCTGAAAATGTCGCGGCGGGTCTGGCCGAGCTTTTTCCGTTGCTTGGCGGCATCGTGATTTTCATCCTGGAGAAAAAATCGAAGCTGGCCCGCTTCCACGCGATGCAATCGATCTACTTCGGGGCGGGCATGTTCCTGCTCAGCATCGCGGTGACCATTCTTTCCGCCATTCTTGCCTTCATTCCGGTGCTCGGACGGATCCTCGGATTGTTGCTGGGAATCGCCGCTTTTTTTGTATGGATCGCGGCGTTTGTTTTCTGGATTATTGCGGTCATCAAGGCATTCCAGGGCGTGGAGTATTCCATGCCGGTCATAGGCAATGCCGTGCGCCAGCAGCTCGCCAAACTCGGAGCCGCTCCCGTCGGCACGCCGCCTCCCGAGCCTCCTGCGGCATAGAGCTCCGGTGCCATGGATGTGGCCGGTCAGGACAGCGAACCGCCCCTGGAAATCGCCGGGCTTTTCGAAGACGCCCATGGCGATCTTGCGCTGGGCGATCTCGAAGTGGCCACGGAGAAATACCGGCGCTGCACGCAACTGGCTCCGGATTTTTTCGACGGTTGGCACGCGCTGGAAATGACACTCATGAAGACCGGACGCTTCCCCGAGGCCATCGAGGCTGGTCTGCGCGCGGTGGCTCTGCGGCCCAATGACCAGCTCGCATGGTCGAGCCTCTCCATGTGCTACGTCCGCAACGGCCAGATTAAAGAGGCCGAGTCCGCCGGAGCCAAGGCCCGCATCCTGAGCTGGGGTGCCAAGCTCAAGCCCGAACCCCCACCCGCCGCCCCCTCAATCGGCCAATGATCACGCGTGAAGATTTCATCGCCCGTCTGGCCGCGCTGGGGCTCGAACCTGCCGATGTGACCGAACGCTGCGCCCGCTCCTCGGGTCCCGGAGGCCAGCATGTCAACAAAACCTCCACGGCCGTCACGCTGCTCTGCGCGAAGCGGGACTTGCGCGTCACCGCGCAGGATTCGCGGTCACAGTCCGCCAACCGTCGTCTCGCCTGGGAACGGTTGCTGGGCAAGCTCGAGGCCGCGCGCACGGCCCAGCGCGATGCCGCGCGGCAGGCCAGGGAAAAAGAGCGCCGTCAGAAACGGAAACGTCCCCGTGGTCTCAAGGAACGCATTCTCGAAACCAAACGACGGCGTTCGCAGACCAAATCCCTGCGGCGGGTTGTGCCGGAATAATCCCCCAATCTTCGCTGGCCATGCCCGATTTGTCCGGCTACAATGCCGCTCACAGTCCCCTTGCATTCCATGAACATAGAATCCCGCACCACCCAAGTCTGGAAACGCCGCATGTGGATGCTCATGGCCCTCGTGCTTGGAACGGGCGGCTGGTTTTTTTACGACGGATTCATCGGTTGGCCCGCCGAGATGAAGCGGCATGGAGAGTATCAAAAATATGTGGAGGGTCTTATCGAGCGGGGAGAGATCACCCGCGAGCTGGCCGATACTCCCCACAACAAAGCGCTTGAGGAAGGCTGGCGCGGGGAGGCCCGTCGCCGCGGATGGAGCACGGGAGTGCCCGCCGCCCGCACCGGGAAGGATTTCCGGTTCCAAAAAATTCTCGGGGCGGCCGCTTTTGCCGTGGCTCTCGTGATCTTCGGGTGGTATGTGATCAGCAACCGGCGCGTGCTGCGCTGCGACGGCAATACCATCGAGTGTCCCGACGGCACCCGCGCCACTTTCGACGAGGTGACCGGGGTCAACCGGAAACGCTGGAACAGCAAGGGCATCGCCGTACTGCTGTGCGGAGACGGGCGCAAACTCGTGCTCGACGATTACAAATACGGCGGGGCGGAGGAAATCCTGCTCGAAGCCGAGCACCGCCTGGCGGCCCGGAATGTCCCGGCGGAATCCATCCCGGTGCCGCATTCGTAATCTATGAAAACCCGCCACCTCCTCACCGCCATCGCCCAGCAATTCTCATTTTGATTTGAATGGTGGGGGTGGCATCACCTGGAGGGTCAGCGTCCTCGCCTGACCGTGGCTCCAACCCAGGTCAGGACAGGAGTCTGACCCTCCGTGCGATTCTCCGCAATGATCGGTCTTGGAATCAAAATGAGAATTGCTGGCCATCGCCAACGATTCGCCCGAGCCGACCTATGAGGCCCCGAAAATTGCCGCTGTGGATCAGGACGAACAATCGGTCGATCTCGGTGCGATCTTTGCCACCGGCTACACGCTGGTTTATTTTTAACCACCGCTTCGACCAAGGAACAGGCCGCCGATGTGCTCGCGGTAATCCGCGCCAGATAAACAGCGCGATTCCGGCCATACGCCCACAACAGGCCTTCGCTGTTGGCCTCTCTTGCGTATTGATACCATGCGGACACATGGCCGGTGAGACGCTGGAAATCCCGGGCCAGGGTGCATTGCCGTCTTCGGCTCTCGAATCGTCGTTTCGTCGCACCGAGGATGCGCGGGCGCATTCCCGGCAAAAACCGGAAACCGCAGAAGGGCACTCCTTCCCGGGTGGCAAGCAGGCGGGACTTTGGCTCCGTCAGCCGCAGTCGCAGAGTGGCGAGTTGGGCGGCGATCCCATCGTGCAAATTGGTCCATTTCTCGCCGTCAAACCCCGACAGCGACCGCATCGCCTCCAGACTGGCACCCATCCGCTTCTCATTGAGCTTGCGCTGGAGCGGCGCAGCGGCATCTGGATCGAGTGCGGCAAGCGACGCCAGCATCCCCGAGGCGGCATCGATTCTATTCTCTTTGATGAGCCGCCCAATATCCGCCACACGGGCTTTGATTTCCTCGCGATTCACAACGCGAAAGTGATACTCGTTTTTGCCCACATGCAGCGTGAGTATCCCGGACACCATCGGCTGCACCGGCACCTCAAAAGTCGATTAAAGAAAGAGAATGTCCCCGCACTGCACCGGCACGGGGGCTATGGCCGAACAACCAGAGGCTGTTGGAAGGCTATAGCCCGGCGCGGAGAGCATCGACGGCCACCGCATTGAGACTTCTCCCGTTCTTATCGGCCTCGATGGCGAGCGCTTCATGCAGTCCGGCAGGGACGCGCAGCAGAAACTTGCCGCTGTATTTTTTCGGCGCCGAAGCGGGGAGTTTATGCCTGTCCTCGAGATGGATGGAGACGATCTCCTCCGCCACCCGGCAAATCTCCTCAAAAACCTCCGCGCGATCCGTTCCGTGAACACCCCCATAGCCCAGAGCAGGCACCCGCCCAATATAACACTTGTCCTCCGCGCTCCATTCCACAATTTTCGCATAACGGTCGGCGATCGTTTTGATGTCGGGCTTTTTCATGGGTTTTCCTCCAGTGCTTTCGTAATTTGGTGCTCCAGGTAGCGGGGACAATCATCCCCGGCCCGGCCACAGATTGTCACGACCGCACCCGTGATGGAGTGGACGTAATTCCTGTGGCTGCCCTTTCCCCCGCGATTGTTCCACCCGGCCTTGAGGACCAGGTTTTCCACTTCGCGGATTTTCTTGGGCATGGACAAATGGTATCACGATATTATGCCTGCACAATAACAACCTTCAGGCGAAGTGCATTCAAAAAAGTAAAATACAACGACGCAACTGTTCACAGAATGCCGGATGCTTCCCCAGACTGTGGACGGACGCACTGTTGGCACTCAATGTCTCATGGGCGAAATTTCACTGCCGCAGTGGGTTGATCCATTTCAACGATGGGAACCGGGTGAAATCGGAATCGGTGGTGTGGAGAATGTAGCCGCGTTCCGCCGCAAGCGTTGCCAGATGCACATCTGTGGTGAGATTGCCCGCAACCCCGAGGATGTCAAAGTGCGCACTCAATCGGGTGAAATGCCCGGGAGCCGCATCCACAAGATGATAATGGGGCAACTCCAGCCATTCCGCAACGATCATGCAGGCTTGCCTGGCGGTCATTGGATTGGCGTGGAGTCTGGCAAGTGTATTGATGCGAATGAAGCCGAGAATCACGACCCATGCCAATCCAACCGGCTCATTTCCAGACAAACAGCCATCCCACCACTTTTTTGCAGGCGCATGTTGCGGGGCGGAAAGGTTGTACGCGTAAATCAAGAGGTTGATGTCGGGGAGAATCATGGCTGGCGTTCCTCCCGGGCTGTTTTTTCCAGCAGGGCTTCCACCTCCAGATCATCGTTGAGTTGATTCATTTTTGTGAAATCAATCCCGGGCCTGGTTTGAAAGGAAAACGGTTTTGTGACCACCCTGGGCTTCGGGGTCGCTGCTGCCATTTGTTCTGCGGCAAGTCCACGCCGCAACGTGGAGTTCACGACCTCTTTGAAGGAAACATGGTCAGCAATAGCCTTGCGCTCAAGGACTTCAGATAGATCATCATCCAAGGTAAGTGTTGTTCTCATATTGGAAGATGCTACAAGCATCAAATTAAAATGTCAATTGCATCATCTGGAAAATACTCTCCAAAGGAGCGTGGGATTCCCGCCCGCAATAGAGATCGAAGAGGTGATACCATCGGGCCATGCCGGATCGGATGAGCTGGCTTGCGATATGATTACCAGCCTTGGTGTTTGGCAGGGACTCAACAATACCAACGATGGTTACGGCAAAATCAACCAACCGTTCCTCAAGGATTTGGGGTGTCATCGTCCTCCCATCAAAAATCAAAAATCGTCATTCATCAAT
>DYRR01000237.1 GCA_020718605.1 Chthoniobacter flavus | reverse complement strand
TTCAGAAGCAGTTTCAACTCACTTTCCTGCTGCGCCAGATCGCCGGTCGGCGCTAAAGCCAACATTCCCGCCCGCGCCAGCGGATCGCCCGGATCTTGATCGAGCAGGCGGAGGTAAAACTCACGGGCCACAGATGTCTCACGCCCCTGCATGGCAATAGAGGCCAATCCCAGCAAGGCACCCCTGTTTTTGGGATCCACCTGCAACACCTGCTGATACATATTACGGGCCAGGGAAAATTCCCCCTTCTGATAGGCGTTGTATGCTGAGGTCAAAAGCAGGCTAGTCTGCGGCTGCGTGGTGCGATGGGTAATAACAATGGGAGCGGGATTTCCCGGGAGTAAGGACTGAGGGGCGGATGCAGCCTCACGCGGGAGTTCCCCCGCTGTCTCATTGGCCGGGCGGGAAGGTGCCCCCTGATTTGCCGGTATAGATGCCGGGGGGCCCTGAGTTGATACAGGCGCCGATGGCACGGCATCAGGCGACATTGACGTCCCCTGGGGCGAGGCAGCAACTGGAGGTGAGACAGAAGGCGGGGTCTCTTTCGAAAGCGGTGGGGCGGACGATACGGGAGGCGAATCCGGCGGCGAGCTAACGATCTCTTTATTGATCTCTCCCCCCGCGACATCGGTGCCACTCGTCGAAGCCGCTGTTGCGGCGGAATCCACCGATGTGTTATCTTTCTCGGCCACGACCACAGGTGTTGAAACTACAGGAAGGGTCATGCTCCGATAGACGTAAAAGAAAAAAACGGCAAGACCAACACCAAGCAAACCTCCGACGCCGCCCAACACCCGCAAACGACGGTTGCGCCCCTGGAGCTGATACTCTTTTTTTGCGGCAAACACAGTACGGGCGGCCTGCCTGGAAGATTCCGCCGAAACGATGGCAGGGGGCATATTCTCATTCTCAACCGACTCGGCGCTCGCTTCCCCTTCCGGGACGGATTGCGTTGCTTTTGCGGCGGGCGCACCTTCCGCCTCTGAATGTTCAACCGGAGTATCAACTGGGATCGCGTCCACTAAGGGAGCGGACGGCTTCGCATCCTTATCCATACCCGCATCGGGTGCAAGCCCGGCATCCGGTTCCGGGGATTGCGGCGGGGTATCCACCACCATGACATCCTGCACCCCCACTTCAACCATCAAACCCTGGTCAGGCACAGGAGAGTTCTCAAGCGTCAAACCGTTACTCTCACCCTTCTTCCGATCCGCAATGTTTTCCTTCTCGCCTTCTCTTATTGCTAATTCCGCAGAGGAATCAGCAATAAGAGACGTAAGGACTATCTCCTCCTGCCGCTCCTCCAGCACCAGCCGAGCATCGGGGCTCATCACACCGGCGTCAGTCACGCTCTCTCCGACCGCAGGCTCCGTTTCACCTCGCTCGCCCGGCCCAGTCTCCCCCGCTCCCGGAATCGCTCCGCCAGGGAGACCGCCACCATCGTGATGCGCCGCGCCGACTGCCGACTCCGCCGCCTTTTGTTTGGCCTGCTCCGCCTTGCGCAAGGCCTCCATCAATAAACTCATTCGGGCCTCCCGTTCACTTGAGAACCTGTGGCCCGTTAAACATGGGCAGAGAAGGGATAGGCTTTTCAGATGGCAGATATTCCTTATATGAGCGTAAATCTCGGTTCGTATCGGCCTCTTTAATCACTACCGGCCGCAAAAAGATAATCAATTCGGTTTTGGATGCAATATCATCTCGATAGCTAAATAGATTGCCCAGCAGGGGAATACGGGAGAGGCCGGGGATTCCCTCCGTGCTTTTATCGAGGGTATCCTGCATCAAACCGCCCAACACCCCGATCTGGCCGCTCGCCACCTTGAGGATCGACTCGACCTCCCGCACCTGCACCTCCGGCACC
>DYRR01000236.1 GCA_020718605.1 Chthoniobacter flavus | reverse complement strand
GTCCCGCGTGCTGTTGTGGGCGTCCCGCCCGGAACGTGCCTCCTTGTTCCTTGTTGGAAGTTGAAAGTTGAAAGTTGAAAGTTGAAAGTTGAAAGTTTTGCTGCCGATTGAGAGAGGGTGTTCGTCGGGACGACTCACGTCCCTTACAGGCGGGACGCCTGCGCTACCCTTGACCACGTAGAAATCAAAACGCAGACGGAAAGGCCCGGTCAGCCCCGGGTGGCGTCGCGTTCGAGGAGGCGGGCGGTGAGGGTTTCGGCGGGAAACCGTAGGCTCCGGCGACCGCAGCGTCGAGGGCGGCATGGGCGGCGGCAAGCCATGCGGGACGGGTGTTGTAGAGTTTGGTGAGCGCACATTCCGCAAGACGGACGGCGCATCCGGCGTCGCGGGGCACAAGTCCCGGGTAACGCGCCATGCTGCGGGCTATCCGCAGTCGGGCGGCGGATTCAAGCCCGCAGAGGGAAGTGGTCGGCAAATCATCGTGGGGCACACCTCCGCGCCTCCCGATACGACCGATTGTTTGGTCCGATCGGACCAAATCATCGGTCGCACCGGGAAGTTGCGGCGAAGCATGAGACAGGGGGCCCCGGAAAGTTTTTTTTCGGCAGTATTGGCCAAAAGCGATCCGCCGCGTATGATGTCCGTTCCAGTGAGCTACCAAGTTTTTGCCAGAAAATACCGGCCCCAGACTTTTGACGAAGTCGTCGGGCAGGAGCACATCACCCGCACCCTGCGCAACGCGATCGCGAAAAACCGCCTCGCGCATGCCTATCTGTTTGTGGGTCCGCGCGGTACGGGCAAGACCTCCACGGCCCGGATCATTGCCAAAGCGCTCAACTGCGCGAAGGGACCGACCACCGACCCCTGCGGGGTGTGCGACATGTGCCGGGAGATCGCGGCGGGCACCAGCCTGGACGTGCTCGAGATCGACGGTGCCAGCAACAACGGCGTGGAACAGGTGCGCGATCTTCGTGACAATGTCCGGTTCGCCCCCGCCCGGGGCAAGTTCAAGATTTACATCATCGATGAGGTTCACATGCTGTCCTCGGCGGCCTTCAACGCCCTGCTGAAGACCCTTGAGGAGCCGCCCGAGCACGTGAAGTTCATCTTTGCCACCACCGAACCCCAGAAGGTGCTCGCCACGATCCTGAGCCGGTGTCAGCGCTTCGATCTGCGCCGCATTCCGGCTCCGCTCATCGCTTCGCATCTGCGCCACATCGCCGGCTTGGAAAAGATCGATCTGGAAGAGGCGGCCGCCGAGGCCATTGCCGTCGGGGCGGATGGCGGATTGCGCGACGCCGAGTCGATGCTGGATCAACTCGTGGCGTTCTGCGGGGACAGGATCATGCAGCACGATGTGTTGGAGGTATTCGGATTCACCGCCCTGCAAACCATCTCCGATTTTGCGGGCGCGATTCTGGCCCGCGACACTCCCGGTGCGCTGGCGATTCTGGAACAACAGGCCGATGCCGGAAAGGATCTGCTGCGGATGCTGGCCGATCTGCTCACTCATTTCCGCAACCTCCTGGTTGGCCAGGTGGATCCCAAGAGCCTGGAAGCCGAACTGGGTCCCGCACTCCATGCCGCCCTCATCCAGCAGGCAGGACACATCGATTCCGGACGGTTGCTCCACCTCATTGATCTGTTCTCGGCCGCCGAGGGAAGAATGAAATGGGCGTCCAACAAGCGCCTGCATCTTGAGATTGCGGTGATCAAGGCCATCCAGACCCTCGGTCAGGCGTCTTTGGACGACGTGCTCGACACCCTTGCCGCTCTGCGCGAGGGCCGCGAACCACCCGCCCGCGTCATCCCCGTGAGCCCACCGGCATCCGCAGTCCGTCCGGTTGTCCGGGAGCAGACGGTGATCAA
>DYRR01000105.1 GCA_020718605.1 Chthoniobacter flavus | reverse complement strand
CCCAGGGTAGCTTCGCAACCCTGGACTGAGAGAAGTTCATCCCCTTCGGGGATTCCCAGAAGAAATTTGTTCTGCACCCCCCCAGAATGCCCCCCCCCAGAATGCGCTTGACCGGAGGCGGGGATCGGACATTATCTCGCCCGTTTCCGCCTCCCCGGGACAAACGACGGTTGAAACATGATAGAAAATCTCATTCCCATCCTGACATCCGCTCTTTACGGGGCGGTTCTTCTGGTCCTGACTGCATTCGGATTGCACCGGTATTTCATTCTGTATCTCTACAGGAAACACCGTCGGAGCCCCATGCTGCCTGCGGGGAAATTTGACCGGCTGCCCACCGTGACGGTGCAGCTTCCGATATTCAATGAAATCCATGTCGCCCGCCGCCTCCTGGAATCGGTCGCCAAGCTCGACTATCCCGCCGACCGCCTTGAGATCCAGGTGTTGGACGATTCCACCGACGAAACCCGTGCGCTCGCGGCCGATCTCACGACGGAATTGCGGGCCGCCGGACACGATATATGCCATCTGCACCGGGAAAACCGGATCGGATACAAAGCCGGAGCACTCGATGCCGGGCTCAAGGCCGCCCGGGGTGAGTTTGTGCTGATTCTGGACGCCGACTTTCTGCCCCCGCCGGATTTGCTGCAAAAAACCATCCATCATTTCACCGATCCCGGCATCGGGATGATCCAGACCCGCTGGGGTCATATCAACCGCGTTTACTCCCTGCTCACCCGTATCCAGTCGGTATTCCTCGATGGGCATCTGCTGCTGGAACAGACCGCCCGCAGCCGGAGCGGACGCTTTTTTAACTTCAATGGGACGGGAGGGCTTTGGCGGCGCACTTGTATCGAAGCGGCGGGTGGTTGGCAGCACGACACCCTCACCGAGGACCTCGACCTGAGCTACCGCGCCCAGCTCGAGGGCTGGCGTTTTGTTTTTCTGCCCGATGTGACCACCCCCGCAGAGCTGCCGGTGGAAATGAACGGCTTCAAGAGCCAGCAACACCGCTGGACCAAGGGCTCCATACAGACCTGCAAAAAGCTCCTGCCACGCATCTGGCGGAGCCCTTTGCCCCTCCCGGTCAAGTTGGAAGCCACCATTCATCTCACGACGAATTTTGTCTATTCACTGGTCGTGCTCCTCTGCTTTCTGCTCATTCCCGGGCATGGCAACGGCCCCTCGCTCGGCCTGGCGGGCAATCTTCCCTTCAATATCTTTGTGTTCTGCGCCGTCTCGGTCTCTGCGGCCGTCTATTACCTGTTTGCCCAGCGCGAGTTGTATCCCCGTGAATGGAAGCTCAACCTGGCCCTGCTGCCTCTTCTGCTCGGCGTCGGCATCGGTCTTTCGCTCAACAACACCCGGGCCGTTCTGGAGGCAATGTGCAACCATCAGTCGGAGTTTACCCGCACCCCAAAATATGGCATCCGCACCGGCCAACACACGTGGAGACGTGGGCGATACCTGCCGATCCGTTCGTTTGTGACGCTGGTGGAGTGCGTGTTCACCACCCTGTTCTTCTATTTCTTTGTCGAATCTCTCTGGGATGGGAATTATTTATCCGCCCCGTTTCTTCTGCTTTTTGTAGTGGGGTTCGGCTATGTGGCGGTTCTGTCCGTCGCCCAGATGATGCCCTGTATCCGCCGGTTCCAGGGCCCTGATATTCTGCCCGAAGGTGCCGAACCCGCCTGACGCCCAACCCGACACCATTCATGCACGTTCTACTCGCCGCACTGCTGGTCACGCTTTTCTCCGGATGCGCCACCAAGGATCGTGACCATGTGCTTCTTGTGAGTGTGCCCGACCAAAAAATGCTGCTGCTCGAGCGCGGAATACCCGTCGTGACCTACCGGGTTTCCACCTCGAAGTTTGGGGCCGGTGCGGCGGATGGAAGTTATTTCACCCCGCTGGGCGTTCATGAAGTGGCCGCCAAGATCGGCGACGGCGCCCCGGAAGGTGCCGTATTCAAAGACCGCAGGCCCACTGGCGAGGTGCTCCGGCCCAACGCGCCCGGTCGGGATCCCATCGTGACCCGCATTCTCTGGCTGCGCGGCACCGAGCCCGGCAATCAGAACAGTTTTCAGCGCTACATCTACATCCATGGCACCCCTGAGGAACGCAGCATCGGCAAGCCCGCCAGTTACGGGTGCATCCGGATGCGGAGCCGGGACGTGGTGCAACTCTACGAAATCGTCGGACGCGGTGCCCGCGTGGAAATCCTTTCCACGCCCCTGCCCACCACATTCTGATCGGACCGGGCACCCCCGGAATGTGCGCGATCCCGCTCTTCCCGGAGCGGGCTACAGGCGGCTTCGCAGCCCCGCGCGGGAGCGCAGGGATCCGCCAATCCTAACGATTGGCGGGTGGGGGATAATTTCCTGATTCCCGTATGCCACCGGAACCGGTAGCATGTTCGCGACCGATGAATTTCCTTGAATACTTTTCACTGTTCGGCGCCATTACGAATCTGGTGCTGGCGGTGTTTGTTCTGGTGCGCAATCTTCGGGACCCGGCCAATCGGATCTATGCCCTGCTCGGGATCGCGCTGTGTCTCTGGAATCTCGGCACCTACAACATGTTCCGGGCCACGACCCGGGAGGAGGCGGAGTTTTGGGCCGCTCTGCTTCATCTGGGGGTCATCTTCACCCCGGTGCTCCTTTTTCATCTTTCCCTGCTCATCGCCGATCTGCGATTCCGCAAACTGCTCGTGGCGGCCTATGCGTTCCAATTCATCCTGGTCGCCGCACACTGGCACGGAGGGTTTATCTCCGGGGTGCGCGATGTGGGCTATGCCTGGTACTCCGTCGCGGGTCCATGGTTCCCGGTTTTTTTCCTCCCATACTCCCTGGCTGTCTTCGCCGTGTTTGTGCTCATCCGCAAACGGCGCGCTTTGCCCGTCATTCACCGGACGCGCCTCACACCCCTGATCTTCGCGCAGATGGCGCTCGTGGTCTGCGGCGTCAACGACCTGTTGCCCATCATCGGGATCGACCTCTTTCCGATGACACAAATTCAGATCGTGCCGATCGGGGGGATCGCGGCGATATTCTACGGGGCGCTCACGGCATACAGTGTGCTCCAACACCAGATCCTCGACGCGCGCATCACCCTCGGGCGCACGGCGGCGCATGCGGTGCGGGCCGGATTTCTCACCCTGCTGGCGGGGGCTCTGGTGCTTGCCCTGGGTTGGATCACGGGCACTTTCGGAGACGGGACAAACCTTGCGGTTTCGATGGTGGCGTTTTTTCTCGCGGCGGTTGCGGGTTCCCATTTTTTTCCAAGACTGTTCGGCTCCGGCTCGGAGCGCATCGAGCGGCATCTGCTGGGAGACCGGTTCGAATATCACGACAAAATGCGCGACTTCACCGAATCGCTGGGGTGGCAGACCGACGCCGCGCCGATGCTCGAAGGGCTCGACGACCTGCTGCTCAAGGAAGTCGGAGTACGGGGCCATCAGTTGCTTGTGTTCGACGAAATCACAAAGGTCTTCCTGCCTCTGCGGGCCCAACCGCCCGACCCGAGCCCGTTGGTGCTGGCGAGGGACGCGGAGGTCTTCCGCTTTTTTCGGGAAGAAAAAGCGGAGATCCTGGCCGCCGGATTCAGCTACGCGCCGATCGTGCGGTCCGATCTGGAAAAAAAGGCGCTGGCAGAATTGGCGGGACGCCCCTTCGAGGTGTGTCTTCCGCTCGCGGCGGGCAGAGTGTATCATGGCCTGTGGTTGCTGGACGGCAAGCAGCGAGGAGACCGGTTCACCAATGAAGACATTGATCTGCTGGTGTCCATGGCGCGGGCGCTGGGCATGGTGATCAACCAGATGCGTCTGCGGGAGCAGGTGCTGCTCGCCCGCGAAATGGAGTTGCTGGGACGCATGTCACGCGGGATCGCCCACGACCTGAACAATCTGCTTACCCCGGCATGGACCTTCCTCCAACTCGCAGAACACGGTCCCGTCGCCAAAGAAGCGCAGGAGGAACTCCTGCCCGTCGCCGTGCGCAACCTCGGGACGATGCGTTCCTACATCCGGGAATCCCTCTTTTTTTCCGAAAACCGCAAGGCGGATCTCCAGGAACTCCGCCTTGCCGAGGTCTGGAACCACTGCGCCGCCCTCGCGCAGCCCCAGTTGAAAATCAAATCCATGCGCACCCTTATCGAGCCCGAATCCGACGGCCATGTTCTGGCAGACCGCCTCCTGCTCCAGCGGGCCTTCAGCAATCTGATCTCAAACGCCATCGATGCCTCCGAGCCCGGAAGCCTGATCCATGTCGGCATCCATCCCGCACCCGGCGGCGGCACCCGCACCACCATCCGCGATGAAGGAGAGGGCATCAGCGCGGAGAATCTGGCGAAGATCGGGACCCCCTATTTTACCACCAAAGACACCGGGGACGAAACGCGCGGATTCGGCTTGGGTGTTTCCATTTGCAAGCGTATAGTTCATCTCCACGGTGGCCAGATGAACATCGCCAGCAGACCCGGACTTGGCACAACTGTGACGATCGATCTGCCACCGCCCGCTCCCTCCCCATGAAAACCGCGCTTGTCATCAGCTCCGATCCGGCGTTCTCCGCCGCCGCGCGTGCCGCCACAGAAGGCTCGGCATGGTGCACCGCCGCTTTCACATCCATGGAAGGCGCCCGTTCGGCTCTCCGGACCGGTCTTGCCGATGCAGCGATCCTCGATGCGGACCTTGACAGCGTCACCGCCCTCCGTGCAATTGATGGAATCCGCGCCGAATCGGCATCCATCCCAATCCTCATCGTGGCGGGTCGGCGCGTGCGCGAGTGGGAGGAAGACGCCCTGCTTCACGGGGCCGACCGCATTCTGGACAAACCCCTTCGAAGCGATCTGCTTTGCGCCACGCTCGCCCGGCTCGCATTCGCCCCGGCCCCACTTCCCGCCCCACCCGCCCCGCCATCCGCACCCGCCCGCAGGTTGGATTCCGCGCCGACAACCTTCCGGGATGCCTCCGCATTGCTGGCGGCGGATGCGGACCCGCAACTTCTTGCGGAAAATTTTCTTGGTATTGTTCGTGACCGGACCGGCGTGAATCGGGCCACTCTTTTTCTGGAAGCAAACGCGGGGCAGGACGCTCTGGTTCCCGTTGTCGGCACCGGCGTGGCATCCGGTCTCTCCCCTCTGCTGGAATGGAAATGGACATCCGGGCTGCCCTTGGAAATCCGAAGGACCGGACGCGTGGTGCGTGCGGAGGAAACCACGGAAGATGCCGCGCGGGACCTGCGTGTTGTTGGTGCCAGCCTGGCATTGCCGATCCAAAGCGGGTCGCGGCCGCTCGGCGTGCTGTGCCTGGACGATCCGCTCGCGGGCGGCGCCCTCGGGCCGGACCAACTCACCGCAGTGTTCCGACTGGGTGAATCCCTTGGAGCCGCACTCGAACGCGCACTCCGGCGCCAACTCGAATCGCGAAGAGCAACCACAATGTCCGCAGTGCCGGCCAGAATCGGGTGCGGGTGCGTGCTTTTCTCCGCCGACGGCAGCGTGGTTCATGCCGACCCGCTCTCGGCCTCCCTGCTGGGAGGCAAAGTTCCGGAGGCCCTGCGTCTTTTCCCGGCCGCAATCTCTTCCGCAGTGACGGAAACCCTGCGCGGATCGGTATCGGCACAGCCCCCGGTTTTCCAGAGCACCCTCGGCATCCCGGTGCGGGCGCGTGTGTTTCCATGGACGGATGAATCCGATCGGCCCGGATGCCTGCTGGCTCTCGAAGATGCAACCATCGGGGAGCGCGAGGCAACCGCCGCCGCCGAGTCGGCCCGCGACGATCTCGTGCGCCTGATGGCGGAACATCTCGCCCATGAAATCGGCAATTCACTCGCCCCGCTATCGACACACCAGCAACTCCTGGCGCAGCGGATCGATGATCCGGCCTTTCGCGACTCTCTCTCCCAAACCATGGCCGACACTGTGCGGCGCATCGGACGGTTCTCCCGGCAAGTGATGTATCTTTCCCGGAAAGAAGCCGGCCGCACCGAATCCGTCTCCGTGACCGACCTCGTCTATGAAGCATTCCGCGACGCGAAAGATGTGTTTGCGGGCGGCTCCGCCGGATTGGACTTCACTCCGGGGACAGACTCACTCTACGCACAGGCGGATCGCAAAGCCTTGCGCCATGCGCTGGCCGAACTTTTCCTCAACGCACTCCAGGCTTCGCCGGACGATCCGCAAATCCACGTCGAGGTCTCTCTCTCCGAGGACGCCGGGACGGTGGATATTGTCATCCGCGACCACGGCCCGGGGTTTCCCGGGGAGGTGTTGCGCCGGGCGGACGAACCTTTTTATTCGACCCGCAACGTGGGGCTCGGTCTCGGATTGCCTGTGGCCCGGCACATCCTGCAATTGCTGGGAGGCTCTCTTGCTCTGCCCTCTCGTCCGGCGGAAGGCGTCGTGCGCCTCCGGCTCCCCGGCGCGATTCCGACCCGCAACATCACTCTTCTCACCGGCTTGAACTAATCCCATCCCATCGCACCCATGTCAGACACCAAACCCCGCCTCCTTATCGTGGACGACGAAGACGGTCCGCGCCAGTCCTTGAAAATTGTGTTCGCGCAGGAATACGACGTTCAAGTCGCGCGCTCGGGTGCCGAAGCGGTGAAGCTCGCTTCCGCAAAGCCCTTTCATGTCGTGATCCTCGACATCCGCATGCCCGGTATGGACGGCATCCAAACACTGGAAGCTCTCAAGGAAATGGATCCCCTGGTGGAAGTGCTCATGCTCACAGCCTACGAAACTCTGGAAACCGCACGACAGGCCCTGCGCCTCGGAGCCTGCGATTACCTCAACAAACCCTTCGACCTCGACGCCGTCCGCGCCGGAGTGAGCCGCGCCCTCGAGCGCCGCATGCTTGCCGGAAAAGCCCAGAACAGCCTCTCCGAAATCGCCGCCCTGGAGAAGCTCATGGCCGAACAAAAGATCGGCGAGGAGATGGCGAAGGAAAAAGGCGAGATCTACGCCAGCGTGCTCCACGACATCAACGGACCGCTCACGATCATTTCGGCGTTTGCCCAGATGATGCACGGCCTCCTCGCCCGGGCCGGCACTTCGGTGGAAGGGGAGCAACTCGATGCGGTCAAACGGAACGTCGCCCATGTGACCCAGCAGGCCGACCGTTGCATCGAGCTTTCCCGCCGCTATCTGGGGTTCCTTCGCGGCACCGCAGGCAAGGAATCCCGCGTTCCCCTGCGTCAGGCGCTCGAAGATCTGAGGGAGTTGCTCAAACGCCATCCCGCCGCAAAAGGCAACGAGTTGAATATCCATGAGTTTGCCGAAACCGCCGCGCCCGACATGAACGGCACCGATCTCATCCAGATCCTTCTCAACCTCACCATCAACGCCCTTCAGGCCACCACCGATCCGCACCGGGTCGATGTGAACGCCCAATTTTCCGCCGCTCTGGTGGACCTCGCGGATGTGACCGATTCCCCAGGGCGCCGCGTGATCAATCGCGAGAAATACAACCCGGCCGGTGCCGTATGCGCCGTCACGGTCTCGGACAACGGGCCCGGCATTCCCGCCGATGCGCTCGACAAAATGTTTGAGTCCTATTTCACGACCAAAGCCGAGCGCGGCGGCACGGGATTGGGCCTGTCCATTGTCCGCCGGCTGCTGCGCGAGAGCGGCGCGGCGCTGGTCATCCAGACCAAGGAAGGCACCGGCACCAAGTTCACGCTCTACATCCCGGCGGTCACTTGATCCCGCGCACTTGAAGGAACAACTTCGTCCCGCCCGCGGCGCGTTCGAACCGGAACAATCCCCCGCCCAGATCCGTGGGCACGGCCCCGGTCACATGGGTCCAGATTTGAAGATCGGTGCTTTCCCAGAGATGCAATGTCGCCGGGCCATGGGTCACGCGCACTTCCAGGCGCAGGAGGCCACCATTCATCGACACGGACTCGGTTTGCAGTGCGAGAGGCTCCGCCTGTGCCAGAAAATCCAGCTTCACATTATCGCTGGTAAAAAAATTGCGTCCCCTCGGGCATTCCCGTGTGGTAAAGGATTTGCCAATCGTCGTGGCCAATATTTCCTTCACAGCAAAACAGAACAACGGCATCCAGTGGATTCATGCCGTCTTGGGACCGGAAACCTCCGCTCTGCGGCCCGGCGGGCGGGCGGAAATTCGCGGCCACTGTTTTCGCATGGACGGTGAGGAGGTTGAAGCGATAAGGGCAGCGTGTTGCGGAAAGTCCGCAACGGTCAGGCGCAAGCAGACGCGCCGGACCATGGCGCTTCTACACCCGGATAATCCAGCGGCACTCAAGTCCGGCTTCACTTTGGAGGTTGTGTTGCGGCGGGGGCGCAATCCGATTGTGATTGAGGCAAAGATCGATGGGATTTGGCGGGTGATCGAACGGATGGAGTTGCGTGTTCCGTGGTTCCCGGGCTGGATTCCCCCCAAAGCACTTCCACCGGACGATTATGCCACAACAATCCGGCAATGGCTGGATGCGGGGGGCGGGCTGCCCGGTCCCGACGACGGGCTGGCACCGGAGGAGAATGGCCCCTCCTTCGGGATAGTGATGCCCGTATTCAACCCCCAGCCCGCGCACCTTTTGTTGGCACTCGATTCCGTGCGGGCGCAGACCTGGCCGAAATGGGAACTGATTGCGGTGAACGACGCTTCCACCGATCCCCGGATCGCCGGGATACTGGACCAGGCGGCCCGCGAAGATTCCCGCATCCGGGTTCTTCACCGTTCGGCCAACGGCCACATCGCCACCGCGACCAATGAAGGTCTCGCGCTCGTCCGGGCGGAATTCGTCGTGTTCATGGACCATGACGACCTACTGGTTCCCGAGGCATTGGCCGTGGTGGCGCAAGTGATCAAGGACAATCCAGGGGCGGTCCTGCTCTATAGCGATGAGGACCACATCGACGAAACCGGGATTCGCGCCAATCCAACCTTCAAACCCGACTTCCAACTCGAATTGCTGCTTTCTCAGAATTACATCGGACATCTGGTTGTCTGCCGGAGAACTCTGATCCCTGAGATCGGGGGGCTGCACCCCGGTCTCGACGGCAGCCAAGATTGGGATTTCGTGCTTCGAGCTAGTACGAAATGCAATCCGGAGGAAATCCTTCACATTCCCAGGATCCTCTACCATTGGCGCATGAGTGACACGAGCACCGCGAAGCACGGAGGGGCCGCCAAGCCCTACGCGTTGGAAGCGGGTCGCCGCGCAGTGG
>DYRR01000235.1 GCA_020718605.1 Chthoniobacter flavus | reverse complement strand
TTGGGCGGCTGAAGGAGTTTTTTGAGGCCTGGCGGACGTGTTCGCTGAAGAACGAAGCTGTGGCTTTCTTGTATTTGGACGGATTTTACGTAAAGGCGCGGTGCGGCCAGCGTCCCGAAGGTTGTGGAAAATGGGTAGCGTTCCGTCGTGGGTGTAGGTTGCATGATAGTGTTTTCAGGCCGCCTTGGCCATAGCCTCCCTTGGTTTTGGGGTTGAGGGCACTTGGCCGACGCACAAGGATGAGTCAGGAGCCACGTTCAGAGATTCGGCCATGTCTTGCCACCCCCCGATCCGCCGCATTTTGACCATTCCCGACGCCACCAGCCCAAACAGAACGATCAGCACCGCCTCCGTGCTGGGGAATCCTCCCTGCGTTTTCACCCGGCGGCGGAACTCCTGGTTCAACCGCTCAATCAGATTGGTCGTCCGGAGCGATTTCCATTGCCTTTCCGGGAAGTCCATGAACGTCAGGAGTTCCATCCCCGCTTCCTCCAGGGATTTCGCCACTCCCGCCGACTCCCTTCGCCATTTGCGGAGAAACGCCTCATACGCCGCTTCGGCCTTCACGCGGTCCTCGGCGTAGATGATCCCATGGAAATCCATCCGAATCTCCTCGTGCAATCCTTTCGGCGCGTGGGCCAGGAGATTGCGAAGCTTATGGATCGCGCACCTCTGCCGCTTCACCCCCGGCCATACGCTGTCCAAAGCCATGGCCAGCCCCGGATTTCCATCCACGATCGCCAACACGGGTTTCTTCAGCCCACGGCGGACCAAACTCTCCAGCACATCCCGCCACGCGGCCTCGCTTTCCCCGCCTCGAATCTCCAAGGCCAAGAGGATTTTCTCCCCGTTTCGTCGCACCCCTACCACCGCCAACACCGGCAACCGCTGGGTCCGCCCCCCGCACCGCGCCTTCACGTAAAACCCGTCCAGATACAAGAAGGCCACAACCTCGTCCTTCAGCGAACACGTCCGCCAGGCCTCGAAAATCTCCTTCAGCCTCCCGATCAATCGCGAAATAGCCGACTTCGACAACGGCGCGTTTCTCAACAGCGGTCGAAGCGCCAACTTCACCTTTCGTGTGTTCACTCCGCCGAAATACATCCCCAACAGCGCCGCGTCCACCTCCGGCGCCCGCCGGCGGTAGCGTTCCAGCATCGTGGATTTCCATTCCACCTCTTGTCCGTTATCGAAAAGAACCGCCCGGGGTTTCTCGAACACCGTCCGCCCAAAGGATGTCGTGATCTCCCGCGGGATGCTTCCGTTCCGGTAACCCTGGCGATCCGCCACGTGCTCATAGACCCCGGCGCCCAACACGGCCGACAGCTCCTCGTTCACCACCGCCTCGATCATTCCCCGAATCCGCGTCCGGATTGCCTCGCTCAAGGGGTCGGAGGCTTCCAGCGGGTTTCGGCTCATCCCCATCTTTTTTTTCTCTTGATTTCGGTTCGATCGTGTATTAGTATTCATTTAAGCGTATCCTCCTGGTCTACGCCGGGTTTCCCGGCGGGTTTTTGTCACCCAGAGGATACGCTTTTTTGAATTTCCACAACAGTCGGGACACGGGCTCCAGGCCGCGGGCGAGGAGGTCCTTCGTGAGGGCGGACCAGCTGTCTATGGATTCGCGGTCGCCGAGGAGGAACCCCAGGACGTGAACGTGGCCATCCGCGGTGAGACCGAGGGCGGCGAGCAGAGCCTGTTTGTCAGTTGTTTTTCGACGGAGAGGCAGATAGATGGCATCGGCGAAGAGATAGGCGATGTCGGCGGGGAGAGGGCGATTCAACCAGGCCTGAATTTCGGGCAGGAGCTCATTGGAGAAGGTGGAGATATCGTGGGCGGAGAGGTGGGAGCCGAAAACAGCGTTAAGTTCC
>DYRR01000104.1 GCA_020718605.1 Chthoniobacter flavus | reverse complement strand
CTCGTCCATGCGGCTGCCGGTCTCGACGAGGGCGGTGGCGATGATGGTGAGTGAGCCGGCCTCCTCGGTGTTGCGCGCCGAGGCGAAGAGGCGGCGCGGAATTTCCATGGCGCGGGCGTCCATGCCGCCGCTGAGCGTGCGTCCGCTGCCGGCAAAGGCATTGTTGAAGGCGCGTCCGACCCGGGTGATGGAGTCGAGCAGGATGAAGACATCCCTGCCGGCCTCGACCAGACGGCGGGCGCGGTCGATGGCGAGTTGGGCGATGCGGGTGTGGCTTTTCAAATCGCTGTCGTTGGAACTGGCCATGATTTCCGCACCGGGCACGGTGCGCCGGATGGCGGTGACCTCCTCCGGGCGTTCGTCCACGAGCAGGAACATGAGATGGATGTCGGGATGGTTTGTTTTTACCGCCTCGGCGATGTGCTCGAGCAGGGTGGTTTTGCCGGTGCGCGGCGGAGCGACGATGAGCCCGCGCTGGCCTTTGCCAATGGGCGCCATCAGGTCGATGATGCGTGTGGTGACGCGTTCCGGCGTGGTTTCGAGCCGGATCCACTCGATGGGATTGATGACCGTGAGTTCCTCGAAGACGGGGAGGTTCTGGTACTTCTCGGGCGGCTCGCCGTTGATTGTGAGGAGCTTCACAAGCTGGGGTCCGCGATTCCCGCGGCGGATCTCGCCGTGTAGGAGGAGTCCGTCGCGCAGGCTGAAGTTGCGGACCGTCTCGGGGGTGACAAATACATCGGCGGGCGTCTGGGCGTAGCCGTTTTTCGCTTCGCGCATGAATCCGAACCCCTTGCCGGAGACTTCGAGAACGCCTTCCGAGAAAATGGGCTCCTGGTTTTCGGCGAGCGGTGACTCCAGCAGCGGATCACCCAGGCGGTCCTCGCCCTCTTCGTAGGGCGGACGGGTTTCCTGCCGGAACCGGGGGTCTCCACCGCGGTCCTGACGATCGTGACGATGGTTGCGATTGCGGAAATTGCGGAAATTGCCGCGGCGTCCGCCGTCGTTGCGGTTCCGGAGCGCGTGGCGCAATGCGTCCTGACCCGTGCGGGGAGGCCCGTCGGACGGGGGTGTCGGAGGCGTGGTGGCGGGATTTTCCAAGCGGGGAGCGGAGGGTCTGTATTCCTCGGAAACAGGCACCGGGATCGGGGCCGGCACCGATGGAGCAGGGCTTTCCGGGGCGGGCGGGCGGCTTGATTCGACCGGAGCAGCGGGTGTCGGAGTTGGCGTTTCGGTGGCGGGCTGCTTGGATTTCGGCGCACGCCGCACCGGGGTTTTACGGGTGCGTTTGGCGTGGTCCGGGGGGGCGGGTGCCGCCTCCTTTTTGGGGACAGTGGATTTTTTGGCGGCCCGCTTTTTTACCGGGGTGGCGGTGGTGGTCGCGCGGGTGCGGCGGACGGGTTTCTTTGCCGGCGTGGAGTCTTGAGGTTCGTTTGTCATGGGAAAAAATCAGGGTTCTTGGTGCGGAAGATCGGGGTCAGGAGTTCAGTTTTTCGAGAACGGAATCCGGGATGTCGAAATTGGCGTGGAGATTTTGGATGTCATCACAATCCTCGAGCGCTTCGCACAGCCGCAGCACCTGGGCGGCGACATGCTCGTCGTCCACCGAAATGACGGTGGCGGGTTGGAAAATGAGATGGATCACATCCGGGGCGAGTCCGGACTGCTTGAGGGACTCGCCGATCTGGTAGAGTTTGTCGGGTGGGGTGAGAATAATGTGGTGGGTGTCGTCCGCCGCCAACTCGTCGGCACCGGATTCCACGGCGATTTCCAGCAGGCGATCCTCTGTGACGGATGCCAGGGGAAGCGTGATGCGGCCTTTGCGCTGGAAAAGATAGGCCACGCTGCCGCTGGTGGCGAGATTGCCGTGGTTTTTGGAAAAAATGGCGCGCAGATCGGCGGCGGTGCGGTTCTTGTTGTCCGTCGCCGCTTCCAGAAGAATCGCAACGCCGCCCGGCGCGTAGCCTTCATACACGATTTCCTCAAAGATCTGGCCCGCAATCTCTCCGGTGCCTTTTTTGATTGCGCGATCGATCGTGTCGCCTGGCATGTTTTGTTCGCGCGCCGCAAGCACGGCGGTGCGCAGCCGGGCGTTCGTGGAGATGTCGCCCCCGCCGGTGCGGGCGGCGAGGCTGATTTCCTTGGCGAACCGGCTGAAAATCCGTCCGCGTTTTGCGTCGAGCGCTCCTTTGAGGCGTTTGACCTTTGACCATTTATTGTGACCAGCCATGAGAAAAAATCGGGGGGCGCAATCCGGCGCGCGGAAAGGCCTTGGGATAAAGCAAGGGTTCGAAGTGGGTGAATGACCGGCGGCCCCAAGAGGGGGATTTCGCTGAATGGCCCGGGCTAGGCCGCGCAAACCGCCGAAAAGACTGTTCCTCTTCAATACGAATTCGCCCAGTCTGTCAACACCGCAAAATCCATCCCGGAAAAATCGCGGTCAAAAAATAGGAGAAATGGGGCTTGACCATGTGCGTGAAGCGAATATACGGAGCGCGTCCGTGCGACCCCTCCGGCCGGCGTCAATCCTAACAGGAAAAAACAAATGAAAATAAAATCAGTCCAAGGAAAGAAAAGTGTCCGGGTCGCCAAGGAAATCCGGAGCAAGCCCGTCTCCAAAGCGTTTTCGATCACCGCCGACCCTCCGGCCGCCGGAGAGATGGCGCAGGAGCTTGCCAAATTCGATCCCGGGCAACCCGCGCCCGCCGAAGGGAGTGTGCCACAGGGAACGCCCGCCGCAGGACCGGCATTTGAAGACTTGGGGTCCCTGCCGTCTTCTTATCTTTCCAATACGCTCTATCTGGTTGCCCGCGATCCACACTGGTTGTTCTCCTACTGGGATGTGGACTGGAGCACCCACGCGGGAAATATCCGGAGCGGTCAGGTGTTTCTGCGCCTGCGCAGCGAGGATGGCGGGGAAATCACCCGCCTCGCGGTGAATCCGAATGCGAACAATTGGTATGTTGCGGCACCGGGGCAGGGAATTGCCTGCTTTGCAGAGCTTGGCTTCGAACAGGATGGCGAGTGGCAGTGTGTGTGCCAATCCGATCTGGCGTTTGTTCCCTCTCAGGAATTCGCCGGAGAGGACCAAAAACAGGCGTTTGCCAGCGTGCCGTTGCATCTGAGTTTTCAAAGGCTTCTGGATTCCGTGCGGGATGCCATGCACAGCGGGGAATCGCTCCTGCATGCCCTGTCCCGTTTGCAGGCGGGCGGTATTTCCGGGTTGTCCCCGAAGGATTGGACTCCCGATCAGCGCCAAGTGCTGGAAGCTCTCGTGGGCCGGGATCTTGTGGATCGGATCAGTCTCGGATCCGGCGAGGTGGAGAGAGTGCTGCGCCGGGATCTCGCCGCCTCGCTTGCCTCGGAGGCTTCCAGCGGACTTTCCGCAAGATGGGCGTTGCCGGTGGAAACCGCACCGACGAGCCTTGGCAGCGGATTTGGTGCCAGTTGGAGTGCCCAGCCGTTCGGGGGCGAAGAGCGGGAACGCGGATTCTTCATGCATGTGAATGCCGAGGTGATTTTCTATGGCGGCACCGATCCGGACGCCACGGTCACGATTGACGGACGGGAGATCCCGCTCAATCCCGATGGAACCTTCCGGTATCATTTTCTGTTTCCAGACGGTGAATACGAGATTCCGATTGTGGCCACATCGCCCGACGGGGTTGAGCAGCGCGCGGCGGTCCTGTCGTTCAAACGCGGCACCGGGCGCCGGGGAGAGGTGGGTCACACCGCGCAGCCTTTCATCGGAATTCCGATGGGATCGAAATAGTGGCTTGACCTTCTCCCAAGCTTCCACAAGAAATGTCGCCTTGTCTTTCCGGACGTTCCGGAAGGGTCCTTTATTTCCACACACTATGCAATTGAATTTCCGTTTCCTCCGCCTCTCCGTTGTCGCCTTTGGTTGCTGTTTTGCCGCGCTTGCGGTGCCCGGATATGCCCAGCAGGCCGACCCTGCGGCGGTGGATTCCGGTCCGACTGTGCGCATGATTGAAGTCCAGTTTGCGGGACCGGCCTCTATCAGCCGGGATCGTATTCTGGCCAACATGCGCACCCAGACCGGGCAGCCGTACTCGGAACTTGTCGTCGAGGAGGATATCCGCAGTCTTTACGCCACCGGGACCATCAGCAACGTGCGGATCTACAGCGAGCCCGCCGCCGACGGAGTGAAGGTGGTGGTGGTCATCCAGTCCCGCGCCACGGTGCGCGAGGTGATTTTTGAGGGAGTGGACGCTGTCGGCGTGAACCGTCTCCGCAAAGAGATTACGACCACACCGGGAGGCCCTCTCAGCGAGGCCAAGTTGGAGGAAGACCGCCAAAAAATCATTTCCTACTACCAGTCCAAGGGATTCGGTGAGATCAACGTCTCCTACCGCATCGATCAGGACGAGGCCAAGGGTTCGGCGACGATCGTGTTTGCGGTCAATGAGGGCGACAAACGGATCGTCCGCAAAATTGTGATCGAGGGCAATGGGGTGATTCCGGCGAAGGATATTCGCAAGGTGATGAAAACCAAACCCCGCAACCTGTATTACTTCTGGAACATCTTCACCAAAGCGGGCCGTGTGGAGCAGGAGAAACTCGACGCAGATGTGATTGCCATCCGGGATCTCTACCAGGAAAAGGGATTTGCGGACGCCGAAGTGGTCGAGGTCCGCCGCGAACCCGCCGGCAACAAGTCCATGGACCTCGTCATTGTCATCAAGGAAGGCCAGTTGTACACCGTGGACAAGCTCGGGATTTCCGGGAACCAACTGTTCACCGCCGAACAAATCCGGGAGAAAATCAAGATGGTCGAAGGCGCACCCTACTCGCCCAAGCTGCTCCGGAACGATCTGGAAGCCATGCAGGCGCTGTATGGCACCCAGGGTTACATCGATCTGCTGGTGGTTCCCGAGGCTGTCTCGGCGGGACCCCAAAGGGTGAGTGTCACCTACCGGGTCGAGGAGGGTTTCCAGTCCTACGTGGACCGCATCAACATCGAAGGCAACGAGGCCACGAAGGACAAGGTCATCCGCCGCGAGTTGGCCATCGCTCCCGGCGATGTGTACAACACGGAAAAAGTGAACCTGAGCCGCCAACGCCTGAACGGGCTCAATTATTTCTCCAAGGTCGAGGCGTATCCGAGCGAGGCATTTATTCCCGGACGCAAGGACCTCAATATCACGGTCGAGGAAAAGCGCACGGGCAGCTTCAACTTCGGCGTCGGGTTCTCCTCCATCGACAGTCTTATCGGATTTGTCGAAGTGGGGCAGAGCAACTTCGACATCTCCAACTGGCCGGCGTTCCGCGGCGGGGGCCAGCGTTTCCGGACCCGGCTGCAAATGGGAACCGAGCGCAACGACTTTGTCATTGGATTCACCGAGCCCTGGTTCATGGACCACCAGCTCGCGGTGGGGGGCGAAGCTTTTTATCGCGAAGCCACCTATCTTTCCAATGTCTATGACCAGCGCAATGTCGGCGCCTCGTTGAATGTCCGCAAGCCCATCGGTAAATTCTCATCCCTGACGTTTGATTACACGCTGCAGAATGTTGAAATCTACGACATGCGCGGGCCGGACGAAGTGGGGCAGTTTCTCCGCGATCAGGAGGGCGATTATGTGAGAAGCAGCCTGGGCGCCACCTATACGATCGACAAGCGCGACAGTGTGTTCCTCACCCGCAAGGGATACCGCGTTGAAGCCGCCGCGTGGGTCGCGGGCGGTGGTCTCGGGGGCGATGTCCAGAACTACGGACTCGATCTCGAAGCCGCACACTACTGGTCCCTGCCCTTCGATACCATTTTCCAGATCGTCGGTCAGGTCGGGGTCGTGGATTTCTGGGGCGGCGACGAGCCGGTGCAGGTGTTCGACGCCCTCTACCTTGGCGGCGCCAATACCCTGCGCGGCTTCGACTACCGGGAAGTCGGACCGAAGGATGAATTTGGCAACCCCATCGGAGGCGACACCCTTGCCCGCCTCACGCTGGAGTTCACCTTCCCCATCATCGACCGCGTGCGTGGCGCGTTTTTCTACGACACCGGTTTTGTCAACGCCGACGCCTACGATTGGTCGGGCAGCAACGTCAACTCCGATGTCGGCCTTGGGCTGCGGCTGGATCTGCCCATCGGGCCCATCCGCCTCGACTTCGGTATCCCGGTTCAGAGCGACGAGTTCAACGATTCGGGCGGTAAATTCAACTTCAACGTCGGCTATCAATTCTGACCGGATTATCTGCAAGCGGTTCTATTATTTGCTTTTCCTTTGAACAAAATCATCAGACAACAGTCTCACATCAAACAACCAAACACTTACACCTTATGAAAATCACACTATTTCTCGCAGTCGCAGCCTCCCTCCTCATCGGTGCAGCCCCCGCCTCTCATGCCCAGATCAAAATTGGCACGGTGGACATGAATAAGATTTTTTCCGGTTACTACAAGACCAAGGACGCCGAAGGCAAAATCAACGAAGCCCGCACCACGGCCAAGAACGAGCTCGATGAGCGCATGGAAACCTACAAGAAAAACCTTGAGGCCATCAACAAGCTCAACGAGGAGATCAACAAGCCCGAGTTCAGCCAGGATATGAAGGAGCAGAAGGCCAAGGCCCGTGACGAAAAAATCGCGGAAACCAAGAACCTCGAGCGGGAGATCAATGAATTTCGCGCCACCCGCGAGAAGCAGCTTCAGGAACAGGCCGTCCGCATGCGCAACGGCATCGTCGAGGAAATCACCAAGATCGTCCAGGAACAGGTCAAAAAGGACGGCTACACCATGGTTTTCGACACCTCGGGTTCCAGTCTCAACGGGGTTCCCTTCCTGGTGTATGCCGACAAGGATCTCGATTTCAGCGAGAGCATCATCACCGCTCTGAACAAAGCCCGTCCGGCCGGCGGCGGCACCGCCGCTCCCGCCAAGAAGAACTGAGCCGGGTTCTGGTGCCGCGTGTTGGATGGTGTTCAGGGAATTCTGTTGAATCGCCCGATTATTCGATGAAATTCCTGCTCGGCGAAATCGCGGCGTTGCTGGGCACTTCGATCTCCCCGGACTGTGTCGGCCTTGAAATCACGGGTGTCGCGTCTGTTGGCGACGCTTTGCCGGGCGAGATTACGTTTTTCTCCCATCCGAAGTATCTCGCGACCGCGCGCACAACGGGGGCTTCCGCAATATTGGTGCCCGCCGATTTCTCGGAAGATCTGCCGCCGGTCGTGTTGCGTGTGGAAAATCCATCCGCAGCGTTCACTGCCATCGTCGCGAAATTTGCACCCCCGCCCCGTGCGATCGAAGCCGGCATTCATCCTTCGGCCAGCGTTTCCGAACACGCCACCCTCGCCGAGGGTGTGAGTGTGCAGGCCGGGGCCGTGATCGAAGCGGGAGCCCGCATCGGACGCGGCACCGTGATCGGTGTCAATACCGTGATCGGACATGACGCCGTGGTCGGGGAGGATTGCATCCTGCATCCGCTGGTTTCCATCCAGGAGCGCTGCACCGTGGGAGACCGCGTGATCATCCACTGCGGCGCGGTGATCGGCAGCGACGGATTCGGATTTGACACCACCGGCGGGCGCAACCGGAAAGTTCCCCAGACCGGCATCGTGTGCATCGAGGATGATGTCGAGATCGGTGCCAACACCACCATCGACCGCGCACGGTTCGGGCGCACCTGGATTCAGCAGGGTGTGGTGATCGATAATCTCGTCCAGATCGCCCACAACGTGGTGATCGGCAGGCATTCCATTGTCGTCGCCCAGGTGGGTATCTCCGGGAGCACCCGCATCGGGTCCCGGGTGACTCTGGCGGGTCAGGTTGGCATTGTCGGGCATGTCGAAATCGGGGACGGCACCGTGGTGGCCGCCAAAAGCGGTATCAGCAAAAATGTTCCCGCCGGCAGCGTTCTCTGGGGATCCCCGGCGGTGCCCATGCGCGAAGCCAAGGAGTCTCTCGCAGCGGTCCGGCGCCTGCCCGGTCTCATCGACAAAGTCCGCGCCCTGGAAAAACGGATTGCCGAATTGGAATCCGCGGCGGGGGCATGACTGTTTGGAGGGGTTGAAACGAGCACAAAACACAATGATGACGTTGGTATGCATCGCCGAGAGGTTCAAGCTGGAGCGACAGGAACATTGGCAGTAGCTTTGCATCAGGAAAATGACAAATAATAACTTTTATAGGGCTGGTACCTTTGGTACCGAGGGCGTCATTCTGCACCTCGTCCAGCACAATGAGACAGGTTTGCTTCTCCAGAAATTGATTTCATCATTGAAATATAGACATGGTGCGCCTGTGATTCTTTTTCTTTGACTCAGAGACGCTGATGACTACCTTAAAAAGGAATCTGTTACATATGGAACGCTCCTACACAAACTTTCTAGCTTCTGATGACTCATTTATGACCGGAGTTGGAATCCTGTTCAATATTTCAGGAAATTTCTACAATTACAATCGGTCTAAATCGGGGTCGATTGCTGATTCACGTGCCATTCGCCAAGATTTTGCAATGATCGGTCAGGATATTTACGATGTTGCAGCCTCGGTGAATGCCGGTCAGAACAGCCAATTAAAACTGGATCTGTGACGGATAGCGAAAATCAAAAGCAGGTAGAAAGGGTTATTCGTCGAGAAACCCCCAACCTTTTTAAGGGTCTGCCGGGTGAAAAGAAAAAGCAAGAACGCAGTCTTGATAAGAAAGCCCCGAAATAGGAGTTGGGAAGCGAGCGAGACAATGCGGACGAGAAGGTACGTCCCCAGTTTGGGGTGCGAAAAAAGCGCGTCGCGGCGGGGAATGCCGAGCAAAAGAGTGCAAAATGCCGAAATCCCGCAAATAGGCTTTGGGCGATTTCATCTGGTGCTTCATCAGTTTCTCGTCAAAAGGGTCTCAAAAGGGTCGGGCTCGCCCGCCTGCTTTGGATGGGCCTGTTGAAAAGGTACCAGTCCCATAAAACCTATTGTTGGCACTATCCGTCGGGGCAACCGTATCTATGGGTGCTGCGCTCGACGGGGTAAATTTGGTGGATGAGTTCAGACTAATGCAAGCGTCATTTCCAGCGCCACTGGCAAGAGAGGTCAGATAAGTCATACTCTCTGACCTATGACGTTTCTCTGCTCAGGCCGCGTCTTTTTTCCCCGGCTTTGCTTTCCGGCTTTTCGCCCATGCCTCCGGCGTCACGGTGGAGATTTGCCAGTTGGTCATCCTGGGCGGGCGGGTGAGCACATCGCGCAGATATTCAAAGGGATTGATCCCGAGTCGGCGGCA
>DYRR01000103.1 GCA_020718605.1 Chthoniobacter flavus | reverse complement strand
ATCTACCACGGCGACACCCTGCTCAACGAGTGGGACAGGATGCGGGATCAGAACCCGGCCAAGAAGCCGAGCTTCGACGCCATCGTCGCCAATCCGCCCTTCAGCTACCGATGGGAACCCACCGACGCGCTGGCCGACGACGTGCTCTTCATCAACGCCGCCGAGCACTTCGCGAAAGTCAAACGCCAGAACCAACTGAGCGAGGAGCACATCGCCAAGATCATCGAGACCTACCAGTTCCGCAATGAAGAGACGCGCTACTCACGGCGGATGTCGATGGCGGAGATAGAGAAGAACGACTTCAACCTGAATATCTCCCGCTACATCAGCACGGCGGTGGGCGAGGAAGACATCGACCTGGCGGGAACCCATGCAAGCTTGATGGAAATCGAGAACGCAATCCAGACGGCAACGACCAAGCACAATGAATTTCTGAAAGAGCTGGGCTTGCCCGATCTGTGCTACAAGCGATGACCTGCCTGTCGGTTTGGTTTATGCCGATCGTCCGCAGCCTGATCCCTTCATCGGGACTTCCTGGAATGTCGCGGTTTCGGAAGCAGAATTTTGGCCGGAAATTGGCGCGAGCAAGGGCCGACAATCGGTCACAGCCGCCGCCAGATCCGGCCGTCGCCGGCCAGGAGTGCATCGGCCTCGGACGGCCCCCAGGAGCCGGCGGGATAAGTCGCCAGAGGCGGCGGTTCCGGGGACTGATGCCAGGCCTTCTCGATCTCATCCACAAATGCCCACGCGATCTCCACCTCGTCGCGGCGGGCGAAAAGCGTGGCATCGCCCGCCATGGCATCCAGCAGCAATCGTTCGTAGGCTTCCGGACTGGATTTTCCGAAGGACGTGGCATAGTGGAAATCCATCTTCACCGGTTCCATGCGCAGGTTGGCGCCGGGAATTTTGCTGATCATCCGCAGACTGATCCCTTCATCGGGCTGGATGCGCATCACCAGCACGTTTTCCCGCATCTCGACGTGCATCCGGTTGAAAAGCACCTCCGGGGCGGGCCGGAAATGGACCGAGATTTCCGTGGCCTTCTTCGGGAGCCGCTTGCCCATGCGCACATAGAACGGCACGCCCTCCCAGCGCCAGTTGTCGAGATGAATCCGGAGTGCCACATAGGCTTCGGTCTGGGACTCGGGATTCACCCGGTCCTCCTGGCGGTAGCCCGCGACGGGTTGTCCATCGATGGATCCCTCGGTGTATTGGGCGCGGATCACGTTGCCCCCGATGTCCCCGCTGCCAACCAGCGGTCGCAGGCTGCGGAAGACATTCACCTTGGCGTCGCGCACCCCGTCGGCGCTCAGATCCACGGGAGGCTCCATGGCAACCAGACTCAGGAGCTGGAGCAGGTGGTTTTGGACCATGTCGCGGAGGGCGCCCGAGGCGTCGTAGTAGGCGCCGCGCCCTCCTTCCATTCCGAGGGTCTCGGCGCAGGTGATCTGGACATGATCAATGAAGCGGTTGTTCCAAAGCGGCTCAAAAATGGCGTTGGCAAACCGGAGCACCATCAGATTCTGGGCGGTCTCCTTGCCGAGATAATGGTCGATACGATAGGTGTCCTGCTCGGAAAAAGTGCCGCGCACGACTTCGTTGAGATGCTTCGCGGAGGGAAGATCGGTGCCGAAGGGCTTCTCGATGATCACCCGCGCCCAGCATCCGGACCGGGCTTTGTTCAGGCCCGCGGCGCGCAGGTTTTGGAGGATGTCGTCGAAATACTCCGGCGCGGAGGCGATGTAAAACAGGCGGTTGCCCTCTCCGCCCCGTGCGGTGTCGATGTCGTCCAGACGCCGGGCGAGGGCGCGATAGCCCTCCACATCCTGGAACTCGGAGCGGTGATAAAAAATTGTCTCCGAAAATGGCCGCCAGAGGGCGTCGTCGTGGGGCTGGCGGGAGTGTTGGAGATTGGCCTCCGCGAGTTCGGCCCGGAAGGTCGCGTCGGATTTTTCACGCCGGGCGAATCCCACAACACGCATCCCCGGCGGCAGATCGCCATCCACCGCGATATTATAAAGAGCCGGAACAAGCTTGCGGTGGGTGAGGTCGCCGGTGGCACCGAAAATCACGATGGTGCATGCCTCGGGCAGTTTTCGTCCGGATAGACCGATCCGGAGGGGATTCGATTCCATGTCGCCGGGGCTCAGTAAGGCAGAGGATGCCGGGCCGTGAGTTCGTGAACCCGGGCGCGGACCCGGTCGGCGGCGGACGGATCCGCGCGGTGCTCGATGGCCTCGGTGATCAGGTCGGCGATTTCCATCATGTCCTCTTCCTTCATGCCCCGGGTGGTGACCGCCGGGGTGCCGACGCGGATGCCGCCGGTCTGGGAGATGGGCATGGTGTCGAAGGGAATGGCGTTCTTATTCACCGTGATCCCGGCGAGATCAAGGGTCTCCTGGGTCTCCCTGCCGCTGATGTTCTTGGCGCGCAGATCGACGAGCATCAGGTGATTGTCCGTGCCTCCGGAGACGATCCGGAATCCATTCATGCCAAGCCGAACCGCGAGTGCTTTGGCATTGCTGGCGACCTGGCGCTGATAGTCCCGGAACGCGGGCTGGAGCGCCTCGTGGAGGCACACCGCCTTTGCGGCGATCACATGCATGAGGGGGCCGCCCTGCACACCCGGGAACACCTGGGAATCGATTTTTTTGGCGTAGGGTTCCCGGCACATAATAATGCCGCCGCGCGGACCGCGCAGACTTTTGTGGGTGGTGGTCGTGACAAAATCCGCATGGGGCAGCGGACTGGGATGCACTTCGCCCGCCACGAGTCCCGCGATATGGGCCATGTCCACAAAAAGCATCGCCCCAACGGAATCGGCGATCTGGCGCATCCGGGCAAAGTCAATCGTCCGGGGATACGCCGACGCGCCGGCGGTGATCATTTTGGGTTTGAATTCGAGTGCCTGTGCGGCCAGGGCGTCGTAGTCGATCTGTTCATTCTCCGGGCTCACTCCGTAGTGGGAGACCTCGTAGAAACGTCCGGAGAAATTGGCCCTGTGGCCATGGGTGAGATGGCCGCCATGCGCGAGATCCATCGTGAGAATGCGGTCGCCGGGCTGAAGAACGGAGAAATAGACGGCCATGTTCGCCTGGCTGCCGCTGTGGGGCTGGACGTTGACATGCTCCGCCCCGAACAGGTCTTTTGCGCGGTCGATGGCGAGCTGCTCGGCGATATCCACAAACTCACAGCCGCCATACCAGCGGCGTCCGGGATATCCCTCCGCGTACTTGTTGGTAAGCACAGACCCCTGCGCCTCCATCACCGCCGGGCTGGTGAAATTTTCGGAGGCGATGAGTTCGATATTTTCCTTCTGACGCCGGATCTCCGACGCGATGACCGCTGCGATCTCGGGATCGGCGCGGCGCAGGGCCACCCCCACCGGTCCGGAACCACAGAGCGAGTCAAGCTTCTCGATGCGCCGCTGATGACGACCTCCCTCGAAAGTGCCGGCCAGAAATGCATCGGCAATCTTGCGGGCGGTCGCAGTATCCACCTTGTCGGCGGCGAGGCAAAGCACGTTGGCGTTGTTGTGCTGGCGGGTGAGCGTGGCCTCGGCGGGGGAAGCGACCACGGCGGCCCGGATGCCGGGGAAGCGGTTCGCCGCGATGCTCATGCCAATCCCGCTGCGGCAGAACAGCAGACCGAAGTCCGCGTTTCCATCCAGGATCGCACGGCAAACCGCTCCGGCGGGGTCCGCATAATCGACCGCCTCGGCCGTGTCGGTTCCAAAATCGGCAAGCGCGTATCCCAGCGACTTGAGGTGAGCGGAGAGATCGCTTTTGAGCTGGACGCCGCCATGGTCGGCACCGAGAGCAAGACGGACGGGGCGAAGGGAATTTTCAGCGGTGGTCATGGATGGGTTGTGTTCGGTTTGGGATAGAAAGGAAAGCAGGCCCGGCAGGGCGGACGAAATCATGTCACGACACTGGAGATAGGCGAAACGCCCGAGCCCGATGGGATCGGCCACATCGCGGGAGGTTCCGCCGGAGGACTCGTCAAACTCGCGCAGCAAAAATGTCTTCTCCGCCGCCTGGGGAAAAAGCCGGAGGATGATATCCTGGTGCCCGCGCGTCATGGCAACGATGAAGGAGGCCTTGTTGACCAGGGCATCCTCGAGGATCTGGCTCCGGTAATGGGAGATGTCGATCCCCTCCTCCTTCAGCACCTGGATCGCATCCTCGCTGGGTCTCTGTCCGATGGGAGCACTCACTCCGGCGGAAAACACCAGGATATCATCCCGGTCCCGCACGGCATGCCGGAAAAGGCCCTCGGCCATGGGGCTTCGGCAGATGTTGCCAGTGCAAACAAAGAGGATTTTCTTCACAGGAAAAAGGAATGGTCGGACAGTTCGATGCGGACTCTACCGCGCATCACTGCAAGCGTCAATCGGACATCCGTCAGCCCGCGCTTTCCGGGGAGGCGGTGTCGGTGTTCCCGGTCTCCCGCTGCCCGGGCGGCTTGGCTCCGAGGAGGACCGCGATCTCGCCCTGCACGGCGCTCACCTGGTCGAGGTGAAGTTCCGGGTCGGGGATGAGAAAAATCTCGCCGGTGCCCGCGTGTTCATAAATGAGGAGAGGCGGCCCGCCCTCGGTTTCCTTTGTGTCCACGTGTTTGAGCAGCTTTTTGCGCTCCAGCATTACCGCCAGCACGTAGCGCACATGAAGATGCTCCGGGTGGTCCTCCTCCATGAACCGGCGCAGCAGGTCCTCGGCGCTCTGATGCGGCAGGGCCTCGGGCGGGGCGGCGGCGGGCTCCTCAAAAGTCGATTTCCAGAAGGAAAACGGCGCGATATCCGCGTTGCGATCGGCAAATGCCTCCTCGCAGAGATCCTCCCGGCGGTAGCCGTCCTTTTCCTGGAAGAGCAGTGTGAAAAAAGGTTCCTTGTCGGCAAATGCCCGTCCGGTGGTGGAACATTCGCGGCTGCGTGATTTGATTTCCCAGTCCTGAGCCATAAAAAATTCCTCCTACTTGGATAGCGGAGCAGTGCGGCGGAATATCGAGCCCAACCGCAGGGAGGTTGCGTCCCGGTTGGTCGAGCGCATCCAAAGAAGAACGCCGCCCACTGCGAGAAAGAAAAAGTTTGGAATCCATGCCGCCCAGAATGGGGGAATCCGCCCGCCCGCACCCAGGGCCAGGAAAAGGTTGGTGAGAAAAATCATGGCAAAAAAGATGAAGATCGAACTGGCAACGCCCGCAAGCACGCCGCGTCGTGAGAACACGATACCCAGCGGCGCCGCAATGATCACCACCACAAAGCAGGCCCAGGGCAGCGCAAAGCGGTAGAACGAATGCGTCCGGTAGGCCGCGAGTTGAAGATCGGGAAAGTCCGCGTTGATGGCGAGATAATCCCGAAGCTGGGGAACCGTCATGGTCTCGGCCGCGAGTCCCGAACTGGCGATCCGCCAGGGCGTTTCCGTCCAGCCCGAGATGAGGTTTTGACCGCTCAAGTATTCGTTGCTGGCGATATTGCCCTCCTTGTCAAAGGTCACCAGGCTGCCCTTGTCCAGAAACCATTCCTTTGTCTCGGGGAGGTATTTGGCGATCCGGACGTAGTATTTGAAGAGTATATTGTCCTGTTCGTCCTGCTGCGCGATCTGGACCCAGTGCAATTCCCCGCGGTCGAGCAACACCCGCTCGGCATACCAGGTGCGGCGCCCGCTGCGATTGCGGAAAAGATGGCCGTCCAGAGCCGTCTCGATTTCATCGCGCCCCTGGAGGAATGCCTCGAGCTGCTTCGCCTTCGTCGCCTGGGCATGCGGGGCGAGACTGTGGTTGAGCCAGATTTCCACCGATGTGGCGGCCAACCCGAGGAGCATCACGGGAAGCAGGATGCGCCACAGGCTGACGCCCGCCGTGAGCATCGAGATGATTTCGTTGGACCGGGACATGCGGGACAGGCCGTAAAGCACCCCCAAAAGCAGCCCGGTAGGGAGACTGATCACCGCGATATCGGGCAGTTGGCCCACATAAAAACGGGCCACGCGCGCAAGCCCGACCTTTCCCTCGATGAAGTTCGGCCCGTTGTCGCTCAGATCGAAGACGAGCCAGATCGCGATAAACCCCACAAAACAGTAGGCAAACGGCATGAGCACATTCTTGAGAAGATATCGGTCCAGAACTCGCATGGGTGGTGAATAAATCCCCCGGCTCCGGCAATGGAATGCGGAATTTCGGGGAAACGACAAATTGTGATGTCCGTGGCGGGTCTGTCAAAGCTATATTGTCCGACACGATCATGATCTCCCTGCGATCCGAGACTCCCTTTGTCGATCAAGTCCGATCCGCCTTCTCTCCCGAAGGCGCGATGGGCAGCGCGCGCAATTTCGAGTTCCGGCCCGAGCAACAGGAGATGGCCGTGGCCGTGGCGCGCGCCCTGGAGGAGAACCGGCATCTTGTGGTCGAGGCGGGCACCGGGGTGGGAAAATCCCTGGCCTATCTCGTGCCCGCCGTGCTTTTCGCAAGGGCCAACGGACGCAAGGCCGTGATCTCCACCCACACGATCAATTTGCAGGAACAACTCATGCACAAGGACATCCCGATTGTGCAGAAGCTCTTTCCCGACCCCTTCAGCTCCGTGCTGTTGAAGGGGCGGCAGAATTATCTCTGTCCCCGGCGGCTCGCGCGCGCCGGTGAGCATTCCGGCGACCTCTTCACCTCGCCGGAAGTCGCCGAACTGCAGCGCATCCGTGCGTGGGCGGAACGCACCCCCGACGGCACGCTGAGCGGATTCGAGGTGGAACCCGACCCCGCCGTCTGGAGCCAGGTGTGCAGCGAGGCGCATGTTTGCACCCCGAAAACCTGCCCCCCGGGATCGGGCTGCTTTTATCAGGACGCCCGCCGCCGCCTGCTCGCGGCGGATGTGGTGGTGATGAATCACACCCTGTTTTTCCTGCACCTCGACGAGGAACGCGACGAGGACAGCGACGAACAGGGCCTGGTGTTCGCCAACGACTTCGTGATTTTCGACGAGGCCCACACCATTGAGGGCGTGGCGGCGAGGCAGATCGGGCTGGGCGTTTCCCAATACGGACTGCGGATCGCGCTCCAACGGCTCTACAATGCCCGCACCAAGAAAGGCCTGTTCACCGCGCTGCGCGATGCGGATGGCGTGCGCGAGGTGGCCGGAATGCTGGATGCCGTGGAAACCTTTTTCCAGGGGGTCGGACGCCGCATCGGCGAGGGGCCGTCCCGGGAGTTCCGGGTCCGGCAGCCCGACCTCGTGTCGGACACCGTCACACCGGGGCTCGCCCGAATCCTGGCCCATCTCGCAAAAGCGGCGAAGGAGCAGGAAAAAGAGGAGACCAAGGGGGAGTTGCAGGAAAGCATGTCCCGCCTGCGTGAAGCGCGCGACGGCATCTCGGATTTCCTGAGCCAGTCCTGCGAGGATCATGTGTACTGGATCGAGCGGACCGGAAAGGCCGGGCAGTTCATCACGCTCAACGCCTCCCCGATCGACATGGCCGGCACCCTGCGCCGTTTGTTGTTCCGTCCGGGTGCCTGCTGCGTCGCGACCAGCGCCACTCTCTCGACGGGCGATGCCGATCTGGATTATTTTCGGAACCGGGTCGGGGCGGATGAGGTGGAACCGGTCCGCATCGGAAGCCCCTTCGACTACGAGCGGCAGATGAAACTGCATGTCGTCAAGCGCATGCCCGAGCCCAAGGACAAAGCCTACGAGGAGGAACTTGCGCGTTGGATCACCCATTTCACGCTGCTCACCGGCGGGCGTGCCTTCGTGCTGTTCACCAGTTACCGCACGATGCAGGCCATCGCCGGGCGGGTCACGGCCCCGTTGGCGGATGCCGGGCTGGAACTGCTCGTGCAGGGAGCCGGAATGCCCCGGCACCGCTTGGTCGAGGAATTCCGGAAGGACCGGGGTTCGGTGCTCTTCGGGACCGACAGTTTCTGGAGCGGTGTGGACGTGCCGGGAGAGGCGCTTTCCAATGTCATCATCACCCGCCTGCCGTTTGCCGTGCCGGACCATCCGCTCATTGAGGCGCGCCTGGAGTTGATCCGCGAGCAGGGCGGCGATCCGTTCCGGGATTATTCACTGCCCGAAGCGATCCTCAAATTCCGGCAGGGCGTCGGACGCCTCATCCGCACCTCGCGCGACATGGGCATCGTGGTCGTGCTGGACAACCGCATCCTGGGCCGCTCCTACGGACGGGCCTTCATGAGTGCCATCCCGGAATGCCCGGTGGAAGTGCATTGACCCGGGGCCGTCGGTGAAGTCCGAATGCAGAAGTGCGAAGGCAGAAGGTCGGCCTGTTCGTCATTCGAAATTCATCATTCGACGTACGCCACCAGATCGTCGGCCCAGATGCGGGCGAGGGTGGCTTGGATCTTTTGCTCGAAGCGGGTGATCAGTTCGCGGTTGGCGGCCACCAGCGCTTGCTCGGCTTCGATCTCGGCGACGATGGCGAGGGCCTTCGACCCTCGCTGGGATGGGTTGCGCCGTTGGCGCAGGGCTGGTGGGCCAAAGGCCCTTCCCATCCCAGCCTGGGGCAACGCCCCAGGGAAACGTGACCGAAAGAAGCTCAAGGGCTGAAAGCTCGCCCCATCGGTCAGTCCCACACATAACGTTCATCAAATTCGATTCCGTATTTCGTGAGAAACGCACGGTATTCCTCCTGAAATGTCCGCGTCCGGTGATGCTCCTCCTGCGTGTCGATGTAATGCCTCAATGCCTCCAAATCCAATGGCCCGACGGAAAACGCGCCGTAGCCACGTTGCCAGGCGAAAGCAGCGAGCGCGGACGATTGTGTTTTTAGCCATTTCGAGGATGAGGTTTTCAATTCCTGAACAAGATCCGCAAGGGTGACGGTGCGCGATAACCGGATGGCGAGATGAACATGATCCGCCACGCTACCGACGCGGTATGCCTCACAGCCGATGTTGCGTGCGACAGTCGCGAGATAGGCGTGGAGCTTGGGCCGTGTATCGGAGTCGAGGAAGGGGTGGCGATCCTTCGTGCTGAAAATGACGTGGACGATGACGAGCGAAAGCGATTGCGGCATGGCGATGGGTTTTAGGGCCAAAGGCCCGGTTCATTCCAGCCTGGGGCAACGCCCCAGGAACTTGACAACCACATTTGTCCCCAGCGCCAACGGCGCGATCCATCGTGCCGGCGAGACGCTGGTGGTGGGTGGTTCGTGATCATGCGGGTGGGAATATGGGACGGGCTTTCAGCCCTCATTTTGTTTCCGGTTCGATACCTGGGGCGTTGCCCCAGGCTGGGATGGCGATGCGCCGTTGGCGCGGAAGAATTTCGGCGATGGTTCCTGGGGCGTTGCCCCAGGCTGGG
>DYRR01000102.1 GCA_020718605.1 Chthoniobacter flavus | reverse complement strand
AGGGTTGCGAAGCTACCCTGGGCTCCAAGATGCAGCCACGTTGTGGCTCAATGCCTTGCGTTCACCCAAACAATTTTCCGAGCAATCATCTCTCCTGAGTCAGCAGAAATTTGTCCTGCACCCTTCTGGGGGAGGAGCCGCCAAAGCTCACGGCTCAGCAGCCCGCCCGGCCTCCCCAAAGCAAATTCCTTCCGCCAAAAAGCGGCAGTTGCGCGCGGTCGCCTCCTCCAACAGCGCGAGATATTCCGATTTTGGAATTTCTCTGGCGCCGAATTGCAGCAGATGCGGCGTGGTCCACTGGGTGTCCAGCAGGGAATAATTGCGTTCCCGCAACCGCTCCACCAGTGCGCAGAGTGCCACTTTGGAAGCGTCTGTGGCGTGGTGGAACATGGATTCTCCAAAAAATGCGCCGCCAATGGCCACGCCGTAGAGTCCTCCCACCAATCGTCCGTCCCGCCATGTTTCGACCGAGTGCGCATGACCGTCCGCATGCAGTCCCGAGTAACTTTCCAGGATTGTGTCGCTGATCCATGTTTCGGGACGTGCGGCGCAGGCGCGCATCACGCGCCCGAAGGCCGTATTTATCCGCACCTCGAAACGCCCGGCCCGCAGGGTCCGGCGCAGCCCGTGCGGCACGTGAAACTCCCCGATCGGCAGCACTCCGCGGGGGTCCGGGGAGAACCACGCGATCTCGTCATCCGGCCCCGCCATGGGAAAAATACCCATCCGATAGGCACGCAGCAGCATCCACCCGGGAATCATGAAATCTGGTTTACCCCATCAAGGACCGCTGGACAAGGCGCATGGTTTCCCCCATATTGCGCGCCCTATGACTCAGATTTTCATCAATATCCTGCTGGTAGTACACGTCTTTGTGTCGTTGCTCATTCTTCTGGTAGTGCTCATGCAGCGGCCCAAAAGCGAAGGCCTGGGTGCCGCATTCGGAGGCGGCATGACGGAGAATCTGTTCGGCGCACAAACCACCAATGTGCTCACCCGCTTCACCGTGTGGCTTGGCGGGGCGTTTTTTGTCCTCACCCTGCTGCTCTCGGTGCTCTACTCCCACCAGACCACCGCCACAAGCAAAGTCGCCGCCGAAATCCTCAAGGAAGCCGCCGTCGCGCCCGCGATTCCCGTTGTCCCTGCGGTTCCGGCTCCCGCCTCCGAGGCGGTGCCCGCGCCCCCGTCCGCCACGCCGGACGCCCCCGCCCCGAATCCCTGATCCTGCGGTGCCATGATTTTCCCGTCCGGGAATGGCTCCGCCCGCTTGGTATGGTTGCCGCTCTCGATATTGCTGTGCCTGTGTGGGGCCTGCGACAGGCGGGAGGATCGTGCGGATCTGGTCTTCCTGAACGGCGCCGAACCCGAGACGCTCGACCCCGCGCTTATCACTGGCCAGCCCGAGGGACGCATCGCCAACGCGCTCTTTGAGGGATTGGTCGCATTCGACGCCAAAGGGCACCCCGAACCCGGCGTTGCCGAGCGATGGGGCATCTCGCAAGATGGCCTGCGTTACACTTTTCACCTTCGTCAGGATGCCCAATGGAGCAATGGCGACCCCGTCACCGCCCACGATTTTGTCGCCTCCTGGCAGCGCACTCTCTCGCCGGCCACCGGCTCCGAATACGCCTACCAACTGCATTATCTCAAAAACGGACGCGCATTCCAAGAGGGCACCCTGACGGATTTTTCGAAGGTGGGCGTCCGGGCCGACGGGGATCATGTGTTGGAGGTGGAACTGGAAAATCCCACGCCGTTTTTCATCGATCTCTGCGCTTTTGTCACCCTGCTTCCCGTCCACGTCCGCAGCGTGGAAGCCGCCGGGGAGGACTGGGTGAAGCCGGAGCACCTCATCGGCAACGGGGCATACAGGCTCGCGTCATGGCGGATCAACGACCGCATCCGGCTGGAAAAAAATCCTCAGTATTGGAATCGCGACGCCGTTTCCATGCGCTCGATCGATGTGCTCCCGGCAAGCAGGGCCAACACCGCCTTCAACTTCTACGCGTCGGGACAGGCCGACCTCATCATGGACAAGGGGCTCGTGCCGCCCGCCCTGCTGGGGGAACTCCGGAAACGCCCCGATTATCATGCCGCGCCGTTTCTGGGCACGTATTTCCTCCGGTTCAACACCACGCGCAAGCCCTTTGATGACGCCAGGGTGCGGCGCGCCTTTTCACTCGTGGTGGATCGGAAGCGGATCGTGGATAAAATCACCCGGGCCGGCGAGATTCCTGCGGGGAGTCTGGTGCCGCCCGGCACCGCCGGATACGATCCGCCCCCGGGGCCACCTTCCGATTCTGAGCTTGCCCGCAGTCTCTTGGCCGAGGCGGGTTATCCCGGTGGCGGGGGATTTCCCGTGGTGTATTACCTCTACAGCGAGGGCGAACTCAACGAAGCCATCGCGGTCGAGTTGCAGAATATGTTCCAACTTGAGCTTGGTGTAAAAATCGAACTCTCCCGCCAGGAATGGAAGGTGTATCTCAACTCCATGGGTCGTCTCGACTACGATCTCTGCCGATCAAGCTGGGTGGGTGATTACCTCGATCCCAACACTTTCCTCGACATGTTTGTGACCGAAGGCGGCAACAATCGCACGGGCTGGGGCCATCCGCGCTATGATTTCCTCATCAGTGCTGCTGCGGCGGAACTGGATCATGGAAAACGATTCGACCTGCTGCGCCAGGCTGAGCATTTGCTCATCAGCGAACAGGTGCCCATCTGTCCCTTGTATTTTTATGTGGGCATCCAGTTCTATGCTCCCGACCGACTGGGCGGGGTCGAAGCCAACTTGCTGGACGAACACCCGCTCCGGAAGCTTTACTGGAAGAAATGAAGATCCGTCCCACCCAACGTCTGGCATGGATCACCGCCCGTGCGGTGCGTGGATTTCTCTGCCTCCTGCCGTTGCGCGTGTGTTTCGGCATCGGCTATTGCCTCGGGGATGTTGCCCGTCTGCTGGATTTCCGCCACCGCCGCCTGGTCCGCGACAATATGGAAATCGCGTTTGGCGGCGAACTTTCCTCCCGGGAACTCGACCGCATGGCCGCCCGCCATTACCGTCTGCTTGGCGCGAACCTGCTCTCCGGCATCCGCATTTCGCAGATGAACCAGGAGGAAATCATGAAGTTCGTGGACCTCGGCGATCTGCCCGCCTCTCTCCGTTCCGCGACTGCGGGCGGACGCGGGGTGATTCTGGCTCTCATGCATTTTGGCAACTGGGAAGTCTTCGCCCAAATCTCGATGCTCCTCGCCGACATCTCCTTTGCCACCATCTATCAGCGCCTGGGCAATCCGCTTCTGGACGCCGAGATCCGCAAGGGACGCGAACGGTTCGGGGTGAAAACCTTCGACCGCCGCGAAGGCTTCCACGAGCCGATCCGCCTCCTCCGCGGCGGCGGAGTGCTCGGAATGCTGGTGGATCAGCATGCGGGGGATGGCGGCGTCTGGACCCCATTTTTCGGGCGGATCGCCTCCACTTCACCGCTCGCCGCCATGACCGCTCTCCGCACGGACGCGACGATTCTTCCCGCCGCCGCGCGCACCGTGGGTTGGGCGCGCTGGCGCATCGAGTTGGGTCCGCTTCTCAGTCCCGACTCCGACAACACCGGCACCCTCACCGCCCGCCTCAACCGCTCGGTCGAATCCATCATCCGCACCCATCCTCCCGACTGGTTCTGGGTCCACAACCGATGGCGCACTCCGCGCCCGGCTTTCCTCCTTCAGCACTACAAACGCGGCGTGACGCCGCCCCCGGATGCCTCTGTTCTGAAGCCGTTCCGCATTGCCATTCGTTCCAGCAACTGGCTCGGCGATGCCGTGATGACCCTGCCCGCCGTGCGCACAATCAAGGCCGGACGCCCCGATGCGCACGTCACGGTGGTGGTTCAGAAAAAGCTCGGCGATTTCTGGCGGGCCGTGCCCTGGGTGGACGAGGTGCTGGAAATCCCGCCGCGCAACGGTCTGTTCTCCGTCGTGTCCCAGATCCGATCCCGGCGTTTCGATGTCGGCATCGTGTTTCCAAACTCCCTGCGGTCCGCCTTGGAAATGTGGCTAGGAGGAGTGCCCCGGCGCGTTGGGTACGCGGGTCATGCACGCAGCCGACTGCTCAACCAGATCGTCCCTGTTCGGAAAAAACCAGGCCCACCCGAGCATCAGGTCCATCATTACCTGCGCATCGCCAAGCACATCGGCGCGGAATCCACCGATCTCTCTCCCCTGCTCCGCCCATTGCGTCCCGCAGCACCGTCTTCCGATGTCTCCGGTCCCATCGAGGTCGGCCTGTGCCCCGGCGCGGAATATGGACCGGCCAAACGCTGGACCGCCGAGCGCTTCGCCGAAGCTGCCCGCCAGGTCACCGCCCGGCGCGAGGTGCGCTGGATTCTTTTCGGCACCGCCAAAGAGGCCGAACTCGCCTCGGATATCGCGGCCTGTCTGGACGGACAGTGTGAGAATCTCTCCGGAAAAACCACCCTGGGGGAACTCATGGACCGGCTCGGACGCTGCCGTGCGCTGCTCACCAACGACACCGGCACCATGCATCTCGCCACCACCCTGGGCGTGCCGGTCGTCGCCCTCTTCGGCTCCACCGAACCCCGCCTCACCGGCCCGCTGGGCGAAGGCCATCGCGTGATCCGCCATCCGGTGGAATGCAGCCCCTGTTTTCTGCGCAAATGCCCGCTGGATTTCCGCTGCATGAACGCCATCTCCGTGGAGGAAGTCGTCGAATCCGTCGTGCGCTGCCTCGACGGAGAATGAACCCCCCGGTCGGTTACGGAAACTGCGGTTCCACGTGAACCAACACATCGGCCACGGCCGGGTGCGCTAGGCGAATGGCATCCTTGACGTCATGCGCGATGCGATGTCCCTCGCTCACCGTGCTCTCTCCATGGACCAACACATGCAGGTCCACATAAAAATCCAATCCCATCTTGCGCAGCCGGCATTTTTCGATTCCCAGAACGCCCTCGACGCGCATGGCGATGGCGCGGATCTCCCGGTCGAGTCCGCCGACGGGCGCGGCATCCATGATCTCCGCAAAGGCGGGCCGGAGCAGACGCACTCCGTTGAAAGCGATGATCGCGCACGCAAAGAGTGCCGCAAAATCATCGGCCGTCTCGTAGCCGGGCCCGCCCAGCAGGGCGATCCCAATACCCACAAATGCCGCCACGGATGTGATGGCATCGCTACGGTGATGCCACGCATCGGCTTTCACGGCATGACTGCCTAGATGTTCCGCGCGATTGGCCAGAACCCGGAATAGCGTTTCCTTCACCACGATCACCCCCACCAGAACCCACAGCGTGAATGCGGCGGGCGCATGGTGCGGGGTCAGGATCTCGCGCAGGCTCAATGCCGCCAAGCCCGCCGCAGATCCAAGCAAACCCAGAGAAACCACCGCGGCCGCCACAGGCTCCGCCTTGCCATGCCCGTAGGGATGATCGGAATCCGGGGGCGTCGCGGCAACCCGCAGTCCGCCGATCACCACCAGGGAGGAAAAAATATCCAGCAACGACTCAATGCCGTCCGCGACCAGAGCGTAGGAATTGCCAAGAATGCCCGCGCCGATCTTGATGCCGGACAAGGCTGTGTTGGCGAGCAATCCGGCGGTGGCGGCTTTCTCGCCCTGCCGCAGGCGCACCCGAGTGCTCTCGGAATGAAGGGGGGCGGTCATCGGCCCGTCGCCGCAGGGGCGGCCTTATTTCCGCTGGGCGGATTGGACGGCGAAATTATTGTCCATGACCTCCTTGGCCCGATCGGCGGAGATCACTTTGCCGCTCACGAAATCCAGATTGCCGTCCCCGCCCACGATCGCCACGCCGAATTTCGGGGAGAGTCCGATGGCCGCCGCAACCCCGCCGCCATCTCTGGCCAGAACAAAGGGGATATTGGAACGGATCGGGTTGGAGGAATCGGCCAGCGCGGCGACGAACACCACTTTGCGGCCCGCAAACCGGCGGTAAAGATCTTCGAGGTAGGATGCCTGACGGCGGAACGAACGGGCGGAGGCGGATTCCGCCACAACAATCACCACGGGCTGCCCCCGGAGACTTTTCAGCGGGAGCAGTTTGCCTCCGGATCCTTCGAGCGCGAAATCGGGAACGGGTCTCACCACACGGGCGGATGCGGAAGCCGGGCCGATCAGAAGAAGGATGGCGCCAACAAGGAGGGCGGCGAGGGTCACGGGACGGAATAGAGTGGAGCGGTTCATAGTTTCAGATGCGCATGATCTCCGCTTCTTTGGCGGAGAGTTGTTCGTCGATGGATTTCACGGAAGTGTCCGTGAGCTTTTGAACTTCGTCTTCCAGCGTCCGGAGCTGGTCCTCGGTGATGTTGCCCGATTTTTGGAGTTTTTTCGCGTCATCGATCCCCTCGCGCCGACAGGACCGGATGCGGATGCGGGCTTCCTCGGCCATTTGTTTGACGCCTTTGGCCAGATCCCGGCGGCGTTCTTCGGACAGTTCGGGCACCGGAAGCCGGATCAATTTTCCATCGACCAGCGGGTTGATGCCGATCTTGGATTCCTTGAGTGCTTTTTCGATATCCCGTGTCGTTCCCCCATCGAAAGGCTGAATCATGAGCAGCCGGGGCTCGGGAGTGGTGATCAGCGCGAGCTGCTTGATTTTCATCCGCGATCCGTAGGCTTCCACGTCGATATTTTCCACCAGAGCCGGGGACGCCTTGCCGGTGCGCACCGAGGCAAACTCGTGCTTCATGAAATCGACGGCTTTTTCCATCGCAGCCTCGGTTTCCAATAAAATGTCGTCCGGTGTGGTCATGGGATAGATTAAATCGGGAGCGGGATTGCTAGCAGGTGGGCCACAAAAAGTCCACGCTTATCGGACGTTCGCTCAAAAACAGGTCCGCCCCCGCCTCCCGGGCAAACGGACTCCGTTGGCCAAAAGGGAATTATTTCGGCACCCAATTTGGGTGACCGTTTTGATACATCGCGTGAAGCCGCGCAGTGTAGGGCCCGGTCGGCGTGTCCGGGCGGTATAAATCGCGACGATTGGCAGAGTTTGCGCAGCCGCTCACGGTGAGGATGACACCGCCGAGAACCAGAGAAAGGAGGAGGGATTTCACGGGCGCATCCCAACACATTCCCGAATATCTGTCAACTCCTTGTGTTTCTCTTGTGTTTCTCTTGTTTTCGGATTTGCACAGCGTCGTGGATATTTGCGAAGTTCTGATGCTTATGGGTTGCAAACATACGAACAAGGAAGCCCGGAGCCGGGCGGATGGCTACTGGCAACTGGTTGCAGCGGGAGAGCCGTTTCGCCTGCTTTTTCCGATTGGCACCGCACTGGGTTGTTTCGGCGTGTTGCTTTGGCCGCTGCATGTGTGGATGTTTCCCGAAGCATATCCGGGCACCCTCCATGCCAGGATCATGATTCAAGGTTTTCTGACTTCGTTTGTGATCGGGTTTCTTGGAACCGCCCTGCCGCGTCTGCTGGGTGCGCCACGGATCACGCTGGGTGAGACCCTTGGATTTGCGGGCGCACTCGTCGGCATCGTGATTCTCCACGCGGCAGGTCTTGAGTTCTGGGGAAATCAGCTTTTCATCGTCACGCTGTGTGCACTGCTTTTTGTGATGGGCGTGCGCGCCGTGGTTCGCAAAGACGTCCCACCTCCCGCGTTTGTCCTCGTGGGATTGGGAATTCTGTCGGCCCTGGCTGGCGCATGTATTTATGTGTTTGTGCAAGTAGCCCCACTGGCTGCGCCCGATTGGCTGGTCCCGCTGGGCCGATTACTCATGAATCAAGCCTTCCTTCTGCTCCCGATCATGGGTGTCGGGGCGTTTCTGCTCCCGCGATTCTTTGGGCTACCCAACCGGCAAAGTTTTCCTGAAACGAACACGCTTCCGCCGGGATGGAGATCCCGGGCACTGTTTGCCCTCGCCTGCGGCATGGGGGTGATGGGAAGTTTCCTCTTGCAAACCGCCGGACTCGACCGCTGGGGATACGGTCTGCGAGCCTGCGTGGTGCTGGTCTATCTGTTGCGCGAAGTGCCCTTCCTAAAAGCCGGCCCCGGGGGCGGCTCGCTGGCACTGGGGGCGCGGGTGGCGTTACTCTCGATCCCTCTGGGCTATGCGGCAATGGCACTCTGGCCGACCCGGAGTTTTTCCCTGCTTCACGTAGTTTTTATCACGGGATTCGGGTTGCTCACCTTCATCGTGGCGAGTCGTGTGACGTTGGGGCACAGCGGGCAGGCGGAGAAATTCAACGCCAGACTGTGGCCGATCACGACTCTCGTCCTGCTGATGATACTGGCAATGGCCACCCGGGTGAGTGCCGACTGGATGCCCGCGCTGCGGCTCTCCCACTACGCCTACGCCGCTCTGGTGTGGATCTGCGGAGTCGGGATTTGGGCCTTCAAGATTTTACCCGGCATCCGGAAGACCGATGAATCATAGCCGACCTGCCGGGCCGCTGCCGGAAAGTCGCCCGCCACGGGGATAACGACTTTGTTTCGGGGGATCAGAGACCGAGACCCGGCGGGAGTCCGAGTCCGGCGGTGAGCTTGCCCATCTCGGCCTCGGTGATCTTGCGCCCCTCGGCGATCGCCTGATTCACTCCAGTAAGGACGAGATCCTCCAAAAACTCGACATCGGAGGCATCCACCACATCCGGATCAATTTTGATGGAAAGAATATCTCCCCCGGCGGTGGCCGTGACGGATATCTTCCCACCCCCGGCGGTGGCGCTCACGACCTGCGATGCCAGCTCGGACTGCTTTTCGGCAAGCTGCTGTTGCATCTTCTGGGCCTGCTTCATCATTTTTGCAATGTTCATAGTGTCATGGGTTCCTGGTTTGTGGGTGATCAATCTCCCGACAATCCCGGCTTGCCGGGTGTCAGAAATTCCGCTTTGAAAACTTCCAATGCCATCTTGATTTTCGGGTCATTCAGGAAATCGGCGTTGAGATCCACCTCGGGAGCCATCGCTTCGGGCACCGGAGGAACCACGACCAAACCCGCAACGATCTCTGCTTCGACCCGGATCGCCGCACCCGAGTGTTCCTTCAAAATGGATTCCAACAGCTTGACGTTGGCGGGGCGCAGAATGGTGTCCAATCCCATCTTGTTTTCGGGCGGAAACCCGATCCGGAATACCCTGCCATCGCACCCCTGCGGGGCCGCCATTTGCAGCGTGGACCGAACCAGCATCTTGGCACGGGAACCTTCCAGCAGGGCGGCCCAAAGTCCGTCCACATCCAAGGCTGCCGCACCGATATCCGGCACAACCGGTGCAGGCTCGGGCGAAGGGGGCGCGGTGGGGGCTGCGGGAGGCGGCTCAGGGACAGGCGCGGCGGGCGCGGACACCGGGACCGACGTCGGCTTGATCACCG
>DYRR01000234.1 GCA_020718605.1 Chthoniobacter flavus | reverse complement strand
CAGCGCAAGCTCCGGTTGCCCGATGATCCAAGCGGCATAGGCTTTTCCCCACGCCCGGACCGCTTCGGCTCCCCGGGCACCCAGGACCAGCAGGTGACGGTCACGTTCAGGGGAAAGGTTTCCGGTGCGCACCACGGGGGGAACCTCCGGCGGTTCGGCCAGGATGGCGTGAGCATTGGTCCCACTGAAACCGAACGAGCTGATGCCGGCGATCTTTTCGCCCGGCGGCCAAGCCTCCGTTTGCGTGACCACCCTGACCTTGAGTGCCTCCCAGGGAATATGCGGGTTGAGGTTTACAAGATTGAGGTGAGGGGGCAACCGCTGTTCCTGGATCGCGATGACCGTCTTGATCAGCCCGGCGATCCCGGCGGCGGATTCCAAATGGCCGATGTTGGTCTTGGCCGATCCGAGTAGCAATGGCATGTCGAGTCCGCGTCCCTTGCCGTAGGCTTCGTCGGCGGCCTGCACTTCGATGGGGTCGCCGAGCGAGGTGCCGGTGCCGTGACATTCGAGGTACTTGATTTCGTGGGGCTCGGTGCGGGCGGCGGCCAGGGCGGCGAGGATGACGCTTCGCTGGGCGCGGACACTGGGAACGGTAAAGCCGCTACCCCGGCTGTTCTGGTTGATGGCGGTTCCCCGCAACACGGCAAGCACCCGGTCGCCATCTCGCCGGGCATCAACCAAGCGCTTGAGGATGATCACACCGCAACCTTCGCCGCGGGCGTAGCCGTCGGCATCCCGGTCGAAGGTCTTGCAGATTCCGTCGGGACTGAGCATCCGCACCCGGCACGTTGCCATCATCAATTTGGGGGTGATGATGGTGTTGACACCGGCCGCAATTGCCAGGGAGGACTCCCCGTTCAGCAGGCTGCGGCAGGCTTCATGCACGGCCACGAGCGAGGAACTGCAGGCCGTGTCGATAGACAGGGCCGGTCCGGTCAGTCCAAGCGTGTAGGAAATTCGTCCGGCGGCGGCGTTTATGGCGTTGCCCGTGATAAAGTAAGGCCCCGGTTCGGCCAAAGCTTCCTGCAACAACACGGCGTAGTCGTTGACGGATATCCCGACGAATACCCCGGTAAGCGAATCCGTCAACGAGGAGGGCGGTATCCGCGCATGTTCGAGGGCATGCCATGTCTGCTCCAGCAGGAGGCGGTGTTGCGGATCCATGAACTCCGCCTCGCGCGGGGCGATGCCAAAAAGGGAGGCATCGAACCCCTCGAGATCGGGCAAGAAACCGGCTTTCCGAACATACATCTTGCCTTTGGCGTCCGGGTCCGGATCGTAAAAAGCATCTGCGTCCCACCGAGTTGGCGGAATCCCGCTCATTCCGTCGCGGCCCGCCATGAGCAAATCCCGGAATTCGACCACGTTCTCAGCCCCGGGAACCCGGCAGCTTAGTCCAATGATCGCAATAGGCTGGTATTTTTCCGCTTCAAGTTCAGCAACCCTGGCCTGGAGGCGCTTTATGGCCAGCAGCGCTTTACGTTCCACGTCATGAACAGCACCGGGGGAACTCATTCTTCACCAAGCACTTTTTTTAATTCGTCTTCAAGTGCAGATGTTACAGAATCGTCGCACAGGCTGGCGATTTCCTTTTCCAGTCCACCGTCCTGCGGTGCATGGGATGGAGTCGTCGTGTCACCGAGGCTTAGTACTTCCTCCATAGCATAGCCAGCCAACGCCCGAATGTTGGGATATTGCATGGCAACGGTGGCGGGGAGTTTGTGTCCGAGCACCTTGCTGACCCGGTTGCGAAACTCGACCGCCATCAGCGAGTCCATACCGAGATCGAAGAAACCGGTGTCATCGCTTAATTCTGCGGCATCCCGGCCAAAGACCTGACCGAGTTGTGTTCGTATCGCGTCTTGAAGGAGGCGCGGCCTCTCGCGCGGTTGTGCCGCCCGCAGCCTGGTCACCAACTCCGTCTCGGCGGGGGAGGCT
>DYRR01000233.1 GCA_020718605.1 Chthoniobacter flavus | reverse complement strand
GGCAAGCTTTTAAGCGCGTCCTCCCTCCTCCCTTTTTAATGGAAGTTCCGTTGCAACTTTCGGAGATGCGCCCGCGCAGATGAAAGTGGCCAAACCCCGGTTTACCCTAAGGCAGAGTTGGAACCACGGATGCACACGGATAGACACGGATTTCCAAGGCGTTGTAGAAAGAGGACAGTCCACCCAAGAGATGGGTCGCGAGAGTTGCGCAAGATGCTCATTATCAGTGTTAATCTGTGTTTAGTCGTCGCGCAGAAATAACATCATACAATCTGCTGGTTCTTTTTCCGCCATCCTGCGTTGCTCCTCAGTCACAGAGGCTTTGGCTATGCTCCTTCGTCGCGCCTTGGTTGGCGAAAAAACTCCGGCGCATCTTGTATCATGTTATTTCTGCTAGGCTCCTTATCTGCGGTTCTGTTTTCCTTTCTCAGTTTGCGGCTTTGGCGCGGTTGAAAATGTCCAAACTCGAGCTTGCGCTCTGCGGAGAGCTGGGAATGACGGGCCGGGGGCGGCTCGGCATTTCAAATTTCCGCAGAGCGGGCGTTGAGGATCTCGATGAGCTCTTTGGCGGAGTCCGGAATTTTGGTGCCGGGGCCGAAGATGGCGGCTGCTCCATTTTCGCGGAGGAAGGCGTAATCCTGCGCCGGGATGACGCCGCCGGCGACGACGAGGATGTCCTGGCGTCCGAGGCGTTTGAGTTCGGCCATGAGGGCGGGGAGGAGGGTTTTGTGTCCGGCGGCGAGGCTGGACATGGCGACGATGTGGACGTCGTTTTCGACGGCCTGCTTGGCGGTTTCCTCCGGCGTCTGGAAGAGTGGGCCGATATCGACGTCGAACCCGAGGTCGGCGTAGCCGGTGGCGACGACCTTGGCGCCGCGGTCGTGTCCGTCCTGGCCCATTTTTGCGATGAGGATGCGGGGGCGCCGGCCTTCGCGTTTTTCGAAGTCGTCCGCCAGGGTGCGAACTGTTTTGATGTCGTCCATATGTCCGTAAGATGAGGCGTAAACCCCGCTGATCGAGCGAATGACCGCCTTGTAGTGTCCGGCGACTTTTTCGACGGCGTCGCTGATCTCGCCGAGGGTGGCGCGGGCTTGCGCGGCCTCGATGGCGAGGGCGAGGAGGTTGCCGTTCTTTTTGTCTTCTGCGGCGGCGGTGATGGCGGCGAGGCAGCGCTGGACGGTCGGCTCGTCGCGCTCGGCGCGGAGGGTTTTGAGGCGTTCGATCTGGGAGAGGCGGACCGCCGTGTTATCGACGGTGAGGATGTCGAGCGGGTCTTCTTTTTCGAGGCGGAACTTGTTGACGCCGACGATGGTCTCGACGCCGGAATCGATTTTGGCCTGACGGCGTGCGGCGGCCTCCTCGATGCGCATTTTTGGCAGTCCGGTCTCGATCGCCTTTGACATGCCGCCGAGGGCTTCGACTTCCTGGATGTGCGCCCAGCCTTTTTCGAGGAGATCGTTGGTGAGGGCCTCGACGTAGTAGCTGCCGCCCCAGGGATCAACGACCGAGCAGATGCCTGTTTCGTTTTGGAGGAAGAGCTGGGTGTTGCGGGCGATGCGTGCGGAGAAATCGGTCGGGAGGGCGATCGCCTCGTCGAGCGCATTCGTGTGCAGGCTTTGGGTGTGGCCCATGGTGGCGGCCATCGCCTCGATGCAGGTGCGGGCGATGTTGTTGAACGGATCCTGCTCGGTGAGTGACCATCCGCTTGTCTGCGAATGGGTGCGGAGGGCCATCGATTTCGGATTTTTCGGATGGAACCCCTTGACGATCTTGGCCCAGAGCACGCGCGCGGCGCGCATCTTGGCGACTTCCATGAAGAGGTTTTTCCCCTGCGCCCAGAAGAACGAAAGGCGGGGTGCGAAGGCATCGATATCGAGTCCGGCGGCGGTTCCGGTGCGGAGGTATTCGACGGAACTTCCAGCCATTTTTGATGGGATTTTGGTCTCGGAGCCTTGTGGTTC
>DYRR01000009.1:1952-29830 GCA_020718605.1 Chthoniobacter flavus | reverse complement strand
AACGCTCAAACCACTACAGATGGTATCTAGGGGAGTAAAGTGCATACCCAGATTTAACAATTGATTCGCTCCGCGTAGAAGATGCCACTGGGGGCAGGCGTAGTGTGGGCGGGATTGTGCTCGCGCCTCTCAGCCGTGGAGTTGCTCCAGGCGTTCTAGGATTGTGCGGGCGGCTTTCGGGATCACGGTGCCGGGGCCGAAGACGGCGGCGACTCCCTGCTGGTAAAGGAATTCGTAGTCCTGCGCGGGGATCACGCCCCCGGCAATGACGACGATGTCCTCGCGTCCGAGTTTCTTCAGTTCACCGATGAGCGCCGGGACGAGCGTCTTGTGGCCGGCGGCCAGTGAGCTGACTCCGACGACATGTACATCGTTTTCGATGGCCTGTTTGGCGGCTTCCTCGGGGGTCTGGAAGAGCGGGCCGATATCGACATCGAATCCGAGATCGGCGTAGGCGGTCGCCACGACTTTGGCGCCGCGGTCATGGCCGTCCTGGCCCATTTTCACGATCATGATGCGCGGGCGGCGGCCTTCGCGGGTGGCAAAGGCGTCGGCCATGGCGCGGACTTGGGTGACGTCGCCGCCCTCGCCGAATTCTGCGCTATAGACACCGGAGATGGAACGGATCACGGCCTGATGACGCCCGAAAGTTTTCTCCATGGCAATGGAAATCTCACCGAGCGACGCGCGGGCGCGGGCGGCTTGGACGGCGAGATCGAGCAGGTTGCCCGAGCCGTTCTTGGCGGCATCCTCGATCGCGGAGAGCGCGGTGCGGGTTTTGCCCTCGTCACGGGAGGCGCGCAACTCCTTCAAACGCGCGAGCTGGGCTTCCCTTACGGCGGCATTGTCCACGTCGAGAATTTCGATGGGATCTTCCTGATCGAGGCGGAACTTGTTCACGCCCAGGATGGTTTCCTTGCCGCTGTCGATGCGGGCCTGGCGGCGGGCGGCGGCTTCCTCGATGCGCATCTTGGGCAGGCCGGTGCTGATGGCCTTGGCCATGCCGCCGAGTTTTTCCACTTCCTCGATGTGGCTCCATGCGCGGCGCATGATGCGGTCGGTGAGGGTTTCGACAAAATACGAGCCGCCCCAGGGATCGACGCTGCGGCAGATGCCGGTTTCTTCCTGGAGAAAGAGCTGGGTGTTGCGGGCGATGCGTGCCGAGAAATCGGTGGGCAGCGCGATGGCTTCGTCGAGCGAATTGGTGTGCAGCGACTGGGTGCCGCCGAAGGCCGCCGCCATGGCTTCGATGCAGGTGCGGGCGACGTTGTTGAAGGGATCCTGCTCGGCAAGACTCCAGCCCGAGGTCTGCGAATGGGTGCGCAGCGCCATGGACTTGGGATTCTTCGGACCGAACTGGTTCACCAGCTTTGCCCAGAGCAGGCGTCCGGCGCGCATCTTGGCGATTTCCATGAAGAAATGCATGCCCTGTGCCCAGAAGAACGAGAGGCGCGGCGCGAAGGCGTCGATGCCGATGCCTGCGGCAATGCCGGCCCGGATGTATTCCAGACCGTCGGCGAGCGTGTAGGCCAGTTCCAGATCGGCGGTCGCCCCAGCCTCCTGCATGTGGTAGCCGGAGATGCTGATGCTGTTGAACTTCGGCATTTCCTTCGCGGTATAGGAGAAGATGTCCGCGATGATCTTCATGGAAGGATCGGGCGGATAGATATAGGTGTTTCGCACCATGTATTCCTTGAGAATATCGTTCTGGATGGTGCCGGTGAGTTTGTCATGCGACACACCCTGTTCCTCGGCGGCCACGATGTAAAATGCCAGTACGGGCAGGACCGCGCCGTTCATGGTCATGGAAACCGACATCCGGTCCAGCGGGATGCGGTCGAAGAGGATGTTCATGTCCAGGATGGAATCCACGGCCACGCCGGCTTTGCCCACGTCGCCGACCACGCGCGGATGATCCGAGTCGTAACCGCGGTGCGTGGCGAGGTCGAACGCGATGGAAAGCCCCATCTGGCCCATGGCAAGGTTGCGGCGGTAGAAGGCGTTGGATTCCTCGGCCGTGGAGAATCCGGCGTATTGGCGCACCGTCCACGGACGCGAGGTGTACATGGTGCCGTAGGGGCCGCGCAGGAACGGGGGGATGCCGGCGAAAAAGCCGAGATGCTCCAGTTCATCAAGATCGGCGGCGGAGTAGGTGCTCTTGAGTTCCACGCCTTCCATTGTGGCGAAGGAACGGGTCGGGGTCTGCGCGGAGGCGGCAGACCGGTCGAGGGAAGTAAAATCGATTTTCGTGAAGTCGGGGTTCATAGTGAGGCTCCGGATTTGGTGAGAAGGGTGGTCAACGTGGCGGCGACATCGGCGCCGAGGAAGATGAAGTCGTCCACACCGGCGGCGCGGAATGCGGCTTCGTTTTCGCCCGCGCGTCCGGCCACAAGGACGGTCGCAGCAGGGAATTTTTCCTTGATGCCCTTGGTGAGCGGCGGGACCAGATCGGGGTAGGTCTCGTCGGTCGAGCACAACACAAAGACCTCGGCATCGGCGGTGGCGATTGCGGCCAGCGCGGCGGCAGTGTCTGGGAGCGGGCTGCTCTGGACGCAGTCAAAACCTCCGGGGGCAAGAAACCCGGCGCTGAAATCCGAGCGGGCTTTGTGCTGCTTGACGGGACCGAGATTGACGAGGAAGGCCCTCGGTAGGCGGCCTTTCGGGCCCGCCTGGAAACAGGCGGCGGCACCGCGCAGACGTTCGAAAGCCTGGGAGGCCCGGTGGATACAGACCGGGGTGATCGTGGTCGAGTCGGCGGAGCGCCACGGGAGGGCGCGCCCGATTTCACCGAGCGTGGCGCCGGCCAGGGCGGCTTCGATGGCGGCCTCGACGGGATTGCCTTTGCCGGACTCCAGCAATTGCCCGAGGCGTTCCAGAATGCGGGTGTCGTGCTCGGGTTCGGAGCCGGTGCGGTAGGCCTGGATTTGGCGGATGCGGGTTTCCCGGATCGCCGCGAGATCCTGGGTGCGGGGCTCCAGCAGTTTCTCGGCGGGGTTGGCGTAGAGGTTGGTGCCCACCATCACGCGTTTGCGCCTGGCGAGATCTTTCAATTTCACGTCGGCGACTTTGGCGATTTCTTTTTGCACAAAGCCATCGGTGAGCGCGGCGGCGAGTCCGCCCATGCCGTCCACTTTTTGGAAAAGTGCCCAGGCGGATTTTGCGACCGCATCGGTGAGTGCCTCGGCGTAGTAGGAGCCGCCGACCGGGTCCAGGACTTCCCCGACATTGCTCTCCTCCTGCAGAATGATCTGGATGTTGCGGGCCAGGCGGCGGGAGACATCGTCCGGCTGCCGGATCGTCTCGTCGAAGGGGCTCACCGTCATGCTGTCGCATCCCGCGAGAGCACCGGAGAAGGCTTCCGTGGTCGTGCGGAGCAGGTTCACATAGGGGTCGAGGCTGGATTTGTTCCACTGGCCTGTATGGGCGTGAAGATGCATGCGGCGCGCCGTTTCACCGCCGCCGAAGGCCGCGACAATGCCCGCCCAGAGCTGACGGGCCGCGCGCAGCTTGGCGATTTCCATGAAGAAATCCGAACCGATTGCGAAGGAAAACCGCATCCGGGGCACCACCACATCGGCGGGCAGACCGTGCGAGGCCATTTCGCGCAGATACTCCGCGCCAGCGGCCAGGGCGAAGGCGAGTTCCTGCGTGCTCGACGCGCCGCTTTCATGCCAGGCGCGGGCGTGGACGCAGATCGTCTGGAGCCGGGGCGAATGTTCGACCGCCCACTTGGTGAGCGCGGCCATTTCGACATAAGCGTTTTCGAGAGAGACGGGCAGGGAGCCTTCATGCGAGAGGACGCCGAGGGGATCCATCTCGATGCAACCCGAGAGTTCGCTGTTCTTGCGGTTCCGCTTCCGCATCGAGGCGAACAACAGTGCCGCGAAAGGCAGGGCAGAGGCACCCGTCCGGACGGAAATGGGAACATTTCGCAGATCGATGCCTTCCAGTGCGCGGTCGAGATCCTCTGTGGTCGAGATCGAAACACCGCCGGAACCAACCATGCCGTCGGCCGCCTGATCGGGGTCGATCGCGGCGCGGGAGGCCGCATCCAGACGGAGATTCAGGCCTGTCGCGCCCCGGGAGAGATCGGCGCGGGCGGCCTGATTGAACTCCTGCGGGGTGGGGAAGGGGACTTCCTGGGAAATCTGCCATGCCGGACCTTCGGTGTTGGGCGTGCGGCCTCCGCGGCGGTACGGTGAAACCCCCGGAAACGCTCCGAGCGCACTGTCGGCGGGCAGATCTTCGGCGGAGTAGAGCGGCTGGATGTCCAATCCCTCCGGTGTTTGTTTGACAAGACGCTTGTCGAATGGGGCGCCTTTGAGTTCAACCTCGGCCTGTGCGCGCCATTGGGCGCGGGTGGCGGGAGAGAATTCGGCGAGCAACGGAGTGGTGGAAGAAGTGGAGTCGGGCATAACTGAGGCGAAATAATGCACAAGGCACCGAATTGCCGCAATAAGAAAGTGTTATATCCGTGAAAAAAACTTTATTTTATTTTTGACATCAGGGCTCATAATGGGGCACGTTTTGTGGCGGCATTCTTTATTGGATGGCCCGCCTATTCTGTCCAGCCCGTTCACAACTCCACAAACCATGATACAAAAAATCGATCATCTCGGCATCGCGGTCCGCTCTCTCGATCAGAGCATTCCCTACTACGAAAAAGCCCTCGGCCTCCATTGCGAGCACATCGAGGAAGTGGCCTCCCAGAAAGTGCGCACGGCCTTCTTCGCGGCGGGCGAAGTCCATATCGAACTGTTGGAAGCCACGTCGGACGACAGTCCCATCGCCAAATTCATTGAGTCGAAGGGCGAGGGCATCCACCACATCGCGTTCGCGGTGGACAACATCCAGGCGCAGCTTGGCCAGGCCAAGGACAACGGGGCCCGGGCAATTCACGAGGTGCCGATCGACGGAGCCGGCGGCAAGCTGGTCGCTTTTCTTCATCCCAAATCCACATTCGGTGTGCTGACAGAGTTCTGCATGCCCAAACCCACGGAGGCCTGATTAATATGCCCATTCTACAATCTCTCATGGACGAACTCGCCAAGCGCCGCGAAGCGGTGGCTGTCGGCGGCGGCAAGGACAAACTGGAAGCGCGCCGCGCGAAAGGCCTTATGACGGCCCGCGACCGGCTGGATGCGCTGTTCCAGCATGGCCCGATGCAGGAGTCCGGTATGCATGTCAAACACGGCTGTCACAACTTCGGCATGGAAGCCAAGGATCTGCCTGCCGACGGTGTGGTGACCGGAGTGGGCTACGTGGACGGTCGTCCGGTGGCCTCTTATAGTCAGGACTTCACAGTGGCCGGCGGCTCTTTGGGTGCGGTGCATGCCTCGAAAATTTGCGATATCATGGAATTCGCCATCCGCAACGGCATGCCGGTCGTTGGATTCAACGACTCGGGCGGTGCCCGCATCCAGGAGGGTGTGGAATCGCTTTCGGGCTATGGCCAGGTGTTCTTCAAGAACGTCTATGCCTCGGGCGTGGTCCCGCAGATCGCGGTAATCTCCGGTCCGTGCGCGGGCGGTGCGGCCTATTCTCCGGCCCTCACGGATTTCATCATCATGACGAAGGGCACCTCGAGCATGTTCATCACCGGCCCCGAGGTCATCAAGGCCGTGACCGGACAGGTCTGCACGATGGACGACATCGGCAGTCCGGCGGCGCATGCGGCGGTGAGTGGCAATATTCATTTTGTGGCGGAGAACGATGCGCACGCGGTGCAACTCGTCCAAAAGCTGCTGTCCTTTATCCCGTCCAACAACGTGATGGATCCGCCCCACCGGATGGACCAGCCTGTGGACATGAATCCCGACCCCGGGATGCGGGATTTGATTCCCGAGGATTCCAAGACGCCGCTGGACGTTAAAGCCGTGATTGCACGCCTGGTCGATGGCGGAGATTTTCTCGAGGTCCAGATGGATTTCGCAAAAAATATCGTCGTCGGGTTCGGGCGCATCTGTGGCATCGTCGTGGGCATCATCGCCAACCAGCCCGCGGTGAAAGCCGGCACGCTGGACATCGACGCCTCGGACAAGTCGGCCCGGTTTATCCGGTTCTGCAACATCTTCAATATCCCCATCGTCTCGCTGGTGGATGTGCCCGGATTCCTTCCCGGCGTCGCCCAGGAACGTGGCGGCATCATCCGGCACGGAGCGAAAATGCTCTTCGCCTATGCGGCGGCCACGGTGCCGAAGATCACCATGATCCTGCGGAAAGCCTACGGCGGAGCGTATCTCGCCATGTGCAGCAAGGATCTGGGGGCGGACCTCGTGTTTGCATGGCCGACGGCGGAGATCGCCGTGATGGGCGCACAGGGTGCCGTGAAGATTCTTTATAAACGCGAAATCCAGACCGCCGCCGATCCGGTTGAGAAGGAGAAAGAACTCATCGCGGAATATACCGCCAAGTTCGCCTCCCCGTATCAGGCCGCGAGTCTTGGCATCATCAACGACGTGATCGATCCCGCAGAGACCCGGGCGATCATCGCGATGGCGTTGCGCAACACGCTCTCCAAGCGCGAGACTCGTCCGCCGAAAAAACACGGCAACATTCCTCTGTAATGCATCCAGCCTTCGCACACTGCATCCTTGCGGAGGCCGTTCCGTGGCTGCCGCGACTGGGTCTTATATTGCTCGGGGTTGTGCTGTTCATGGTTGCGATCCGTCTGATGGGCGAGTGGCTGGCGCACACCCATCCCGCACCGGTGGCACCCGTCCCCGCACCGGTGCCCGAGGTGCGGCCCGATCCCGCGCATCCCGAGAATGTGCCGGATGTGCTGCCTGCGGTGGCATTCCAAGTCGGCATCGCCCCCGATGTGGTGGCGGCCGTCCGTGCGGCGGTCGCGATGGTCACACCTGCCGCGCACCGGATTGTGCGCATTGTTCCCGCCCATGCGGCCGGCCCTTCGGTGGAGCATATGATGCAGGTGTGGTCGATGGAGGGACGCCGACAGATTTACTCATCCCACAATCCGCGTTGAACTCCGGGTCCAAAACATCCATCCATGAAAAAATTCAAAATTACCGTAGGCGACAAAATATTCGACGTAATGGTCGAGGAGGACCTTTCCCCGGGTAGGTTTGCCACCGGACCGGCGACTTCGTTTGTGGGGTCGTCTTCCGTGGTCGCGCCGCAGATTTCCGTTCCCGCAGGCAAAATTTCCTCCGCACCGAAGGGGACTTCCGGCGGCAGCGCGGTGCGCAGTCCGCTCTCGGGCAAGGTGGTCGCGGTGGACGTCGCCCCAGGTGAGGAAGTGGGGGAGGCGGATATTCTCCTCACGCTGGAGGCGATGAAAATGAACACGCACGTCTATGCGCCCAAGGGGGGCAGGGTCGGCGACATTCTGGTCGCGGTCGGCGATGCGGTTGAGGAGGGTCAGGAATTGCTCCGTCTGGTATGAACCACTCCGCCACCGAGATTGCGGTGTTCGCCTTCGGGATCACCGCAGTTGTTTCCATGTTTGTGGCCGCGTTGGTGCGTGTCCTTTACGTCGTGGTTCGATGGGCCACGCAACGCAAAATCCAAAAGAAGGGCCACGCGTGAACGGGGAGTTATTTTTTGATTTGTTCCAGGGAATTTCGAGTCTTGTCCACTCGGACCCGGTGCTCATGGTGACGCGGATCGGTCTCATGTTTCTTGGGATGCTGCTGGTGTATCTCGGCAAAAAAGGGGTACTGGAGCCGCTGCTCATGATTCCCATGGGCCTTGGCATGTCTGCGGTGAATGCCGGGGTTCTTTTCCTTGACCCCACCACCGCCAACGCGGTTACCGAGACCGCCGTGAAAGCGGGTGAGAAAGTGCCGGGCACGCTGTTTCTTGCGCCCCTGGTTCAGCAGACAGATAACCTCATGTATGTGATGCAGATTGACTTTCTGCAACCCATCTACACCTTTGCTTTCAGCAACGGTCTTATCGCATGTTTTGTGTTCATGGGAATCGGCGTGCTGCTGGACGTTGGATATCTGCTGGCTCGGCCATTTCTGAGCATGTTTCTTGCACTTTGCGGCGAACTGGGCACGGTGGTGACTCTTCCTGTGGCCCATGCGCTCGGGCTCAGTCTCAACGACTCCGCATCCATTGCAATGGTGGGGTGCGCTGATGGTCCCATGGTTCTCTTCACTTCCCTGATGCTCTCCAAAGATCTTTTCGTGCCGATTACCGTGGTTGCCTATCTTTACCTTGGCCTCACTTATGGCGGATATCCCTACCTGATTCGGTTTTTGGTCCCGGAGAAGCTTCGCAAGATTCCGGCGCAGCAAAAGAAAACTGTCATTGTGACTTCCAGTGAGAAACTGGCGTTTGCCGTCGTTGGTTGCACCGTGCTTTGCTTCCTGTTTCCTGTCGCCGCGCCTCTCTTCTTCTCCTTGTTTCTGGGCGTGGCGGTCCGGGAATCCGGGCTGAGCCATTTCGTGGCGATCATCGACGGGCCGATTCTTTACGGGGCGACGCTCATGCTCGGCCTCCTGCTGGGAGTGCTTTGTGAGGCGGCCACCATCCTCAATCCCAAGGTGCTTGTCCTGCTGGTGCTCGGCATTTTTGCCCTTTTGGTATCCGGCATCGGAGGAATCCTGGGCGGTTATATTGTGTACATCGCGACCGGACGAAAGTTCAACCCGGTCATCGGCATCGCGGCTGTGAGTTGTGTTCCCACCACCGCCAAGGTCGCCCAGAAAGAGGTCTCCCATGTGGCGCCGCAGGTGATTATTCTTCCCGAGGCCCTTGGGGCCAACATCAGCGGCGTGATCACCTCGGCCATTCTAGCCGGCGTCTATGTGACACTCATCCCTTTGCTAAGCAAATGAACCTGCCGCCGAGATCTCTATTTTTCATGATCCCGGGATTGGCCGCATGCACTGTTGGTGTGTGGCTTGCCCGGGTCAGTTCCAGTCCCTTGCCGCACATTTTCGGATTGCTCGCGGCGGGGTTCGGACTGTATCTGTTTGCCGGAGGGCTGCAGGTTCGGGCAAAAATGCGCACCGCATCAGAATCCTATCGACGGGAGAAATCCGACTCCGCTAATGTAACGCCATGATGACACCGTTGGTTTCCCATTCATTATTGTCCCTTGCTGCGGAATTGCCGGAGCCTCCTTCGTTTGCGGAGAACAGTCTCTATCAGGTGACGGGTTTGCTTGTGGTATTTGCCGCGCTGGGTTTTCTCACGCTGGCGATCAAATTGGTCGGCATTCTCTTTGGCGCCGTGCCTGCGTCAAAGTCGGCCCCGGCCAACAGTCCGGATTCACATGCCTCCGATTCCGAAATGGTCCCCGGTTCGGTGGTCGCCGCGATCTCCGCCGCTGTTCATATTGTTTTGAACGAGCCTTTCCGGATTACTTCCATCAAGCCGTTGCCTTCGCCGTCCGGTTCCACGGAATGGTCCAAAGAAGGTCGCCGCCAGATATTCTCAAGTCACCGGGTCCGCTAACCCTCCAACCAACCACCACCCATGAAAAAACTGAAAATTACCGTCGATGGAAAAGCTTACAATGTGGAAGTCGAACTTCTCGACAGTCCCGCAGGCGCGCCCCGGCCCCAGCCGGTTCCGGTGGCTCCGGTTCCCTCCGGATCGGTTTCTGTATCCGCTCCTGTGGCACCGGCCCCGGTGAAATCCGCCGCCCCGGCCGCCGCCGGTTCCGGCGATGTCCCCAGTCCGCTCAGCGGCAAGGTCGTGGCGGTGAATGCCTCCGTGGGCCAGGCGGTGAATGAGGGAGACCAGATTCTCACGCTCGAAGCCATGAAGATGAACACTTTCATCTTTGCTCCCGCATCCGGCAAAATCACGCAGATCGCGGTGGCGGTTGGCGATGCCGTTGAGGAAGGCCAATTGCTGGCCCAAATCCAATAATTCGCCATGTCCGTCTTTCAAGGCTTTCTGGATTTCATGGGGGAGACTTCGTTCTCCCTGATCACCTGGCAGATGATGGTGATGTGGGGGGTCGTGCTCGCCCTGCTGTATCTGGCGGTTTACAAGGGATTCGAACCGCTGTTGTTGGTGCCCATTGCCTTCGGCGCGCTGCTCGCCAATCTGCCCACCCGCGGCGTGATCCACCTCAAACACATGCCCGATGGTTCCATTGATTCCGGCTTTTTCACTGTGAAAGGCGAGTTGCGCGCACCCGCGGTACCGGGACCGGCGGGCGACGGGCAGAAGCCCGCTCTCCCGGAGACGGAACTGGAGGTCACCCGCATCGAGGGAGGCCTTTACGATTTCATCAGCCAGGGCATCAAGCTTGAGATCTTTCCTCCTCTCATTTTTCTCGGGGTGGGTGCGCTCACCGATTTCGGTCCGCTCATTGCCAACCCCCGGACCCTGCTGCTCGGAGCGGCCGCGCAGATCGGGATTTTCATCACTTTCATGGGCGCCAGCCTCCTCGGGTTCACGGCAAAACAGGCGGCTTCCATCGGTATCATCGGTGGGGCGGACGGTCCCACGGCCATATTCACCGCCAACAAACTCGCGCCCGAACTCTTGGGAGCCATCGCTGTCGCCGCCTACAGCTACATGTCTCTGGTGCCCCTTATTCAGCCGCCCATCATGCGCCTGCTGACCACCCATAAGGAGCGTGTCATCAAAATGAAGTCGTTGCGCAAGGTCGTGCGCCTGGAAAAATTGTTCTTCTGCCTGCTGGTTACGGTGACCTGCGTGCTGCTTGTCCCCGATGCGTCCGCGCTGATCGCGATGCTCATGCTCGGAAATTTCATCCGCGAATGCGGAGTGGCGGACCGCCTGCTTCAGGCCTGCCAGAATGAAATCATCAATGTCGTCACCATTTTCCTCGGCACCAGTGTGGGCATGACCATGCAGGGCGAACGGTTCCTCATGCCTCAGACTTTGAAGATTATTGTGCTCGGCGTCATCGCCTTCGGGTTCGCCACGGCGGGCGGCGTGATCGTGGCCAAGATTATGAACTGGTTCAGCCCCAACAATCCCGTGAATCCGCTCATCGGTTCTGCGGGCGTTTCCGCCGTGCCCATGGCCGCGCGGGTTTCGCAGATCGAGGGTCAGAAATACGATCCCACCAACTATCTTCTCATGCACGCCATGGGGCCCAATGTGGCGGGCGTGATCGGCACTGCGGTGGCCGCCGGCTATTTTCTTTCCACCCTGGGCCATTGATTTTTCATTCACCAATCCAACACCACATCCCAAATTCCAAATGAGCCTGAAGTTCCCGATATTGACCGCCGATGAAGCCGCCGCCCTCATTCCGCACGGATCGACCGTGGGATTCAGCGGATTCACACCGGCCGGCGCCGCCAAAGTGATTCCCACTGCCATCGCCGCGCGTGCCCAGATGGAGCATGAAGCCGGACGACCCTATCAGATCGGCGTGATCACCGGCGCCTCCGCCGGCCCGTCCCTCGACGGTGCTCTGGCCAAAGCCAAAGCCATCTCCTGGCGCACGCCCTACCAGTCCGACCCGAATCTTCGCAAAAGCATCAATGCCGGTGAGACCCGTTTTTTCGACATGCACCTTTCCATGCTTCCACAGGCGGTGCGATATGGATTCCTCGGCCCCATCGACTTTGCCGTGGTGGAAGCCTGCGATGTCACCCCGGACGGCGGCATCGTGCTAAGCACGTCTGTCGGTGCGAGTCCGACCTTCTGCCGCTGTGCCAAGAAGGTGCTTATCGAGATCAATCGCCGCCATCCTGCGGCCCTGCGCGGTATTCATGACATCTACGAGACCGAAGATCCGCCCCACCGCCGCGAAATCCCAATCTACACCGTCTCCGACCGGATCGGCTCGGAGTTGGTAAGGGTCGATCCCTCAAAAATCGTGGGCATCGTCGAGACGGAGCGTGACGATGAGGTGGGCGGGTTTACCGAGCCCGATGCGGTGACCAATCGGATCGGCCACAATGTCGCCGAGTTTCTCGCCGCCGAAATCCGCGCGGGACGCATCCCGAAATCCTTTTTACCCATCCAATCCGGTGTGGGCAATGTGGCCAATGCCGTGCTCGGCGCCATGGGGGCGCACCCCGACATCCCTCCCTTCGACATGTATTCCGAGGTGATCCAGGATTCCGTCATCGCGCTCATGCGCCAGGAGCGTCTCCGGTTCGCCAGCGGCACATCCCTCACAGTGAATTCGGCGCTGCTCAAGGAAGTCTATGACGACCTCGATTTCTTCAAGAGCCGGATCCTGTTGCGCCCCCAGGAGATCACCAACAACCCCGAGATCGTCCGCCGTCTCGGCATTATCTCCATCAACACCGCATTGGAGGTCGATGTGTTCGGCAACGTCAACAGCACCCACGTGCTCGGAAAGAACGTCATGAACGGCATCGGTGGCTCCGGCGATTTCACCCGCAATGCCTACATCTCCATCTTCACCTGTCCGTCCCTGGCCAAGGAGGGGCGGATCAGCCCGATCGTCCCGCTGGTGAGCCACATGGACCACAGCGAACACTCCGTGCAGGTGCTCATCACCGAGCAGGGCGTCGCCGATCTGCGCGGCAAGGATCCCCACGAACGCGCCCGTCTGGTCGTCCAGAACTGCGCACACCCGGATTTCCGGGAGCAACTCAGCGGGTATTTCCAAAGCGTCCGGCAGGGTCACACTCCGCAGACGCTCTCCGCCGCGTTCGCCATGCACCAGAAATTTCTCATGACCGGGGACATGCGCGATGTGACCTGGGACGATCTCATCCCGATTTAAGCCGCATCTCACGGGGGTTCAACTCGAAAACCGAAATACCAACCACTGAAAGCACTAAACTACACGAAAAAATGATCAGGGATTTTGGGGCTTTTCAGTCCGCCATCTTTTATGGCAGGCATACAGTTCCGCTCATTCTCCAATTTTAGTGTTTTTCCTGAATTTCGTGGTTCCTTCTTCGGAATCCGGATTCAAGGATTCGAAGATAAAAAGATATGACCACCACCGCACCCGAACGCCATGAGTTTCAGGCCGAGATTTCCCAGCTTCTCGATATCGTCATCCACTCGCTGTACACGGATAAGGAAATTTTTGTCCGTGAACTCATTTCCAATGCGGCCGACGCGCTGGAGAAGCTGAAATTTCTGCAAACTTCGGGCAAACCCGTCTTTCAGCCCGAGGCGGAACTCAAGATCGCCATCGACACCGATGACGCAGTGCATACGGTCGCATTCACCGATACCGGCATCGGAATGACCCGCGAGGAACTCATCGAGAATCTTGGGACGATCGCCCATTCCGGCTCCAAGGCTTTCCTCAAGCAACTTGCCGAGAACAAAGGCGACGCAAATCTCATCGGGCAATTTGGCGTGGGATTTTATTCCGCCTTCATGGTGGGAGACAAGGTCTCTGTGTATTCCCGGAGCTACGAGGAAGCCGAGCAGGGTTGGTGTTGGACGTCCGACGGTGTGGGTGGATATGAGATCGAATCGGTGGAAAATCTTCCCCGGGGAACGAAAATCGTTGTCCACCTCAAGGAGGACGAAAAGCGGTTCGCGGAAAAGTTCACCATCGAGGGCGTCATCAAGCGCTACTCCAATTTCGTTTCCGCTCCCATCGAACTCAATGGCGAGAAGGTCAACACCGTCAAAGCCATCTGGAGCCGGAGCAAAAGCGAAATCACCGACGAAGAATACAAGGAGTTTTTCCACTACATTTCCCACGAATCCAGCGACCCGTCCTACCGTCTGCATTTCAATGCGGATGCGCCCATATCCATCCAGGCACTTCTGTTTGTGCCCGAGCGGAGCATGGAAAAGATTGCGATGACCCGCTCCGAGTCTGCGGTCAATCTCTACTGCCGCCGCATTCTCATCCAGCCCCATGCCAAAGGGCTTTTCCCAGATTGGCTGCGGTTTCTGAAGGGCGTCGTCGATAGCGAGGATCTGCCGCTGAACATTTCCCGTGAGACGATGCAGGACTCGGCGTTGATGCAAAAACTCAACAAAGTCCTCACCGGACGGTTTCTAAAACTCCTCGCGGAGGAATCCGCAACCGATCCCGTGAAATACGACCGATTCTTTCTGGAATTCGGGCATTGTCTTAAAGAGGGTGCGGTCAACGATTACACCCATCGCGAGCCGCTCACCAAGCTGCTGCGCTTCGAGAGTTCCTTCACGGAAAAAGGCAAGCTTACCTCCCTGACCGATTATGTGGGCCGCATGGCCGAGGGGCAGAAGGAGATTTTCTACGTACTCGCCCCGAATCGGGAAAATGCCGAAACCAGCCCTTACTACGAGGGACTCAAGGCGAATAACTTCGAGTGCCTATTCCTTGCCGATCCTGTGGATGAATTTGTGATGGAGCATCTCCGCCAGTTCGATGGCAGGGATCTCAAGCCTGCCGAGAAAGCCGAGATTGATATTGAGCCGACGGGCGATGCTGGACTCGATCAAGAGGCCGCCAAATCCCTGGCCGCATTCTTCCAGAAAACGCTTGGCAGCGAACGCGTGAACGAGGTTCGTGTGTCCAAGCGGCTGGCCAACAGTCCCGCAGTGGCTCTCGAAAGCGACAAAATGCTCACGACCAGCATGCGGCGCATGATGAAGCAAATGAACGCCGGAGCCGGTGGGATGGGAATGCCCGAGGGCAAGCCGGATTTCGAGATCAATCCTGGACATGCGGTCATGGTGCGCCTTGAGGCCATGCGCGCCAAGGATGCCGCACTCGCGGCGAAGGTTGCCGAACAAATCTTCGACAGCGCCCTGGTCACCGCCGGGATGCTCGAAGACCCGAGGGCCATGATCAAGCGCATGAACGACCTCATGGAAAAACTCCTCGAAGAGAAGTGATTCCCGTTGGGTCCATACCCCGAAGCTTGCTTCGGCCTCTTTGGATTAGTGTTCCCGCCTGACCTGTTTGAGATTGGAGGGTCAGACTCTGTCCTGACCGGCTGTTCGACCGCATCAAAAAGTGCGTTCGGACAATAACGCAGGACCCGAATGGCGCCAACTTAAGCCGCAATTCCCCAAAGGGGCAAAATATATCAGCCCCATGGATTGTCCGGTATGCGGTCCATGCGGTTCACTCGCTCAAGATCATCCGCGAAATTGGGATCGAGGGGCAGTCGGGCAAGGGCTTCCAGAAGTTCGGCTCCAGTGCCTTTTGACCTTGCTCCAACCGGCACCAAACGGGCCAAAGGTTTGTCGCTCTTGGTCAGCAGGAAGCTTTCCCCCGCGTGCTTGACGCGCGCCCGAAAATCGCCCAAATGACGGGCCGCCTCGGTAGAGCTGATCGTTGTTTCCATGCGCGGAACAGTAAAATACAAATATCCGCAAATCAAGGCGATTCCGGCGGTTTGCGTCGGGCCTTTGCTTCCGATCAGATTCAGGCAGGGCAATTTATCCCGCGCTCAGAGCCCGCCCGATTGCCTCAAGTACAGTGTCCGTCTCGGCTTCGGTGTTGTAGAAGTGCGGGCTCAGCCGGATATACTCCCGTCCGGCACGGTCGTGCCGGTGGGAGGCGGCGACTTTGGCGGCTTCGAGTGATTTGAAAATATCCGCCGTTGGCGTGTGCGGATGCCTGAAGGTGGTGATGCCGCTCGCGGCGGGGCCGGATTTCGGGCCGTGGATATCGCATCCGAGTGTTTCGAGCCCCGCGACGAGACGGCTTTTTGTTTCGAGGATCCGCGCGGCCACGCGGTCGATGCCGATATCCAGGAGCATGTCGATGGCCGCCTGCATGCCGAAAATCCCCGGGGCATTCAGCACGCCCGGCTCATATCGGCGCGCCGTGTCGGGCAGCCGGATCTCATCCTGAGCGATAAAGTTGGGCGAGTCCACATTCCATGCGCCAAGCAGCACGGGATGCAGCTTTTCAAAGTGCGCTTTCCCGACATAAACAATCCCGGCGGTGAGCGGGCCGAGCAGCCATTTGTGGGAATCGGCGCTCAGAAAATCGACATGCTCCACGCGGGTCGGAAACGCCCCCAGCGTCTGGATGGCGTCGAGAGAAAATAATGCGCCCCGCTCGTGTATCACCCGTCCGATGGCATCGACATCGAGGCGGGCTCCGGTGAGAAAATGGCAGGAGGCGAGTGCCACCAACCGGGTGTGCTCCCCCATCGCTGCGGCCACAAGTTCTGCCGTGATTTCTCCCGGGCGTTCCGGTTCCAGAAACCGCACGATCACACCCTTGCGCCGCAAATCCAGCCACGGATAAACGTTTGCGGGGTAATCGTCGGCGTAACAAAGAATCTCGTCGCCCGCCTCCCATTTCAAGCCGCGGGCAAAAAGGCTGAGTCCGAGTGATGTCGGTCCCAGCAGCGCGATCTCATCGTCGTCCGCACCGATGAGGGCCGCACAGGAACGCCGGGCGGATTGGATGCGGTCCAGCACATCGCCAAATTCCTGGTGATCTGTGCAGCTCTGCTCCGTGTGCCGGATGACGGCGTCCGCAACCCGCCTTGGGAGTGCCGTGACGCCCGCGTGCGCGAAGAATACCCGGTTGGTCGCCACGGGAAATTCCCGGAGCCGCACGGTTTCGTCCCGGAAGATGGATTCAAATGGAAAGGGTGCGCTCATGGGGAGGGTTGGTTGGATATCGAGGCAAGCAGTTTGTCCACCCGCTCCTTCACCCCGGGGGTCATGCGGGCCAGCTCGGGCCACGGGCGGTGATAGCCCTCGCCCGGCAGTTTTTTTGTGGCGTCGAATCCCATGTGCGTGCCCAGATTGGCGATGGTCGGCGCGTGATCCAGTGCGTCGCTCGGGTTGCGGATGAAGGTGGTGTCCCGTTGCGGGTCGGTGTTGGCGCAGAGCCGGAAGAGAACTTCGCTGGTGTTGTGGACATCGCAGTCGTCGTCCACCACTACGATGTATTTGCTGAACATCATCTGCCCCATGCCCCACAGGCCGTGCATGATTTTGTAGGCCTGCCACGGGTATTGCTTGCGGATGCTTGCAAACACAAGGTTGTGGAACACTCCTTCGGCAGGCAGCGCCATGTCCACAATCTCGGGGAAGTTCATTTTGAAAATCGGCAGAAAAATCCGCACACTCGCGCAGCCCATGTAAAAATCCTCCATGGGCGGGGGCCCCACAATCGTGGCGGGATAGACCGGATCGGCCCTCCGTGTGATGGCTTCGAGGTGAAAGACCGGATAATCCTCCACCGGCGTGTAAAATCCCGTGTGATCGCCGAAAGGACCTTCGGGGCGCAGTTCGCCGGGCTCGACCCAACCTTCAAGCACGAAGTCCGAATCGGCGGGCACCGTGATGTCGCTCGTCTCGCACCGGACAAGTTCCACGGACTTTTTCCGGGCGAACCCCGAGAACAGGATCTCGTCCAATCCGTCGGGAAGCGGTGCGGTGGCGGAGAAGGTGTGCGACGGATCGCCTCCCAGACAGACCGCGACCGGCATGCGTTCGCCGCGTTCGTAGTAGCGTTTTCCGTGGCGCGCGGCAACTTTGTGGACCTGCCAGTGCATGCCCGTGGTGCGTCCGTCGTAGATCTGCAACCGGTACATCCCGATGTTGCGCTCCCCGGTGTCGGGATCGAGGGTGTGGACATTGGGCAGCGTGATGAACCGTCCTCCGTCCTTCGGCCAGCAGAGGAGCGCGGGAAGATCGTTCAGGGAGAACGGATCCCCCCCGAACCGATGCACGACTTCCTTGCAGGGACCGTCGTCGACCTTTTTCGGGCGGGCGTGGAGCAGGTCGAGCCCCTGGCGAAGAAGCTTGATCGCCTGGCGGAAGTTCACCGGCGGCTTGGCCTTGAGCAGAAACTGCATCTGATCCGCCAGCGCGTCGATCGATTCCAGCCCCAGCGCCATCGCCATCCGCCGGTGCGAGCCCATGGTGTTGATCGCAAGCGGAAAGCGGGAGGGGCGTCCGGAAACCGTGGGCTGCTCAAACAGGAGGGCTTTGCCTCCGCCGGGCGATTTCATTTCGCGGTCGGCAATTTCGGTGATCTCGAGTTCGGTCGCGACCGGTGCCCGGATGCGGCGGAGTTCGCCCTCCCGGTCGAGCCGGTCCACAAATGCGCGGAAGGATTCGTAAGCCATCGTGGTGCCCTGTGCCGGTCAATCCTGGGTATCTTCCCACTCCACAACGTGTCCCTTTTCAAAGGTGGCCGCCCGCAGGAAATAGGGGATGCTCACAAAGATCGGACGATAGATCGGCTCGTAAAACACTCCGCATCGGAATCCCAGCGGGAACGCTTCCCAGGACGGGATGGCCTGGGTCTGCGTGCCGGTGTAGATCCATGTCTCCATGGCTTTTCCATCCCGCCAGGATTTGCGGATGCTGTCGGGCCTGCCCCAAGCGATATAGACCTGCTCGGGTCCGAATCCCTCGCGAATCCGGTGGGAGAGAACGAGCGCCCGGTCCTGTTCCGAGAGTCCATTGAACGCTTCGGGATATTGCTGAATCCGCTTTTCCATGGTGACACAGCCGGACAGCAGGGCCACGGAAAGCAGGACAAGAGCGGCATGGAACAAGGTCGTGGAAATTTTCATGGGAGCGGAGAAGAAGCCGACGATACAGCCGACCACCCGCCGTTGCAAGGTTGCGGACAGGCTCAAAAACAAGGGTCGATCTTGTGCGGCCGGTCTGGTAGAAACCGACATCACCATGAAATCACCAAAGAAAGCCATCATTCTTGCGGGCGGCGCCGGGTCGCGGCTGCATCCCCTCACGCGCATTGTCTGCAAGCAGCTCCTGCCGGTCTATGACAAGCCGATGATTTATTATCCGCTGGCCACGCTGATGCTGGGCGGGCTGCGCGAGGTGCTCATAATTTCCACGCCGAAAGATCTGCCGGTGTTTCGTGAGCTGCTCGGCGATGGGTCGGGTCTCGGGATTCGGATCGAGTACGCGGAGCAGCCCAAGCCCGCAGGCATTGCCCAGGCGTTTCTCATCGGGGAATCCTTCCTCGACGGCGCCGGCGCCACGCTCATTCTCGGGGACAATATTTTTTATGGGAACCTGGATTTCTTCCGTCAGGCTCTCACCCAGGAGGAGGGGGCCTGCGTGTTTGCGTATCAGGTGAGCGACCCCGAGCGTTACGGAGTTGTGGAGTTCGACCGCGGGGGGCACGCGATCAGTCTTGAGGAAAAACCCGTCCGCCCCAGGAGCAACTACGCGGTGCCGGGACTCTATGTCTATGACGACCAGATCGTCGGGGTGTGCAAGAATCTGCAACCTTCCGCCCGGGGTGAATTGGAGATTACCGATGTGAATCTTGAGTATCTCCGCCGGGGCAATCTGCTCGTGAAAAAACTCGGGCGCGGCATGGCGTGGTTGGACACGGGCACCCCGGTGAGTCTCAACGAGGCGGGAAACTACATCGCGGCCATCGAACACCGGCAGGGTCTCAAGATCGCCTGCCTGGAGGAGATCGCATGGAACCAGGGTTTTATCACCACTCCGCAGCTTGCCTCGCTGGTCTCCGGGCTTCCGAAGAACGAATACCGCGCCTATCTGGAGCGCGCACTTTCCGAGGCCGCCGAGGAGGTCTGACCCGAAGTATCCGATGCGATTCGCCCCGATTTCCCTGGACAAACTCGCGACGCTCCCGCCGCGCGAGATGCCCGCACGGCTGTCTGCGGGGCGCACGATTGGTCATGAGGGATGCGGGATCCCACCGGAAGCCGATGCGGTGATTGATGAGGCGGCCCGACGATTCGCGGCGGTTTCGCGCCTGGTGTTGCTTGAAGCCGGGTCCTATTATTCGGGGGCCGGCACCATGCTGAAATCGCTCCTTCTCGGTGCGGAGGATGCGGTGGTGCTTCTGGATTTCGAAACGGCGGGCGCCGCCTTCCAGTATGCCCTGCGGGGTTTCGCGGGGAGTCAGGATCCCTGTCCCGTCGGGGCGATGCCGCTGCCCGGCCACGTCGCCGCGATGCTCTCGGACGCGTGTCGCAGAGGGGCGGCGGAAGGGGTCGGGTGCGGCCAGGCGCTCGACGAGGAACTCGTGAAATCGGGCGCACCGCCCGATCCCCTGTTTTCCAGACTCCGGGAACAGCGGGTGCTTGTCATGGTTGCCGGATGCACGGGCACGGATTTCTTTGCATGGGATCCGGCGTTCGATCCCGCGGCGGCGGGCGAGGCCACCCATATCGACATGAGACGCCTCGCGGCGTTTCTTTGTCAGGACGATCCGGTGGCCGTGCTGGATCTCACCGATGGCGGAGGATTGTCCGGACTATTTGCCCTCGCGCTTGCCGCGGCCCGTGGTCTCGGAGCGACGCCCTACGGGTGGCAGTGGATTCGTCCCGGCGGCGCACCAACTCCTGCCGTGTTTGCCAAGCGACTCGGGGATGGCATCGAGCTGCTCCATATTGAGGGGGGCCGCGAATCCATTCTTCCCCAACTGCTCCGTCGTGTGGCCGAACTTGACGCTTTATGAACCTGGAACGCGCCGTCCAACTCATCCGGGATTTTTCCGGGAAACGCCTGCTTGTCGTCGGTGATCTCATGCTCGACGAATTCATCTGGGGCCGGGTGAGCCGTATCTCGCCCGAAGCGCCCGTGCCGGTGGTCGAGGTGGTGCGCCAGTCCGACTACCCCGGGGGCGCGGCCAATGTGGCCCGCAATTTGCGCGAATTCTGCCGCCGGGTGGAGGTGCTCGGGCTGCTCGGGCAGGATGCTGCCGGGGCGAAACTGCGAACTCTGCTCACGGAGGGAGGCATCGGGCTCGATTGCACGATGGAAGACCCCGGCCACGCCACCATCGTCAAGACCCGGATCATCGCCCGCCAGCAACAACTCGTGCGCGTGGATCGGGAGACACACCGGGCACTTCTTCCCGGGTTGTTCGACGAGGCCATGCGGAGATTTGAAGCCATGTTGCCAGGGCTCGACGGCGTGATTCTGGAGGACTACGGCAAGGGCCTGTTCACGCAGGAACTGCTCGATCACATCGCGGGAGCCGCGCGCACCGCCGGCAAGATTGTGACGGGGGATCCGAATGTTCAAAATTCGCTGGTGTGGCGCGGACTCACCGCCGTGAAACCCAATCGCTCCGAGGCGTTTCATTTTGCCGGAATGTCCGCACGGGAGGACGGGGATCCGATTGGATCCGGGTTTCGCGCCGCCCGCCTGCTTCGCGCACAATGGAATCCGGAACTGACGCTCGTGACCCTCGGGGAGCACGGAATGGTCCTGATCGAAGGCGACGAGACGGCCTCGCACATTCCCACCCGCGCACGGGAGGTTTTTGATGTCTCCGGCGCCGGAGACACGGCCATCGCGCTCTTCACGCTTGCGCTCTGCGCCGGCGCCGGTCCGCGTGAGGCGGCGGAAATGGCGAACCATGCCAGCGGAGTCGTGGTCGGCAAACTCGGCACGGCCACGCTCACGCCCGACGAATTGCTTGCCAGCTTTCAGGATACGGAATGAAGCCCGCCGCCGCGCCCGCGATTTTTCTGGACCGAGACGGCACGCTCATGGAGGAGGTGCATTACTGTCGCGATCCCCGCGAAGTGCGCGTGTTTTCCGGAGCGGTGGAGGCTCTTGGTTCGCTGGCTGCCGCAGGATTCCGTCTGGTGATCGTCACCAACCAAAGCGGCATCGGGCGCGGGCTTTTCACGGAACAGGATTTTTTTGCGGTGCAGAACGAATTGCTGCGCCAGCTTGCCCCTGCGGTGATTGACGCGACCTACTTCTGTCCTTCCGCCCCGGAAAATCCGGACCCCAGGCGCAAGCCCGCACCCGGCATGGTGCTGGAGGCTGTGCGCGATCTTGGGCTGGACCCCGCACGGTCCTGGTTTGTGGGTGACAAAGCGGTGGATGTCGAGTGCGGACGCCGCGCCGGAACCCGCACTGTGCTTGTAAAAACCGGCTACGGAGCCGGGGTTGCGGATGTGTTGGCAGATGGCGTCACGGAAGACATCGCCGCCGCCGCCCGGTTTATTCTCTCACAACCCATACCCACCAATCCCGCTTCATGAATCATATCGCAGGCATCATTCCGGCCCGATTCGCTTCCACCCGATTTCCCGGGAAACCGCTCCATCTTCTCGCGGGCAAACCCCTCATCCAGCATGTCTGGGAACGTTGCATGGAGGCCCGCCGTCTGGACCGGGTCATTGTGGCGACGGACGACATGCGCATTGCCGGGGCCGCCTTTGATTTTGGAGCCGAGGTGGCATTGACGTCGGCCGATCACCAGAACGGCACGGACCGGATCGCGGAGGTGGCGCGGCATTTACGAAAAGTCACCCACATTCTCAACATCCAGGGTGACGAACCGCTCATCGATCCGCGTCTCATCGATCTTCTTGCGGCCCGGCTCACCCGCAAAAATGCGGTGCCGATGGTCACCGCAGCCAGTGAGATCCGCGATCCGCAGGATTTCTCCAATTCCAATGTGGTGAAGGTGGTCCTCGACCGCAGGAGCCGCGCCCTGTATTTCTCACGGTCCCCGATTCCCTTCGACCGCGACCGATCCGGCGGGGCGGCTCCGCTGCGGCATCAGGGCATCTATGGATACTCCCGTGCCGCGCTCCTGCAGTTTGTGAAATGGTCCCCGGGAGTGCTGGAACACACGGAAGCCCTGGAACAACTGCGGGCGCTGGAAAACGGAATGGACATCGAAGTCGTCGTCACCGAATCCCATGCGCCGGGTGTGGACACGCCGGAAGATGCCATCCGCGCCTCGGCGGTGCTGGCGGCGGCGGGGTGATTATTCCACAAACTCCAGTTCCACCGGCGCGGGAATAAAGCCGTTTTCACTGGCTGCGCCAAGGAATTCCTGGATCGCACGCCGCCCGGTTTCGCCGTAGTCGAGGGTGTAATGATTCACGTACATGCCGATGAATTTATCCACCAGCGAACGTTCCATGCCGCGGGCCAGTGGCATCGAATGATCCACGCCCTCGTCGCGGTGATCCAGGCCGTAGCGGATGCTTTCATGCAGAATATCCGCCACCTCGTGCCGCACCGGGCGTTCGATGTCTTTGCGGATCACGTTCCCGCCAAGGGGCAGGGGAAGACCGGTTTTGTCCTTCCACCATTTGCCGAGATCGAGAACTGCCACAAAGCCCTCCTGTTCATAGGTGAGCTGGCCTTCGTGGATGATGAGACCCGCCTCGGCCCGTCCGGCCCGGAGAGCGTCGAATATCTGATCGAAGGGCACATTCACAAAAGATTCGTCGTCCGTCCCCAGAAACAGGCGCAGGGTGAGATAGGCGCTGGTCATCGCTCCGGGTGTCGCCACGCGGCGGGTGCGGATCCATTCCCGGATGTCCGATTCGGAGGCGCCCGCCAGCTCTGCCGCGGCCTCTTTCGGGGCGATGATCACCGGTCCGTAGCCGTCCCCCATGCTGGCGCCGCTGGGAAGCAGGGCATACTTGTCCAGAACATAGGCGTAGGCATGGATCGAGATGGCTGTGATGTGCAACTCTCCGCGCGTCGCCCGTTCATTGAGTTTTTGGATGTCCTCAAGGATATGTTTGAAACGATAGCCGCGTGTGTCGATCCGATTTTCCGCCAGCGCGTAGAACATGAACGCGTCGTCCGGATCGGGAGAATGGCCGAGTGTGAATACGGCGGGATGTGGGGAGTGGGTCATAACTTACAGTGCATCCATACCGTGAAAAATGCCACCCCACACGAAAAATATCTTCACGTGCAAAAGAACTTTTGCTTCCGGCGGCGGGATGTGGCACCGTGTGCGACCCGTCAGGGACCATGGATTGAGGACCGGCAAACCCCGCCAGGGCAGGAATGCAGCAACGGTAGCCAGATCCTCCTTGTCGTGGCTCTCTGGCGGGCCTTTTGTTGGGGGAGGTAGGGATGAGCGGCCCGCTCGTCCGGTTTGAGACCGCGCGAGGCCGTAAAAGAATGCCCCGCCTCATTTCCGTCCGTGTCAGAATGTTGGGATTTCTTTTCTTCCGCCGCAGATGCTGGCACGGGACGTGCTCTCTTGGTTTTGCCAACCGATCCGCTTTCGGGTGGCCACACCTCCTTATGATTCTTCGCATCCGTCCCTGGTTCCCTCTCGGCATCGTCTTCGTGCTGTTCCCGGTTTTGACAGGAACAGCGCACGCTGCCTTGGCGGATGAAGTCGTCCACGCGATCACCGCCTGGGGGCTGTCGGGATTGATCGTTCTCTGCTTCGCATGGATCGCCTTCCTTGGGCTGGTTCGCCGACGGAAGACGGTTTCGGATCTTCGAAGCATTGCCAAAACGTGCAATTTTTCCGGACGCGTCGGGACAGGTGCCGCACTTGGATTCGCTCCCATTGGCGATGAGATCAACCGGACGCTATCGGTTTTGGAATCCGCCCATTTGGAACTGGCCACTGCCCGCGAGGCTTTGAAACGGGAGATGGCGGAGCGCGTGGAGGAACTGCATTTGACCCGGCGCGAGCTGGAGACGGAGATCTCGGAACGACGGGCTGCCGAGGCCCGAAGTGCCCGGATGAACTGTTCCCCGGATTTTCATCCGGATGTGGTGATGGAGTTGTCGGCTGCGGGCGATCTCACGCATCACAACGCGGCGGCCCAGTCGTTGGCGGAGTCGTCGGGATATTCGCATCCGGATCTTCTTCTGCCGCCGGAGACTGCGGGGCTTGTGAAGAAATGCCTTGCCGACAGGTCGATTCAGCGAACCCGCGCACCATTGGGGGCGCGGACGTTTGCCTGGTCCTTCCATCCTGTCGGCGAACCGGGTGTGGTCCATGGTGTTGCCCGGGACATCACGGAACAAGCGCGGCTGGAGATCGAACTCCGGCGCACCCGTATGCTGGATGGCCTCAGCACCCACGCGGTCGAATCCGCCAATGAATTCAACAACCTGTTTACGATTATCCAGGGCTACGGCAATCTCATCATGGCGTGGGAAAATCTCGATCCCGCACTCGTGGAACCGGTCGGGCAGATGATCGCCGCCGGAGAGCGCGCGGAAAAACTTGCGGCACAGCTTCTGGACATGGATGTCCGGAGGTCAATTTCAGTTCCGGATGGCATCTCTCCATTGCGGTCTTCAGCGCGGGAGCATGCCTGCGGGCTGTTTCAGCCACCCATGACGCGCCACCCCGAGGCGGTCCGATCCGCCACGGTTCTTGTCGTGGAGGACGAGGCGATTCTGCGGGATTTGGCGGTGTGGATTCTTGGAGAACAGGGATATCGCGTGCTGGAAGCGGAAAGCGCGGAGGAAGCCCACGCCGTGTGGAGCACCCACGCGGGCCGGATCGATTTGCTGCTCACGGACATGCTTCTGCCGGACGGAATTCCCGGAGGGGAACTTGCCCGGCAGTTGATCGCCCGCAATCCCTCACTGAAGGTGATTTGCACCAGCGGACACAGTTGTCCCGATCTCTTGAAAAATCAGTTCGCGATGAGTGACGGTTTTCATTTTCTCGCAAAACCCTACGAGCCGGCCCGGCTCACAAGGGTCGTCGCGGAGGCTCTCTCCGGCGATATGGCCGTGGCGCTGAATGCCTGAGCCGAAGGGCCCTAACTTAAGCAGAGATGCCCCAAAGGGGCAAAATATACCAGCCCAGGGCAACGCCCTGGGAATGAGGTATTTAAAAAGCAAAGCCCTGAAGGGGCGACATAAACTTTCTGAGATCGCGTGATTGATCCTCAATGACTTGCGAGCATTAAGGTTGATTTTCCGCCAAAGTGTTCAACTTGGGTTAAGTTAGTGCCATTCATGCCTGACCCCGGCTCCAATCCACGCGACTCAGCGGCCTCCGGATATCGTCCGCGCGGCTTCCAGCAGACCGTCCGGATTTCCAATGTCCAGACGGCATCCGGACCAGCGGACACCCAGCATCCCGGAGCGGTCCCGGAGTGCTTCCATGGCGTCGGTAAGTTGGATTTCGCCCCCGAATCCGGCGCTGGCACTGTCCAGGAAATCAAAGATATCCGGCGCGAACAAATAGCGGGCGGCAAACGCATGATAGGGCAGGGGATTCCCGTCGGAATCGGTGAGGCGCGGGGCTTCGTCGGCCGGGGGTTTTTCCACCAATCGATCCAGATCGAACAGATCGGCGCCAATCTGTTGTCCGCCCGCCACGCCGTATCGTGAAACCCTGTCCTGAGGGCAGGGTTCGATGCAGACCGAGGATTTTCGGTGGGCCTGCCATGCCCCGCGCATCGCGGGCAGCGGGGAACTGCCGTGCATGACCGTGTCGCCCAGCAACACGGCGAACGCCTCGTCGCGTCCCACAAAATCCCGGGCGAGCCTCACGGCGTCCCCCAGCCCCATCATGCGCGGCTGGTAGGTATAGTGAATCCGCGCCCCGCGCCCCACGGCGCGCAGGGATTCCAAGGCATCGGTTTTGCCGCACGCCTCAAGGTGGCGTTCGAGTTCCGGGTCGGGTGTGAAATACCGCACGATGGATTCTTTTCCGCGACTCAGAATGATGAGGATCTCCTCAAATCCCGACGCCACGGCTTCTTCGACGACATGGCCAATCACGGGTTTGTTCCCCAGTGGCAGCAATTCCTTGGGAACCGCCTTGGCGATGGGAAGAAAACGCGTGCCGAATCCGGCGGCGGGAATGACGGCTTTCATCGTCGGGGCTCAGGTGGTCTGGAGAGGCAGTGCGCTGGCAATGTCGGGCCGGATGACCCGGACGCCCTTGGATGCAAACGCTTTTTCAAGCCGCGCAAACATGGTGTCATCATCATAGATGCCCACGATCGCGCCGCCGCTCCCGGCAAACTTTGCGCTGGCCCCGACCCGGCGGGCGGTCTCCACCAAATCGCGGTTGCCGTCCCCCACATCGTAGAGACTGGCGCGTTTGTCGAAGTTCGCATTGAGAAGGCGGTGCATCGCCGCGATGTCGCCGTTGAGCATGGCCTCGCGGAAATCCACGGCCAGTGCCGCCCAGAACCGCATCGCTTCCACCACATCCGCATCCCCGCGCTGCCAGCGGGTGCGCAGATCGTTGTGATACACCTCGGTGCCTTCCGACAAATCTTCCCGGAACGCCACGTAGAGCGGAGGGAGCAGGGAGGCATCGAGCTGCTCATATTGTCCATAACCCCGGGCCTCCATGTATTCGCGGCTGAAATCCATGAACACCACCCCCTGATAGGACTGGGCCACCCGGTCCTGCAACCCCGCAGGGATGCCCAACTCGTTGTTCTCCACCGCGAGCACCAGACCGGCCACCGAGTGCCGGGAAATCTGGACATTGTAAAATCCCATCAGAGCGCGCACGCAGGCCGTGATCAGGGCGCTGGATCCCGCAAGACCAACCCGGTTGGGAATGGTGGACTTGTAGCGGAGCGTGAAATTGCGTCCATCCAATGCAATGCCGCGCTGCTGGCAGTACTCAAAAAAGGCCTTGCACGCGGCCTTGAGCAGTCGGAACCCCCCGTAATAGCCGTGCAGCTTCACGTCGGCGTGCAACGCGGAAAGGCTTTCAAACACCGAATGGTCGCGCCGGCTGGGAAGGAGTTCCAACTCCGGCGATTCCCAAAGCTCGATCCCTGCGGAGTAGTTGGAAAAGGCAAACGCAATGGTCTTGCCAAAATATCCGTCGGATGGATTGCCGATCAACCCGGCACGGGGGTATGCGGTGGTGCGAATTATCATGGACTTGGAAAAATACAGGCGGGATACCAAAAGACACGCACAAAATCCGCTGCGCGCGTTTGCAATAAATATTTTCCGGTCTCAGATGCTTGCTCTACCATCCCGAGCGAGGCCCGGCGGGCATTCCCTGTGCCGGAAAATAGTGGATCTGGATCCGCACAGGTTTCAGATTGCGTGAGCCGCCGGGCGGCTTCAACTCCATTTTTCTGCAACCAAAGTGCCAACTCAATCGGCAGGCTTCGGTGGAAACATAATACCCATACAGCGAAGCGCTCCGCCCGCCCGCCGGGCTTGTTCAACCATGGCTGCGGTCGGAGGTTCGTCCCTCACCTCCGTTGCAGCCTTTGGCGTTCGGCGCATGGTTCATTTGTGCGAAGCGTGCGACGACAGATGCAGAATGCACAGCCCAGCAACAAAAGCGCTCCCGTTGCAGGTTC
>DYRR01000009.1:0-1852 GCA_020718605.1 Chthoniobacter flavus | reverse complement strand
CAGGTTCCGGGACAATCTCCGCGACGTAACCATGCGCAATCCCAGTGCTGTCGTAATAGGTGCCAACGATATTGCTGCCGGAAATCCCAGACGCAAAGGTTCCATTGGCTCCCAACGGGGCATCAATGCTGGTGTATGTGCTGCCGTCATAAAGGTAGCCGTGTGGCTTGCTGTTGCTGTCGTAATAAGTTTCCACGATGTAATCGCCAAAAATGCCGCTGGCTGAGGAACCTTGGTCGGGGATTGTATTGGCCAGTGGGGCATCGAGGGTGACGTAATTGAAACCGTCGTATAAAAATCCATGTGCTCGCCCAGTGCTGTCTCGATAGCCTCCTACGATGTCGCTGCCGGAGATTCCGAGTGCGAAAGTGCCCTGATTCCCTCCGCCCCCCGCGAAGGGGGCATTGATGTCGGAAAATGTGCCGTCAGTAATGTTGTAAAGGAACCCGTGGATCACACTGCCTGCTGCGAGGTAATATCCAACAATGCTGTTGCCGGAAATGCCTTATGCAATGGTCACGCCGTTCGCCGAAGGGTGATTCAACGATGTGTAGCTGGAACCGTTGTAGAGGAATCCGTAGTTAGGCGTGCCGTAGCTGCTCGTGCTATACATTCCGACCACGTTGGAGCCGTCCACGCCGAACGCTTGCGTGAAATTGCTGATTCCGGGGTAGTCGAGCGTGATACAACTCGAGCCGTTGTAGAAAAATCCGTGGCGACCGCCGTCGCTGTTCCCGTAGTATCCAGCAGTATTGTTGCCGGAGATGCCGTAACTCCAAGTGCCTTGGCCGGGGCCGGCCCCGGCCAAAGGACCATCAAACGTGTTGAAATTGAACGTGTAGGTTTGTGAATGCGCGATGCTACTGAGAGCAATGAGTGCGCTCAATACGAGCGTCTGGGTGAGCTTTGTTTTCATTTGGTTTTTCTTTCGGGTAGTGCGTGGAATGCGCCTAACGCCCCCAAGATCGGCGACAGGCGGAGCGGGCGCGGCACCTGCCCGTGGGCGGAAAAGTGGCGGCGGTCTGCCGCAGGTGCCTCAAGTGGATAACCACCAGAAAGTCCATTTGTCATGTTACATCAAAATTCTGGATACAAGCGTCGCACAAAATAAAAAATGTACACACTATGGGGAATAAATTTGCCACATGTTCGATCCGACTTTATACCCCAGCGTATAATTAATAGGCATTCCCGTATATTTAAGTGTCCACATCTCCATTTCATTGTTTCTTTCATTGAATTGCATTTCGCTAAACCATGTTGGAATGCGAGCCAGTATAGTTTTTACGCTTTCCGAGTAAGAAATTGCTTCCATGGAAAAGTCAGATGGCAACTCTTCTTGAAGCATTGAAAATAGAATCTTAATATTGTCCTTATCGGACAAATAAAAATTTAAGGTCTGTAATGGAATACCGTTTTCGACTCTTAATACACTCAATATCTCATTTTTGGTAATTCTCGCCCCATCATTTCGACGGATTTTTGCATACCAAACAGATCTGGCCTGTTTGGTAACTATAGTGTAGGTTTCCGTGGCAAATGTACTGAATATAACATCAGGCATGTCATTGCCTCGTATAATGCTCGTGGAAATTCGTTCTGACACAATGCATTCATCCAAAATCATTTTGTCGGAACCTAATCCCACACGAACTGCTCTATCATGGGCCTTACTTCCACCATCCTTCAATGTTTTAAGATAAGAAAGCATATCTGCTTTATTACTGTTCGAGAACAAGTGGGGTTCCCCTGCAAGTAAAACCAAACATATTGCGAATATAATTTTGATCATGATTTAACTTGAGAGTACGGAGTTCTCGGACGGATCTCAAGCCTGAGTGTTGGCATTTTT
>DYRR01000101.1 GCA_020718605.1 Chthoniobacter flavus | reverse complement strand
CCGGGCTGATTCAGAATGCTGGTTGCCTCGCAACTTCTGCTTCTATACCCCGTGAACGGCTACAACCTTTTGAATCTTCCTGATCCCATTTTCGACGAGTGCCTGACATCGACTGGTGGGGACAGGAAAGCTCTGGCGGAGGCGATCCTCAAAGGCGGCATCAAGTCAGGGGCTGTTGTGCGCGCAGAGCTTCGAAACGACGGCGTGACTTTTCGAATGTGACAGGTTTGATGACATGCCGCCAGTTTTCCCCGCAACTCCCGAAAATGCCCCCGGGCGGAATGATCTCAGTTCCACAACCAGCCGTCCGATGGTTTTTATAGATCAGAAAATGCCGGCCATTTCCGGTTCCTTTGCTATTGCAGGGGCTGGTTTTCTGTCCGGTTGGCGACAATAGGCGGAGACAGTCTGCCTCAATGCTGCGGCGCGTTCCGGAGTTGCCGCTTCGATCCAGGCCACCTGATCGGGGAGGGGATTCCAGATATTTACGACGCGATCCCGAAACCGCACCTCCTCCGCGCCCGCATCCCATGTGCCTCCGTGTCGCGACGCGAGATGGCGGGCGATGGCGTCCCGGAATTCAGCCGCTTCACCCGGGGTGTCCCACACGGTCCATGCCATCACTTCGGGCTTGGGTGCCGATTCCAAAACCAGATATCCATCGGCCCTGATCCCGTGCGCGGCGGCATTTGCAATGTCCGCCCCAAGCGCGGGAGTGAGCAGAGTCCTCAGACCAAATTCGCCGAGGATGTTGCGCACGACCTCGGCGGTCCCGGCACGCTCCACTCCCCGCCAATCCAGCAGGGCGGCGGGCCGGTCCGGATCGGCCAGATATTCGTCGGGATGCAGGATTTGCCTGGTGGAGGTGGGCGGAGTCTCATACGCGGCATTGAGAGATCCCCAACCGCCGTGGGCAAACAGGGCTGTGCAGAAAGTTTGTCCGGCCAGATACGGAAACAGCAGGCTCTCGCGCAAATAAAACGGCGCGGCGCGGAGTTTTTCCGTGCCCTGTGCAAGCACCATTCCGACCACATCGCCGACGCCCATATTGCCGCCCGCCCGCACCATATACTGCGCCATCAGAAGCGTGGCATCGCCCTCGATGAGCGCCGAGGTGGCCGTGGCCAGATCGTCGTTGTCGGTGCTTTCCAGCGGAAAGTTTTCCAGGGAAAAATGCTGGTCCTGCAACGCGTGCGTGAGTTCGTGGGCGAGAATGATGCGGTTCTGGCCGCGTCGCAGCGGGCTGTTTTCAAAGGTGTGGAGCGTGTCGGCGTGCTGATCGTAAAAAGCCGCGACCTGTTCGCCCAGCAGGTCCAGAAACGTCTCACGCAGGCCCATTCCCTCCGGCAACAGGCCCATGGCGGCGTAGCCGCGCTCCAGCCGGACAAGCTCCTCCGGCGAGTACCGATCGTCGATCTTTGCGGCGATCACCTCCCTCAACGTTTCACGGGGAAGCTCATCATAGGCCACCGTCGCCAGAAAATCCAAACCCCGGATCTCCGCGACATCCTTTTCGATCTTCGTCCGGATGGTATTTTCCTCTTCCGTGCGCCGCTGCAACTCGGTGGTTTCCACCAAGGCCCGGAGGCGGGCGTTTTCTTCAAGCAACTGGGTCATGCGCAGGCGGTCGGGTCCGGCAACCTGTGCGCGCCGGTGCTCCCGCCAGCCCCAGAGGACCCCGCCCAAAGCCAGCAACAGACACAGGATGAAAAACAAAAGACGGCGCACACACAGAAAGAAATACCGGCGGGCGGGCGTTGTCAAATGTCTCCCGCTTCAAACCCGCCGATTTTCCGCAGCCTTCCCGCTGAAAATCAGGGCTTGGATTTCTTGCGTGCCGCAGTCCGTTTGGTCGATTTTTGGGAGTTTGCTTCCCGCAATGCACCCGCCAGCAGGCTCACTTTTTCACGCATCACCTTGCCGGCTTTGAACTTCACAATGGCCCGGGCGGGAATGGCGAAGTTGACTTCGGGTTTCTTGGGATTGCGGCCCACGCGGGGTTTGGTGAGCCGCAGCTCAAACACGCCAAAATTGCGCAGCTCGACGTCCTGCTGGTCAGCAAGACTTTCAGTGATGATGTCGAGGGTTTTCTGGATCACGGAAAGGACTTCCTGTTGCGTGAAGCCTGTCTCTTCCGAAATTCGGATCACCATATCGCGCTTTGTCAGGTTGGCCATGATCGAACTCTCCGGGTGTTGGTGTTGGTCTGTGATTATTGAAAATTGGAATCCCCCGGACCGCAGCCTCTCAAATCATGTTTGAAAACGCCGGTTGGAGGGATTGGCGGAAATTCATAAACAGGGTGCGACCTATTGGCAAGCTTCAGATGCCGGGGATGCGCATTTTTTCCACGGCCCCCTTCCCCGCTGCGCCATGGGATCAGTCTGCGGGCTTGAATCCGGCTTCGGGTTGGATGGTGTGGTTCACGGGGAGTCAGGGAGGCCCGAACCGGCACAGGCGTCCCGCCTGTAAGGGACGTGAGTCGTCCCGACGAACGCCTTTCCGACGAACGCCTTCTCTCAAAGCGGGAAAAAACTTCCAACTTCCAACTTCCAACTTCCAACAAAGAACAAAGAACACGGAAGCATGTTCCGGGCGGGACGCCCGCAACGGCACGCGGGACGCGTGCGCTACCCGGTGAATCGCCCAACAATGCGGGCTATGCAGGATCTTCCGGAGTTTCCTTTTCATCGCTGGCACGGATCAACTCCGCCCGGATGAGGTGGTGCGCGGCTTCGATGACCGAGCACTCCGTTGACTCCGCTTCTTTTTCGATGCGCTTCATGGCGGCTTCGCGCGTCAGCTTGTAATTTTTTGACAACAGGCCGATGGCGTAATCAATGGTGTGGGCTGTGGACAATTCGCCCTCCAGAGAGGCGATCCGCACTTCCGCACCGATCTCCGAACGATGCCGCGAGAGTGCCATGGAAATCGCCGATTTGAGCTGGGATCGCCCGAACGGCTTCACCAGGTAGGCGTGAATATTGAGTTCCCGCGCCAGTGCGAGAGCCTCATCGTCCACACGGCCCGTGCAAAAGATCACCGGCAGGCTGAACTCACCCAGAATAATCCGGGCCGCCTCAATGCCGTTGTACCCGGGCATATTTATGTCGATAATCGCGATGTCCGGACGGTGTTTGAGCACCATGTCCACCGTCTGCGCCCCGTCCCTCGCGATCCCGACCACCTCGTGTCCCAGCGATTTCATTGCCATTTCCAGCACCGCACACGTGGGCTCCTCATCGTCCGCAATCACCGCCCTCAGGGTGACTTCCTGGTTTTCGGTCGCCTTGTAGTATTCAAGCTTGATCCGTTTGGTGACCCATGGCTTCATCGGGTCATTCTAAGGCAAAGGTTGTTGAAAAACCAATCATTATTGAACTGTCCCGCTGATTTCGCTTTCCGTCCAGCTCGACGGGGGGATCACCGGTGGAAGCTACCGGGTCTCGGACGGAGTTTATGACGGAAAAAACCTCGACTACATGGACATCCGGGCGGGAGCCGCCGCCAAGTGGAAACCGGGGAAAATCTGGAGCCTGGAGACGGGTGCGGGCTGGTCGTTCATTCGCCGGTTTGGGTTCGACGATGGGGATGAAAAGATCGACGCCGAAGGTGCGTCCTACGTGCGCATTCAGGCGTCCGCCTCTTTTTGAGGCGGGACAATCCCCCGGATCTCACACCAACACTTCCAGTCGCTTCGGCCCGATTCCGATCCGTGCCGGCGTCGTGCCGGAGAGTTCGCCATCGACCTCGATGGGCACCGGGTCTTCGCATTCCACTTCGAGCGCGGGAGTCTGGAAATACCCGACGTCGCCCATGTCGGTGTGAGTGCCGAAGACAAGCCCCTGCAGGTAGCGGATCAGATCGAGGTGGCCCATTTTTTTGAACACCAGTACATCCAGCAGTCCGTCGTCCAGGCGCGCCTCCTTGAAAACCGGCACCGGGCCGCCGTAGTAGCGTCCGTTGCCGACCAGCAAAAAACAGCCCTCTATTTCCCCGTCCAGGGGTAATCGGATCCGGAGGCGCGGCGGAGTTCGCGCGGCAATCCGCGCGGCCGCCAGGAGGTAGCTGAGCGGACCGATATTTTTCCGCAGTTCGTAGTCGGTCTCCAACACGATCTGGGCGTCGAGCCCGATCCCCGCGAGCTGCACAAAACTGCGCCCGTTGACTTCGGGCAGATCGATCTCGCGCGTTTCCCCGCGAAGGATGATTTCCCAGGCCCGATCGGGGTCGGACGGGATGCCGAGTTCCGCGGCGAAGACATTCATTGTGCCCGAGGGAAGCAGCCCGAGCCGCGCGTCCGAACCTCTCATGCCGCTCACCACTTGATTCACCGTCCCGTCGCCCCCGGCGGCGACCAGAGTGCGATGCCCGCCCGCCACGGCCTGTCTGGCAAGGGAAGCCGCGTCGGTGCCCTCCTTGGTGATCCAGAGTTCGATATCGGGGGACAATGCCCTGATCCGCTCCTCGAACCGGGCGGCTTTTTCTCCCCGGGCGAACCGGTTTAGGATGACGGGTATGACTGGCATGTGGTTTGGGCTTCACTTTCGGCGGACAGGAACTACGTTCCGTTCGGCTCATGAATGTCCGCACAGCAAAAACCACCGGCCTCCTCGTTTTCCTCCCGGCAGTCCTCGCTGCCGCAGGATTGCTCGCGGTGAATCTCTATGTTCAAAGCCCTTCCGTGCAAGGACGGATTTGCGCGGCGATGGAAGAGGCCCTGGGCGTGCCGGTGAAAATCGAAAAATCGGGTTTCACGCCCTGGAACGGACTGCGCCTGCGTGGGGTCCGGGCCCGCTCCGCATCCGGGGAGACGCCCTTGTTTCGGATCGATGCCGTGCGGGTCCGCGCAAAACTTTCTTCGCTGCTGAGTTCCGACATCGAGATTCGCGAAATCACGATCGAGACTCCCGTGGTCACCCTGCGCCGATCCGCCAGGGGCGGCATCGAACTTCCCGCACCCACCCACGCTGCGCCCGATACCGCCCCCGCCGTTCCGACACCGCATGCACCGCCGCCACACGGCGCGGAGCCGGCAGACCCGGGGACGTCCGCCGCATCCCCGCGTCCACCCCGCAAGGTCACAGTGAAATTGGTCGGCGTGCGGGACGGGGCATTCCAATTTTTGGATGAAAAGGGCCGGATTGTGCTGGATCTGCAGGGCATCACGCTGCGGGCCGACGGTCTGGGATCCGATCCCGTCACGGGCACCCTCACGATCGCCAAGGGCCTCGTGCGGCGCGCCGTCGCCTTTGAGGAGATTGCCGGCCCGTTTCAGATCGGCGGAAAGAAACTCACACTGCCGCAAATTTCGGGCACGATTGCCGGGGGAAAAATCGAGGGTTCAGTGGAGACAAAGCTCGCTTCGGGCGCGACGCCGTTTGAGCTCAAAATCCATTTTGCCGATGCGGCGCTCGCGAGGCTTGTGGAGTTTGCCGGAGGCGATCCGGGGCGCTATTCCGGCCGGACTTCCGGCTACCTTGCGCTGCGGGGCGAGGTGGGCAATCCCGAGAGTCTCACCGGCGATGGTTCCATCCGTCTCGACGGCGGAGAGATGCGCCAGGTCGATCTGCTGCAAACCATCGGGCAGGCCCTGAAAATCCAGGAATTTTCCCATCTCAAACTCGACGATGCCCACGCGGCCTATCGCGTGCGCCGGGGCCAGATCCGCATCGACGAACTCGTGCTGCGCTCGCCCAATCTCCGGATCGAGGCCAAGGGTTCCATCAAGGAAAAAGGAAAACTCGACCTGGAGGCGCGTCTCTTCATGAGCCGCGCCATTGAGCGCCAGTTGCCGGACCTTGCCAAATCCAATCTTGTGCGGATCGACGCGGAGACCCACGCGCTGGATTTCAAAATCTCCGGCACGTTGGAGGATCCCGAGACCAATCTCCTCGAGCGCTTCATCGGCGGAAAACTCCAGCAGGAAGTCGGCAGGGTGTTGGATGGCCTCTTCAAACGCGGAAAAAAGGAGGAGCCAAAGATCGGCGGCGGGAGCGCACAACCGTGAGGGTCATTGCGGGCAGCGCGGGCGGACGCCACCTCGAAGTGCCCCCGACCGGACTCCGTCCCACGATGGACAAGGTGAAGGGCGCGATTTTTTCCAGCCTCGGCGACGCGGTGCCCGAGGCGCGTTTTTTGGATCTCTTTGCCGGCACCGGCGGGCTTGGCATCGAAGCACTGAGTCGCGGGGCGGATTCCGTGGTGTTTGTGGAAAAGGACAAGCGCTCCGCAGACTGCATCCGGCGCAATCTGGCCACCTGCGGATTTGTCGGCGCGGTGCGGGCGCAGGATGTGTTTGCCTTTGTTCGGGAGCCCGGGTGCGGACCGTTTGATGTGATTCTGGCCGACCCGCCCTATGCCGACAAGAGGGATGCCTATGATCCCGGTGCGCGGCTTCTGGCCCTGCCGGAGCTGCCTGTCCTGCTGTCCCCCGGGGGGGTTCTCGTGCTGGAGCGCGATCCCGGTGCGCCGATGCCCGATCTTTCGGGCTGGACCCTGCTGCGCCGGAAGGGTTATGGGAGAACCGAAGTGCTGCTGCTCTCCCGGGCCTGAACCGTTCCTCTCGTGATCGTCCAGTTTTTTTACAACCTGCTTTTCCCCTTCGTTCTGCTTCTCCTGCTGCCGAATTTCCTGCTGCGCATGATGCGGCGGGGTCAATACGGGCACAAGTTCGGGCAGCGGTTCGGTGTGTATTCCGAGCGGGTGCGGTCACGGCTCGCGGCGGGCTGTCGGCGTATCTGGATCCATGCGGTGAGCGTTGGCGAAATCCGGATCGCGCTCAAACTGCTTGCCGAAATCCGCCGCACCGACCCGGCCCAACCCGTGGCACTCTCCACCACCACATCCACGGGATATGCGCTCGCAACAAAGGAAGTCCCGGAGGGGGTCGAGGTGTTGTATTTTCCATTGGACTTTCCGCCCTTCATCCGCGCGGCCATGCGCGCGATCCGGCCCGCTCTCATCGTGTTGGTGGAGGGCGAGGTCTGGCCCAATCTCACCTGGGCCGCCCGGTGCCGGGGTGTTCCTGTCGCCCTGGTGAATGCCCGGTTGTCCCCGCGCTCGGAACGGCGCTTCCGCGCCTTCCGCCGGTTGGCCGCCCCGATTTTCAACCGCCTCTCCGCCATTGCCGTACAGGAGCGCGCCGACCTCGCGCGGTGGAAAAGTCTCGGGGTGACTCCCGGGCGATTGCATCTCACCGGAAGCATTAAATTTGACTACGCCCGCCACCGCGATCCCGATCCCGGGCCACTGCGGGAAGTCCTGCAACGCGCCGGCCTTGGCCCCGAAACACCGCTGCTGCTGGCGGGCAGCACGCATCCCGGCGAGGAAAAAATCCTCTGGGACATCGTGCGCGAACTGCGAACAGACCATCCCACCCTCACCCTGCTTGCAGCTCCAAGACATGTAGAACGCTCCAGGGAACTCACGGTGGAACTCGAACGCGCGGGGGCCCGGGTGCTCCGCAGATCGGGATTGACCGAATCCGGCCCGCCACGGGATCGCCCCGATGTGCTCCTGCTCGACACCACCGGCGAACTGCACGCTTGGTATCCGCTCGCCACAGTTGTTTTTATCGGAAAAAGCTTCCTCGCCACGGGCGGCCAGAACCCCGTGGAAGCCGTGGTGGCCCACCGTCCGGTCCTCTTCGGTCCCCACATGGAAAACTTCGGGGCCATTGTCGCGGAGTTGCTTCGTCATGGAGCCGCAGCGCAAGTGCCCGATCCGGGCGCTCTCGCCCGGGAACTGCGGCGCATCCTGCAGGATCCGGCGGTGGCGGGCCGGTTCGCCGAGGGATCCGCGCACGCCCTGGCCCCGCATTCCGGTGCCACCACACGCACCGTGGAGATCCTGAAAACGCTCGCCACCTAACCGGGGGTTTCCGGCAGGGGCGGCGGGCATTTCTCGAAACGAAACCGGTCGTGGTAGCACCCGCCATTGTGTTTGCGGCAACAGACCGAGCAAGCCACCGCGCGGCGCAGGGGGCGGACTCTGCCCAACTCCACCCCGCAGGAGGGACAGCGATAGAAATATTTTCTGGCAACCCGGCGTCGTGGGAGGGCGAGCGTGTGACGGCTGCTCTCGCCTGGAATCCCAAGGTCCGCGCAGGCTTGACGCCAGAGACGCCCATGCGATGGGATTTTGCGATAGGGACTGCGGGCGTACGCAATGAGATGGGCGAGTTCGTGCAGGAGCGTGCGATGCACTTCCTCTACGGAAATGGTGACCAGATGGGGGTTGAGAGTGATGGTGAAATCGGCGTGCAATGCCTGACCGGCCGTGGACCCCAGACGCGGATTCCAGATCACCCGCAGAATCGGCACGAGACTGTCAAAACCCAGCCGTCGCAGATGATCTGCTGCGATGCGTTCCAAGGCCGCATCCCGTCCTCTCGGAAGCGGGACCGGCACCGCCACCTCCGGATGGTGCGGGGCAAGCGGGAGGAAGAGTTGTCTGCCTTCGGATCGGATTTTCATACCCCGACGAGATCTTCACATATTCTCACCATCAGCCGACCGGTCGCGGCGTTTGGGGACCACTTTGATCTGGGTCTCCTCATAGTACACGAGCGAGTTGGGTGGAACGCTGTGCATGAGAAAGACATTGCCGCCCAGGGTGGTTCCGCCGCCGATCACAGTCTCGCCCCCGAGCACGGTGCTGCCGGGATAGATCGTCACGTCGTCGCCCACGTCGGGATGGCGTTTTCCCCCCTTGAGAATGTGGCCCTCGTCGTCCTTGGCAAAGCTTTTCGCACCCAGTGTCACGCCATGATAGAGCTTCACCCGGGAGCCGATCCGGGAGGTCTCCCCGATGACGACGCCGGTGCCGTGGTCGATGAAAAAATGACTGCCCAGCGAGGCTCCCGCATGGATGTCGATGCCGGTGCGGGCATGGGCCCACTCGGTCATCATGCGCGGGATGAGCGGCACTTCCTTGAGATAAAGCCGGTGGGCGAGCCGCTGGATGGCAATGGCCTCGACGCAGGGATAGGCTAGGATGATCTCCTCGAAAGAGCGCGCCGCCGGATCGCCCTCGTAGGCGGCCTGCACGTCGGTGCGGAGCAGGTCGCGCACTTCGGGGATGGTGGCCAGAAACTCCAGCGTGATCTCCTCGGCCCGATTCTCGGAGCAATCCGGATTGTCGGTGCGCAGGGCGCGACAGATCTCATGCTTGAGCCGATCGGCAATGGCGCCCAGCCGGTAGCCGATCACGCGCTCCATGTCGCTGGAATGCACCGGCTCGGCGTCGAGAAAGCCGGGAAAGAGAATCTGTAGGAGTTCTTCGCAGACCGATTCCATCGCGCGTTTGGACGGCAGGTTCAACCCGTCGATATTGTTGATCCCGCCCGTGTTTCGATAGGAATCAAGAATGCAGCGGAGAATTTCCCGGAGATGGGTTTGCATCCGGCACACTTACCATTTCCCAAGGACTCGCGCGATGTTCTTTTTATTAATTCCGACGGGCAGCGGCATACTCCAACAGGATTCGGCGAACTTCCTCCACTGCGAGCGGGGATTTGAAGGCACCGTGGCCGGTGGGCACGATGAGTTCGGTGCGGGCTTCGTTGAGATGGGAACTCCAGTAGGGAACCACGCCGCCTCTTTTCAAGGCCGCAGTCGCCGCCCCAAAACGGGCCCGCAACCATAAAGTCAA
>DYRR01000100.1 GCA_020718605.1 Chthoniobacter flavus | reverse complement strand
TTCGCCTTATTGCCTTAACACCAACGTTTTCTTTAAATTTTTAGTGCTGCCCTATGAACTTGAAGGCATCAATATCAAAATTTTTTGCATTGTCGGGAAAAGAAACGGGCTGCTATAGGACATGCATGCGACTTCTCATCACCGGCGGCTGCGGGTTCATCGGCAGCAATTTTGTGCGACACGTTCTGCGGCATTATCCCACGTCCTCGGTGACGAACCTGGATGCGGTCACGTATGCGGGCAATCCCGACAACCTCGCCGATGTGGAGGCCGACTTCGGCGATCGCTATGAATTTTGCAAAGCCGACATCGCCGATCCCGCCGCGGTGGGGGCCGCCATGGCGCGGCATCCTTATTTCGCCGTGGTCAATTTCGCGGCGGAATCGCATGTGGACCGCAGCATCGACTCCCCGGAAAATTTTATTCACACCAATGTGGCCGGCACCGGAGTTCTGCTGGATGCGGCCCGAAAATGCAGCGTGAAACGCTTTGTCCAGGTATCCACCGACGAAGTCTATGGATCGCTTGGCGAAGAAGGCCGGTTCACCGAGGACTCGCCGATCCAGCCCAGCTCCCCGTATTCCGCGAGCAAAGCCGGCGCCGACCTGCTCGCGCTGGCCTGCCATCACACCTTCGGCCAGGAAGTGGTGGTGACCCGGTGTTCGAACAACTACGGACCGTTCCAATATCCGGAGAAGCTCATTCCCCTCATGATCCTCAACGCGCTGCGCGGCCTCCCGCTGCCGGTCTATGGCGACGGCCTCAACGTGCGGGACTGGATCCATGTCGGAGACCACTGCGCCGCGATCCTCTCGGTTCTGCTCAGGGGAAAGGCCGGACGGGTCTATAACATCGGTGCCGACAACGAGATGAAAAACATCGATGTCGTCCGGCTCATCCTTTCCCATCTGGGCAGGCCCGAGTCGCTCATCCAATATGTGAAAGATCGCCCCGGGCACGACCGGCGCTACGCCATTGATTCCTCCCGCATCCATTCGGAACTGGGCTGGAAGCCCATTCATCGCGGGCCCGACAGCCTGCGCCAGACGGTGGACTGGTATGTGGAAAATCGGGATTGGTGGGAGAAACTGCTCGCGCGGACCAAGGCATGAGAATCGCAATCACCGGCGCCGGCGGACGGCTGGGGGCGGCTCTGGCAAAAGGATGGACGGGATCGCATGAAGTGCTGGCATTCCCGCGCGCCGCGCTGGATCTGGGCGACCCGGAGGCGCTCCCCGCAGTTCTGGCCCCGCTGGAGTTTGACGCCCTGGTCAACTGCGCGGCGCTCACCAATGTCGATTATTGCGAGACCCGCCGGGAGGAAGCCTTTCGGGTGAACGCCGAATCTGCGGGAGTGCTGGGAAGGATTTGCGCGGAAAAAGGAGCGCGCTGCATCCATGTGAGCACGGATTATGTGTTCGGGGGGGAAACGCCCGGACGGCGCGTCGAGAGCGATCCGGCGCGGCCGGTGAGCGTCTATGGAGAGTCCAAACTGCGGGGCGAAGATCTGGTTCTGAAAACCTCGCCCGGCCATCTGGCGGTGCGTGTGTCCTGGGTGTTCGGTCCGGAGCGCCCCAGTTTTCTCGACATGATCGCGCGGCGGGCCCTGGAACACGACCGGGCCGAGGCCATCGGGGACAAATTTTCCTCCCCCACCTACACGGCCGACTGCGTGACCTGGATGGAAGCGCTGCTGGACCCGGCCACGGGCGGGGGGGTGATGCATCTTTGCAACGAAGGGGAAACAACCTGGCGCGAGTACGGCGAGTATGGGTTGGCGTGCCTGGCGGAAGCAGGGGTTCCCCTCAAGACCGCCGTGGTTCATCCGCTGAAGATGGCGGCCATGACAAACTTCGTGGCGCGGCGTCCGGTTTACACCGCGATGTCCGCAGACCATTTCTCCCGTAAAACCGGGCTTCGCCCCCGCCCATGGCGGGAGGCGGTCGCGGCGTATGTGCGCGATTACTTGGCGGCGGCGCTGGTATCGTCGGCCGCCAGCACCACGCGGAAACCGTAGTTGTCGGTCGAGGATCCGGGCTCGCCGCAGATGCGGCAGGAGGTGAGAAGGCTGAGCTTGAGTCCGCCATTATACCAGGAAGCGCCACGGAGCACGCGGGAGCGTTGTTCCTTGTTCCACCAGTCCATGCACCATTCCCAGGCATTGCCGCCCATATCATAGAGCCCGTAGCGGTTGGCCGCGAACGAACCCACGGGAGCGGTCCAGATGAAGCCGTCCTCGTATCCGGGAATACCGGCTTCCGCCCCGGCTTCCGTGCCGGTATAGTTTCCGACTTTGGCAGGGGGCGGCCAGGTGGTGCCCCACGGATAAACATTGGTCACACCCATGTCGCGGGCTTCCGGGGTGGCACCTTCCTCACGGTCCAGGCCCGCGGCAAAACTCCACTCCACGTCGGTTGGCAGGCGATAGGCCTGGGTCGCGACAATTTTGCCATCGGCCCGATCCCGGGCAGTGAGCCACTTGCAAAAGGCGATGGCATCGTTCCAACTCACATTCACCACGGGATGATCGGGTTTCTGTTGGAATCCCGGTTTTTTCCAGTTGCCGTTGGAGGTGTGTTTGGTTTCCTCAACGAACTTCTCGAAGTCCTGCAGGCGGGTTTCATGAACGGAAAAATGAACCGGTCCCACGGGCACAAAATGCATTCCCAGGCTGTTGTCGAAAGACCCCTTGGCAGGCTTCCCGGCGGACGAAGGGCTCACCGTGGCACTGGGCTTCGAGACCGCGACCGGCCGGGGCTTGGGAGCGGGCGCATTCAGAGTCCAATTCTCGGAATCCACCGCGGCACGGGCCTGCTCCGTGAGCGCATTGGTGCCGGACGCGGGCTTTTTGGGGGCCACCCCGGCATTGTCCGACTTGAGCGTCACGGGAGGTTCCAAAGCGGTTGGTGCTGGGGCTCCGGCACTGGAGAATTCCGAGGCAAAGGCTTCCTCGGCGGTTTTCAGAGCGGCGGCGGCCTTGGCTTCGGCGGCCTTGGCTTCGGCGGCTTCGGCAAGGGCACGATCGGTCTCGGCCTTGCGCGCGGTCCGCAGCGCATTGGATTCCTCGACGGCGGTCCGGGCGGTTCCTGCATCGGCAGTCACGGCATCCGCTGCGGTCTTCCTGGTCTCAATGGATGCGGCCAGCGTCTTGTGCTTCTCTCTGAGAGGAACAAGGCTCTCTTCGAGTGCCGCGATCTCCCTGGCCAGGGCTTCTGTTTCTGCGACGGCCTTGCGGGCGTCGGCCTGCGCTTGCTGGGCGGCCTGCATTTTTTCCTGATGCAAGGCGGCGGCTTTCTCGGCGGCAACGCGCACTTCTTCATAAGCGGCACTCAGGCCTGCGGCGGCGGCTTCCTTTTCCGAAGTCGCGGCGGCGGCGGCTTTGGCATCGGCCCGGACCTTGCCGAGACGTTCTTCTTCGGTCCGGCGGAGTTCGGAGAGTTGGCGGGCTTTGTCTTCCGCAGCCTGACGCAAAGCCTCAGCACGGCGGGCCTGTTCTGCGGCTTCCCTGGCGGCGGCTTCCGCCTCGGCCAGAGCGGTTTCGTAGGCGGAGGCGGCACGGGGCGTGGCATCCGCCACTGCCGCCGCAGTCGGCGCGGGTTTGGTGACAGGAGAAGTCTTGACTGCGGGCGCAGGCAAAGAGTCGCCGGGTTCCACTGCCGGAATGGCGGCCTTGGCGAAACGCTCCTGCAGCACTACCAATGCCTCCTGGGCATCCGGGTCGGCAGTGGTCGCAGGTGCGGCGACATCCGGAGCCGGAGTTTTGGCGGCCGTTCCGAAGGTCTGGGGCAGGGCTTTTCCCGCGAGGCCCCGGATGGGATCGCGCAACAGGAATCCCACTCCCACGAGCAATCCGAAGATCACCAGCGCGGCGAGTGCGGGGAGCATCCTTGAGCGGGAAGGCATCTCCACCTCCTCCGGTTCATCCTCGTCCACATAAGGTTTCCAAGCCGGCTTTTCCGCGGCAACCGGTTCCGCAATCGGGCGGGAAACAGGACTTGAAACACTCTCCGACACAGGAGCCTGGGCGGGCTCCACCGGGATATCCTCCTTCTCAGTGAGCACAACCGGCACCGATGAGGCTTTCAAGGGAATCGACGGGGGCGGCGCAAAGGTGGAAACAGGGGTCTCGGACGCGGGCTCAAGTTTTTCCTCTGGAATCACGACCGGTGCCGCCGGACAGAGCATGACGGGACCCAGCACGGCAATTTCCTTCTGCGCGAGGACGCGGATGTTCGCCGGGCGCAGTTCCGCATGTTTGTTCAGACACGAGTTCACCGCTTTTTCCCAGGGACGGGGGATGCCGGCGCAGGGCAGGCCAAATTCCGCACGGCGTTCGGCCATGGATGGCGCCTCTTCGTTGCGGATCTGCCAGATCACGTCACCGGTGTGGAAGGGCGGGTGCGAGGTGATCAACTCAAAAAGAGCGGCACCGATCGCATAGATGTCGTCCGACACCGAAGCGGTCTCCCCATCGAGTTGCTGGGGACTCAGGTAGAGCAATTCGCCCGTGGTTCCCACATGGCGGGTGGCGCGTTGCAGACAGTCGCTGATCACCCGGGCAATTCCGAAATCGCACACCTTCACTTTGCCACCGGTTGACACCAACACGTTGGCGGGAGTCAGCTTGCGGTGCAGCACATGGGCCTCGGAATGGGCGTGGTCGAACGCTTCGATCATCTGACCCAACACAGGATTCAGATCTTCGGGATCAAAAACCCCATTCGGACGGGCAACACGGAGCGCATGGAGACTCTCACCCTCCACGGACTCGGAGACAATCGCGGCCCAATGCTCGTCCTCAAGCAACTCCAGCACGCGAACGATGTTCTCATGACGGAGACGGCGGGCATCCTGAACGGCGTTGCGCAGATGATTCAGGCCGGCCTGGTCGCAAAGGACCAGCTTTGGCAGGAGTTTGAGGGCGACCGAGTTTCCGGAGGAAGCATCCCGGGCCATCCAGACCGTGCTGACCACGCTGCGTCCGAGTAGTTTTTCCAGAGTAAACCGGTCGAAAACAAGCATCCCGGGCTGAAAAGCGTCCAAAGCGGCTTCGATGCCAAGTTGTCCCGCGACAGTGGTGGTTGAATTATTCATGGTGGATACCTCGTGCTGTTTCCCCCGCCGAACCCGGAGCGCCGTATCCACTGGAATGCGGATACTTGAAGGCGCCCCGAACTTGGGCGAAGAAAGTTTCTCATGAATTGAAAAAGCAAGACCCATGCCAGATGCTCTTGAAACATATTTACCGGGGGTAATACCCTACCATACACCCCGGAGAGACGCAAGAGGATGCCCTGAGCCATCAAATTCGCCTCAACGCCCGCCCAATCTCATAATCCTTCCAGCCCTGATTGAGGGAGTTTCCGCCGTGTTCCTCCTTGCCAAAGCGGGGCCGGTCCGTATAGAAGACCCCTCCCAACCATGAAAGTCTTTGTCACCGGCGGTGCCGGATATATCGGAAGCATCTGCGTCGAACAACTCCTGAACAAGGGATTTGAAGTCGTGGTGTTTGACAACCTCACCGAAGGCCATCGCGCCGCGATCGATCCCCGCGCCCGCCTCATCGAAGGGGACCTGCGCGAGCGCGCCTGTATCGCCTCCGCGCTTGCGGAAGTCAAACCCGACGCCGTCATGCACTTTGCCGCCAACGCCCTGGTGGGCGAATCCATGCAGGATCCCGGCAAATATTTCTACAATAACGTCGTGGGCGGACAGTTTCTGCTCGACGGAATGATCGCCGCCAGAGTGAAACGCCTGGTGTTCTCCTCGACCTGCGCCACCTTCGGACAACCCGAGCGGGTGCCCATCGACGAATCGCTGCCGCAGAACCCGATCAATCCCTACGGCGAATCCAAGCTGTTGTTCGAAAAAATCCTGCGCTGGTATGGCGAGATTCACGGGCTCACCTATGTCGCTCTGCGCTACTTCAACGCGGCGGGTGCCAGCGGAACCTACGGCGAGAATCACCGGGTGGAGACTCACCTCATCCCCAATATCCTCAAAGTGGCCCTCGGACAAAAATCGCATGTCGAGATTTTCGGCGGAGATTACGACACACCCGATGGCACCTGCATCCGCGATTACATCCACATCCTCGATCTTGCCCAGGCCCATCTGTTGGCTTTGAACGCGCCCGCCAGTGCATTCTACAATCTTGGAACCGGCGGAGGCACCTCGGTGAAGGAAGTCATCGAATGCTGCCGGACCATCACCGGACGAGAGATCACCGTGGTGGAAAGCCCCCGGCGCCCCGGCGATCCAGCCCGGCTCATCGCAGGCTCCGATAAAATCCGCCGCGAACTGGGCTGGGCGCCGCAGTATCAGGCCATCGACAAAATCATCTCCAGCGCCTGGGAATGGCACCTCGCCCATCCCAACGGCTACGGAGACTGATACTGACCGGTCAGTAATAAATGAACTGCTACTACCACCCCCAAACCAGTGCGGTAGCCATCTGCAAGTCTTGCAGCAAAGGCTTGTGCGCCGAATGCGCAAATGAGATTGGCGATGGAGTTGCCTGCCGGAATCGCTGTGAAGAACGAGCGAAGATGATAAACCGGATGATCGATCGGAATAACGCGATTCTGACCACATCCAACACACACTTGCGTCGGAATGCGATCTTCATGTCGGTTAGCGGAGTTCTCTTTGTTGCATTGGGGGCTGCAATGGGTGCCCTTGCTGCAGAGATACCCGGGTTGATCTTTGCGGTCCTCGGAGTCGTCTTCGTATGGCGGGGATTCCTGCACTACTCGAAATCTGGAAGATATCCAACGGATCAAGAGAGCCCAGAAATGACCGGGCCACAGTCGGGAACAACCCCTCCTCCATCCACGACTCCGGATAGCGGGTCACGCTGAACGTCTTCCAGCCCAGCAACTGTGTTCATTTGGCAAGAGTGATTTCGGGAATTTTTAATGAGGAGTTGAGAAGGAATATGAGTTTTCTGGACACGGCAACGAGAGCGACTTTGGCGGCTTTACCGGCTAGGCGCAGTTTGTTGTAGAAGGTGCGGAAGTTGGGTTATAGCGGATGGCAGAGAGAACAAGCAGGAATCTTCTCTTCTTCGACCGCGAAGGCCAGTTGTGCGCGGCGATGGCGGCAAAGTTTTCACAACAGCACGGCGGGCGCGCTTTTACTGCCGAGGAGTTCCAATATTTGGATCAGGACACAAAATTACAAATACTGCTCACCAACCCAGACCTGCTCCATCCGGAGATGGCTACCTATTCGCAAAAGCTTTTCACGCAATACAGCACTGCCAAGAAATCACAGGCGACACGGGTGGCAAGCGACCTTGCTACCCAGTCCGCAACCGCCCTCACCAAAGCGCAAGCTGATCTCGACCGCCTCCGCCGTGCCCAAGAGCGCCAGCAACAGCAGCGGCAACAAAGCATCGAGGCCAGCGTGGGCTTGCAATAAGCCAGGCACACTCGCCTCCGATCAAACATGTCCGGGGTTCATGGAAAGCACCCCCGTCCCGCTCCTCCCGGAGCGGGCTACACGCGGCAAGTTCGGGTGGGTACGGCTGGTGTTGGGGCTTGTGAATTGGGGTCGGAAGGCGACATCCGGCGGGACGCCTGCGCTACCCGGGAAGGGATGCACAGGGCCTGGCAACGGCGCCGCTTATTCGTCCTGCACGTCCACGTCCGCCGTGGTGACGCGGATGACTTCCTCCAGTGTGGTCGAACCCGCGATGACCTTGCGCCATCCGTCCTGCCGCAGTGGCACCATGCCCTCGGCGATCGCCACGGGACGCAGCGCGGTGCCGGGCTGGCGCGAGGTGATCATTTCCTGCAGCCGGGAGGAAACCGTGCAGATCTCCACCAGTGCCCGGCGTCCGCGATATCCGGTCTGTCGGCATTGCTCGCACCCCACCGCCGTGCGGATCGTATCGGAGTGGCGGGCGGGAAAGCCGATCTGGCGCAGATAATCCGGCGTGTAATTTCCCGGCGCCTTGCAATCGGGACAGAGCACGCGCACAAGACGCTGCGCCAGGAAAGCGCGCACGGAAGAGGCCACCAGAAACGGCTCGATCCCCATGTCCAACAACCGCGTGATGCCGCCGATGGCATCGTTGGTATGCAAGGTGGAAAAAACGAGGTGCCCGGTGAGCGCGGCGCGGATGGCGATCTCGGCGGTCTCGAAGTCGCGCATTTCGCCGACCATCACGACATTGGGATCGCCGCGCAGAATGCTGCGCAGTCCACCGGCGAAGGTGAGATTGATCTCGGGTTTCACGGCGATCTGGATCACGCCCTCCAGCTTCTGCTCGACGGGATCCTCGATCGTCACGATCCGGCGTTCCTTGGTGTTGAGCGAGCTGAGGAATGTGTAGAGCGTGGTGGACTTGCCGCAGCCCGTGGGCCCGGTGAGCAGCACGATGCCATTGGGCATGGCGAGAAGACTCCGCACTTTCTGTTCGTCGGAGGGGTCGAGTCCGAGCAGTTCGAAATTGAACCGCTGCTGCCCGAGCAGACGCAGGCTGATGCTTTCGCCCGTGACGGAAGGAATCACGGCGACACGGACATCGATGGGTTTGCCGCCGAACTCAAGGTTGATGCGTCCGTCCTGGGGCAGGCGGCGCTCGGCGATGTCGAGATCGGCCATGATTTTGAGCCGCGAGATCACCGAGGCCTGAAGCAGTTTGATCCGGCCGGGCACGGGAATCTCATGCAGAACCCCGTCGATCCGGTAGCGGATGCGCAGGTCGTTCTCCAGCGGCTCGACATGGATGTCGGTCGCATTTTCCTGAAGAGCTTCGCGGATGATCTGGTTGACAAACTTCACCACCGACGCCTCGGAATCGTCGAGATCCAGGACGGTGGTTTCCTGTTTGAGATCGTTGTCGATACTGGTGTCCTCGCGACCCTGGAGAATCTCATCAAAGGTCTCGGCACCCACGCCGTATCCCTGGCGCAGTGCTTCCAGGATCTGACGCCTCCCCGCCATGGCCCAGAGAACGGGGCCGGGCTGCGTGCGGGACACCACCCGGCGCGCCACGAGATCGAACGGATCGTAGGTGAAGACCCGGAGCTGTCCGGTCCCCTCCTCCTCGAAAGGCAGCAGATGATGCCGCAAGGCAATGCGCGCGGGAAATTTCTCGCGCAACGGGGCGGGGATGGAGGGAAGATTCTCCGCATGCCAGGGCAACCCCAGCCGCGCGGAGAGCCGTCCAAGAAATTTGTTCTCCGGCACAAACCCGGTGTCCAGCAATGCCCGGATGCCGGAAGTCTGGGACTCGGCGCTGCGTTGAAGCGCTTCGGCGCAGGCCGGCAATTCCGTGCCACCCGCCTCCCGCGCGGTTTCAAGCAGGAGATCTCCAAGAGGCTGTCGGGGAATAGCGGACATGACGGGGAACCGTAACAGGGGACACCATTCTTTTCAATCGATCAAAAATTGCACCGGGTAGCTTCTCATTCAGAGAAAGACCGATCCCGTGATCGTCCCCCAATTATTGAGAGGCTGGGTTGAGCACTTTCAGACCAATGGCACCGGCAAGTATGGCCTGAATGCAGATCGGTAATCCAAATTCGCTTCTTGCGAAGCCGGACAAAATCCTGAATGCGCTGGGATTCCGGTTCCGCCGTATAGAGCTTGAGAAGGACTCCCGTATCGAAGTAGGAATTCAATGTTGACCCCGTGATTCCTCAAGCAATACCCCGGAGTCAACGCCTTGCCAACGCCCGCCCCA